>PLKS01000058.1 GCA_003140665.1 Opitutaceae bacterium
CAACGACAAACCAATGGGGATACTCCGCAAGCGAATCGAACACGCCGCAGATTAGGAACCCATTCCGCCCATGCAAAATGAATTGCCCACGTCCCCCGCCCGCCTCCAACTCGGCGTCCGTGGACCGGTCGAACGTGAAATCCAAGCCGCAGCTCCTCGCATGGCTGCTGTGCGACGCCGTGCACATCGACCCGGGCACGGGAAAGCACACCATCCTGGGGGTCTTCTCCAACATCATGGCGAAGCGGTTCCCCGTCGTGCATCCGCACATGGTCTGGTTCATGACGCTGACCGACGTCGCGTCGGGACCCCATGTGATGAAGATCTCCATGGGCCTGGATCCCACCGACCCGAAGCCCCTGATCGAGCGCTCCGTTTGAATCCCAGGGCCCCCTCGCCCGGATCAACCTGATCAATGAGATCCGCAACCTGAGCTTCCAGCGGCCGGGCGAGTATTCCATCCTGATCGAGATCGACGACGAACCCCTCCTTGTGACGAGCCTCACGGTCGCCGAGTGACGCCGCGATGAAGGAGACCGCGCCCGAGTTTGAGCTGGCCGGGATAGGCAACCCCATCGTGGACCTCGTGGCGCAGGTCCCCGAGTCCTTCCTCTCCCATGTGCCCGGCGAAAAGGGGGGCATGGTCCTCGTGGACGACGCCGAGATGGCACGGATCATCTCGCTTCTCGATTCGCCCCCCTCGCTCTCGACGGGCGGGTCGGCCGCAAACGCGACGTTCAACGCCGCCCGCCTGGGGCTGAGGACCACGTTCATAGGCAAGGTCGGGAACGACGACCTCGCGCGAACCTACGTGGAGAGGTTCAGGGTGGCGGGCGTCGACGTGGGCCGGTTCAAGCATGGCTCCGTGAGCAACGCGCGCTGCCTGGCCCTCGTCACCCCCGACGCCCAGCGGACGATGCGCACGAGCCTGGGGGCGGCGATGACCCTGTCGCCCGGGGAAATCTCGCCCGCGGATTTCCGCGGCGTCCGGCATGCGCACATCGAGGGCTACCTCGTGTTCAACCACGCGCTCTGCGAGGCGGTGCTCAATTCAGCCCGCGCCGCCGGGTGCACGATCAGCCTGGACCTCTCGTCGTTCGAGATCGTCAACGGTTCGCGCAACTGGATGTTCCAGCAGTTCGGCCGCGGGATCGACATCGTGTTTGCGAACGAGGACGAGATCCGGGCCCTCTATCCGGGCAGCGGCGGCGACTATGCGGCGCTCGCGCGCGGGCTCGCATCCCACCGGGTCATCGCAGCGGTCAAGATGGGCCGCGAGGGGGCGTGGATAGCCGAGGGAGACACGATCCAGAGGATCCCGCCGGTGCACGTCGCCGACGTGGTCGACACGAACGGCGCGGGCGACGCCTGGGCTGCGGGATTTCTTTTCGGCTATCTCCGGGGCCTCACGCCGGCGGCCAGCGGCGCACTCGCGTCCGTCATGGGCTCCGAGACCGTCCGCCACCTTGGCCCGATGATTCCTGATTCGGCATGGCCCGACGTGAAGCGGCGGGGACTGGGGCGTTGAAATCCTGGGCTTCGGCTGCGAATGCCAGGGTATTGTCTGTGACAAATGGCTTGTATTCAATTGTTTGAAAAAATCATGGCGAATTCATTCGACAGATTACTCTGTTGTATAGAGTACTCTGCAATGAACATTTCGCCGGATGAAGCAGCGAAGGCGCTGCAGGAAATTGAAACGTCGCGCGAGGCCATGCGCCGCGCGATCCGAACCCACCGGGGACATGTCTATCTCTGGATCTGGGGTGGCGCATGGGTTGCCATGTCCCTGGTGAACTGGGCGTACGACCAAGGTGCCCTTCGCGCGAACTTCTGGATCTCGGGAGCGGGCCTTGTCGCCACCCTCCTGATCGGGTATGTCCAGGGCCGGCAGATTCGAAGCAAGGTGGACCGGCGCTTCATCGGGGTTTGCGCCACCCTTCTCATGTTCGGCTATTTCGTCTGGCCCCTTCTCCTTGGCGACCTGCGCTCCTATGATTTCCACTCGTACAAGGCGGCCTACGCCTACTTCACCGTGCTCTGGATGCAGCTCTACATGGTCGCGGGAATCTGGTTTGCCAATTTCTGGTTCTGGATCGGCCTCGCGGTGACCGCGCTCACCGTCGCGACATTGCTGCTCCTGCCCGCGTTGTTCTGGGCCGTGACGCTCCTGCTGGGCCTCGTGCTCCTCGGCAGCGGATTCTATGTCCGCTATGGATGGCGGTAATCCGGCATGAACGAGCTCGATCCCATCATCCACCAGCCGGCCCGGCTCCAGATCATGTCGGCGCTCTGCCAGCTGGGCGCGCGGGCACGGGTGGACTTCAGCTACCTGAAGGACAACCTGGGCCTCACCGACGGCAACCTCGGGGCGCACCTGGCGACGCTCGAGGCCAGGGGATACATCACGCTTGAAAAGGAGTTCGTCGCCCGCAGGCCGAAGACCTTTGTCGCCGTGACGCCCGCCGGTCGCCTGGCGTTCGCCGGCCACGTCGCGGCGCTGCAGTCCATCCTCCAGCCAAGATGATCCCGCAATCCCCCCTCGTTTCAGCGAAAGGCGTCGTGAAGCGCTTCGGCTCGCTCGCGGCCCTGGACGGCGTGTCGCTCGACATCGCGCCCGGGGAGTTCTTCGGCCTGCTTGGCCCCAACGGCGCCGGGAAATCGACCTTCATGTCGCTCATCGCCGGCCTGCGGCCCCTCGACGGCGGCACGCTCACCGTCGACGGGGCCGGCGTGGCCGCGGGCTCGGCGAAGGCGCGCCGCTCGCTCGGCCTGGTCCCCCAGCACATCGCCCTCTACGAGGACCTGAGCGCCGAGCGGAATCTCCGGATCTTCGGCGAACTCTACGGGCTGCGCGGCTCCGGGCTCGGGCGGCGGATCGACCATGTGCTCGACGCGGTGCAGCTTGCCGACCGCAGGAAGGACCTGGTCAAGGAGTTCTCCGGCGGGATGCAGCGGCGCCTCAACCTGGCCGCGGCGCTCCTTCACGAGCCCCGTCTGCTGCTCTGCGACGAGCCGACAGTCGGCGTCGACCCGCAGTCGCGCAACGCGATCTTTGACTTCCTCCAGGAGCTCAATCGAGGGGGGATGACGATCATCTATTCGACGCACTACATGGAGGAGGCGACCCGGCTTTGCTCGCGGATCGGCATCATCGACCGCGGGAAGATCCTGGCGCTCGGCACGATCGACAGCCTCATCGAGCAGCTTCCGTTCGAGGAGGAGATCCGCTTCCCCTCCTCGCCGGCGACGGCGGCCATCCTGGGGGACCTCGCGGCGATCGGGGAGCTGGCGATCGTGGACGGCGTGCACCGTTTCCGGCCGAGGCAGGGCTATCCCATGAGCGCGTTCTACACCCTCACCGAGGCCCACGCCCTTCCGCCGCGCCTATTCACAAGCCAGCGGCCCACCCTCGAGTCCGTGTTTCTCCAGCTCACGGGCCGCGTCCTTCGCGAATGACATGAATCCCATCCTCGTTCTCCTTCGCAAGGACTTTGCCCTGTTCTTCCGGGACAAGGCGTCGATCTCGCTGACGTTTCTCGTCCCGTTCGCCCTGATCTACCTCCTGGGCCAGATATTCCACGTGAACTCCTCCAGTCCCGGACCGGCCGGGATACCGGTCGCGGTCGTCAACCAAAGCGACAATCCCGCCGCCGCGCGCCTTGTGGACGCGCTCAAGGCCGAGAAAACGTTCAAGGTGCTGACCAAATTCGTCAACCCCGACAAGACAACGCGGCCGCTCACCGAGGAGGACCTGCGTCCGCTCATGCGCGCGGATGACTTCAGGTTCGCCCTCGTGATACCGAGGGACGTCATCCGGACCGACAGCATCGGGATCCACCTCAAGACCTACTCGAACCCCCGGAACGAGATCGAAGCCCAGATGGTGAGCGGCATCCTGCAGAAGGACCTTTTTTCCAAGGTGCCCGAGCTCCTGGGCCAGTCGCTGCAGGCGCGGGCGCGAGCCTATCTCGGGGACCCCCGCCTCGACCGTTTCAATTCATCCCTGGCAACCGCCGTTTCCGATGCGTTCGGAGGCGACGAAGCCAGGATCAAGAGTCGCCTGGAGAACGGCGACCTGGGATTGGGCCGGGTCGGCGACAGCGATACGCCCCCTGCCGCGGGCGCGGCGGCGACGGACACCCCGGATGTGTTCTCAAGGATCGTAAAGGTCGACAATGTCCAGGTGGCGGGCAGGGACGTGAAGTCCCCCGAGGCGACCCTCCTGGTCGGCGGCTGGGCGATGCAGTTCCTGCTGTTCGCCGTCACGGCGTCGGCCACCGCGCTGTTCCGGGAAAAGGAACACGGGATCTTCCAGCGCGTGCTGTCGGCCCCGGTGACCCGCGGCGACATCCTCTGGAGCAAGTTTCTCTACGGGATCTGCCTTGGCCTTCTGCAGCTCATGACCCTCTTCCTTGCCGGCCACCTCCTCTACGGGATCGAGATCGGCGGCCACCTTGGGCTTCTCGTCGTCGTGTGCGTGTTCGCGGCGGCGGCCTGCACCTCGTTCGGGATGCTGATCGCCGCCATTTCCCCCACCCAGGAATCGGCGCGGGGGCTATCGACCTTCGTGATCCTGCTCATGTCCGCGATCGGCGGGGCCTGGTTTCCCGTCAGCCTCATGCCCGAGGTCATCCAGCGGTTCAGCAAGCTCACCCTCGTGTACTGGTCGATGGAGGGATTCAGCCAGGTGCTCTGGTCCCACGACACCCTTGTCGAGCTCCTTCCCACGCTGGGATATCTCTCGCTCATAACCGCCATCGTGATGGGCGTCTCCGTGTGGCGGTTCAACAGGGGCAGGATCTTCGACTGACGGGCGCGGCCCTCACATTTCCTTTGCTGAAGCGCTTTGCGGGGGCGACAGTGGGCGGCTTCCGATGTCCGAGGACCTTGCAACGCTGATCACCTCCATGGCCGCGCGCGCCCGCGCGGCCTCGCTGGCGCTCGCGGTCTCCCCTACTCGGGCGAGGAACGCGGCGCTCGTGGACCTCGCGGGGCGGATCGACCGCTCCCATGGCGCCCTGACCGCCGCCAACCGGCTCGATCTCGCCGCCGCGCAGGAAAACGGGCTTTCCGCGGCGCAGGTCGACCGCCTCACCCTGACGCCGGCCCGGCTCACGCAGCTCGCGGAATCCGTGCGCCAGGTGGCGGCGCTTCCCGACCCGCTCGGCGAGGTCCTCGACGAGTCGACCCGGCCGAACGGCCTCAGGCTTCGCAAGGTGCGGGTCCCCATCGGGGTCATAGGCATCATCTACGAGGCCCGGCCGAACGTCACCGTGGACTGCGCGGTCCTTTGCCTCAAGAGCGGCAACGCGTCGATCCTGCGGGGCGGCCGGGAAAGCTTCGAGTCCAACCGGGCCCTCGCCGCGCTGATCTCGGAGTCGATAGCCTCCGCCGGGCTCCCCGGAGACTGCGTGCAGCTGATCCCGACGACGGACCGGGCCGCGCTGGACATCCTGCTTAGGCTCGACTCCCACATCCACTGCATCATCCCGCGCGGGGGCGAGGGCCTCATCCGGTTCGTGGCCGAGAACAGCACGATCCCGGTCATAAAGCACTTCACCGGCGTGTGCTTCGTGTACGTGGACAAGGCGGCGGATGCCGCCATGGCGGAGTCGATTGTAGTGAACGCCAAGACCCAGCGTCCGGGCGTGTGCAACGCGGCCGAGCAGCTTCTCCTCCACGCGGGCGTCGCGGGCGCCCTCCTCCCCCGGGTGGGAGCCGCGCTCGCCGCCAAGGGCGTGCGGCTCCGGTGCGACGCGGCGTCGGCCGCGATCCTGGCGGCCGCCGGAATCGCCCATGAGCCGGCCTCGATGGGGGACTTCACGGCGGAATTCCTCGACCTGGTGGTCGCAATCCGGGTGGTGGCCTCGGTCGACGAGGCCATCGCGACGATCAACCGGGATGGGTCCGCGCACAGCGACGCGATCGTCACCGCCGACGAGGCCGCCGCGGCGGCGTTCCTCGCGGGGGTCGACAGCGCCGCGGTGTTCTGGAACGCGAGCACTCGCTTCAACGACGGGTTTGAGTTCGGGTTCGGCGCGGAGATCGGGGTCAGCACCGACCGTCTCCACGCGCGCGGGCCCATGGGGCTGCGCGAACTCTGCAGCTACAAGTGGCTCGTGACCGGCACGGGACAGGTCAGGGAATAGCGCGGTCGGCCCGGGCTAGGTCCCTTCAAGGATAGGGTTTGCTTGGAACCTTAACCCGCGCTAGGTTTCTCCACAGGAAGTCATGTTGAACCGCGCCTCAAAGATGCTCCTCGCCGTCATGGCGGCCGCCGCGCCCGCCGCGGCCCAGAACCCACCCGCTCCCCCGCCCGCGACGGTCGACCAGGCACCCGCGGCGGCGCCCGGTTCGGCGGAAAACGCCGTGCTCGCCGCCAAGGCCCCGACGCCCGTCCCGGCGCAGGCCGCCGAGCCGGACGACTCCGGCAGGCCCGTCTCGTCGCGGATCGCCGCCGACATCAACTCGGGAATGCCCAGGTACAGCCCGCCGACACCCACGCCCGTGGCCCCGCCCGACGCCGCCACCGACCTGCGCGACATCGACAAGCCCAAGAACGAGATTCCGCGCCTGCCCAAGTACGTGGTCCGCGAGACCAGGCCCCTCGTTTTTCGCAACCGCGATCTCTACACGGCCGACGGGCTCGTGAACCTGTCCTTCAAGAATCATCCCGGCCTGGGCTTTGGCAACCTTCTGGGGCTCAATTCGAAGATCGCCTACGAGATGTACCTGGATGAGGAGCGCCAGGCGAGCATCGACGATCTCAGCGACACGGCCCGCGCGATGGCCGCCGGGGGCGACTCCGCCGAGAGCAAGTACATCCTCAAGGAGAGCCAGGAGACCTACCTTCGACCCATCGAGGAGACGTGGGGGGGGCCCGGGGGCAACGGAGGATTTTCGGGGGGCGGGGGTCGGTGACCGAGACGCTGATCCTGCGGGAATTGCTTGCAGCCGAGCCGGGCTGGGTTTCGGGCGGGGCGATTGCCTCCAAGCTCGGCGTCAGCCGCGTCTCGATCTGGCACCAGATGGAGAAGCTGCGGGCCCAGGGATTCGGCTTCGAGGCGATGCCCGCGCGCGGCTACCGGCTTTCGAGGCGCCCCAGGATGCTTCACGCCGGCCTGGTCGAGGCCCAGCTGAAGGTCCGCAGGAAGGGATTCACGTTCGCGATCCTGGACGAGGTCGACAGCACGAACGACGAGGCCGCCCGGCAGCTCGCGGCCGGTCGGCCCGCGCCGTTCGCCGTTTTCGCGCAGAAGCAGACGCGGGGGCGGGGCCGCTTCGGCCGGGTCTGGCACAGCGAGGCGAACGGCAACCTGTATTCGAGCTTCGCGTTCCGCCCCAGGATCGCGCCCGAGAGGATGCAGACCTTCACCCTTTGGATGGGGGTCACGATCTGCGAGCTCGTCTCGAAGTTCGTGCCCGTGGCTCCCGGGATAAAGTGGCCGAACGACATTGTCTTCAACGGCCGGAAGGCCGGCGGGATTCTGACCGAGGCGCGGGTGGACGCGGACCAGATACGCGACCTGGTCCTCGGGCTGGGTCTCAACGTGAACAGCCCGCCGGACGAATGGCCGGCCGACCTCGCGAAGAGCGCGGTCTCGCTCTCGGAGCTGGCGGGCGCGCCCGTCGACCTGAACCGTCTCACGGCCGCGCTGATCGGGCGCGTCCTGCTGGCCTATGAGCGGTTCATCGAGGGGGACCACGTCGACTCGTTCGCGGAGCTCTGGAACAGGCACGACGCGCTCCGGGGGCGCGACGTGACCGTGACGGCGGCCGGCCGAAAGCGGCGCGGAAGGGTCCTCGGCGTCGACGACGTCGGCTCGCTGCTCCTTCGCGGGGAGAACGGCCAGACGCGCGCATACCGCGCCGTCGAGGTCACGGTCGACAAGGGCGGCTGAGGCCGCCTTCGAACCCAAGACGGGCATGCCTGAAACCCCCGAGCAGCCGGCCATCGAAGTGTCCCACCTGGTGAAGACCTACGCGGGAGTGACGGCGGTCAACGACATCAGCTTCACGGTCCCCCGCGGGGAGATCATCGGGTTCCTCGGGCCCAACGGCGCCGGCAAGTCGACGACGATGCGGATCCTGACGGGATACCTTCCCGCGACCTCCGGCAAGGTCTCGATCTGCGGGTTCCGGGTCTCCGACGAGCCCGACGCCGTCAAGCGGCGGATCGGCTACATGCCCGAGAACAACCCCCTGCCCGAGGACATGCGCGTGAGCGAATACCTTTATTTCCGGGGCAGGCTCAAGGAGGTCCCGCGCCGCAAGCTGGGCTCCAGGATAGACGAGGTCCTCGAGCTGTGCGATCTGAAGCGGGTCCGCCACAAGATCATCGGCAAGCTCTCGAAGGGCTTCCGGCAGCGTGTCGGCATCGCGGAGTCCGTGCTCGCGGAGCCGCCCGTCATCATCATGGACGAGCCCACGATAGGCCTCGACCCGCACCAGATCCTGATCGTCCGCGACCTGATCGCCAGCCTGCGCGGCCGGATGACCGTGCTCATCTCGAGCCACATCCTTCCCGAGATCGAGATGACGTGCGACCGGGTGCTGATCATCAACCAGGGCAGGATCGTCGCCCAGGGTACGCCCGCCGAGCTCCGGCGCGAGGTCCTGGGGCAGTCGGCCTACGAGATCGACGCCGCGGGGCCGATGGGGTCGCTGCCATTCGTCCTGGGCTCGATCGTCCCCGGGCTGTCCGTCGCGTCCGAGGGACCGCCGGACGACCTGGGCTTCCGGAAGATCAAGCTCAAGACCATCAGCGACGAGGACGCGGGCGAGGCGATCCTGCGCGCGTGCCTGTCCGAGGGACTGCGCGTCCGCGCGCTCAGCCGGGCGCGACCGACCCTGGAGGACGTGTTCCTGGCGGCGACGCGAAGGAGCTGGGACGCGGTGGCGGAGGACCCGAAGGACCGGGGGCGCTCATGAAGCACTACTTCACGATATTCGCGCATGAGGTCCGCATGCTGCTGGTCAGCCCGAGCACCTACATCGCGGGCGTCGCCTTCCTCGCGCTCATGGGATTCATGTTCACCGGCATCCTCGAGCAGTACAGCACGGCGCCGCAGGTGGACTCGCCCGCGACCGTCTTCTTCAAGGTGTATTTCCTGCCGGTGATCTTCATGGTGCCGCTGCTCACGATGAAGTGCCTTGCGGACGAGCGCCGGCTCGGGACCATCGAGACGCTCCTGACAACGCCCGTGACGACGACCGAGGTCGTGCTCGGCAAGTACAGCGCCGCGTACCTGCTCTACATCGCCTTCTGGGCCTCCACCTCGGGCCTCTTCTACATCCTCAAGAGGTTCGCGGGCGACCCCCGCCTGATCGACCCGGGTCCCATCGTCGGCGGATACCTTTTCATCGCGATCTCGGGCCTCCTGTTCATATCGATCGGCGTCTTCACGAGCTCCCTCTCGCGCAACCAGTCCGTGGCCGGGATCCTCTGCACCGTCATCCTCATCGGGATCATCTTCGGCGGACGCTACCTCGGCAGCGTCTCGTGGCTCGACCGCGAGTCGCTGGCGCCGCTCAAGGACGCGGTGGCCTACGCCCAGATCTCCCAGCATTTCCAGGACTTCACGCGGGGGGTCGTGGACACCCGCGAGCTTCTGTTCTACCTGAGCGGCACCGTCCTCGCGCTGATATTCAGCATCCTGAGCGTCGAGGCGAAGCTCCTCCACAGCTAGGCCCGGACCCATTCCCGTGATCGACAGCTCCCGAGCCGCCCGATGGATCCGCACCTTCAACCTCGTCCTGCAGGCCGTGCTCTTCATGACGTTCGTCGGCGGCCTGAACTACCTGGCGAGGACCCATGCCTGGCGCTTCGACCTCACCCGCTACCGGCGGTATTCGCTCTCGGCGGAGACCCTTTCCTACCTGCGCGAGCTGACCCGGCCGATCCACATCGTGGTCACCTGGGACGGCCAGACGGACGATCCCGAGGTCGAGGGGCTGCTGCGCGAGTACGTCTACGCCACCGAGGCCAATCCGCCGGGACAGGTGACCGTCGAGAAGGTCGACATCTACCAGGACCGCCGCAAGACCGAGAAGTACGGCATCGAGCAGGCCGGCATGGTGCTGCTCCAGTGCGGCGACAAGCGGCGCGTTCTCACGGTCGCCGACCTTTACCGCGCAGAGAACAAGGTCCGCAAGGCGTTCACGGGCGAGCAGGCCGTGACCGACGCGATCCTCGACGTCTCGAACCCGGACAGGAAGAAGATATATTTCCTCGTCGGCCATGCCGAGCTGCGCCCCGACGACGTCGACCCGGCGCGCGGCCTCTCGATCGTCCGCGACCAGCTGCGCCTGCGCAACTACGACGTCGACACGCTCGACCTCGCCACGGCGGGCAAGATCCCGCCCGACACGGCGGTGCTCGTGAGCGTCGCGCCGCAGGACCCGTACACCCCCTATGAGCAGGAGCTCCTCCGGCAGTACCTGGGCGCGCAGGCCGGCAGGCTCATCCTGTTCATCGCGGCGGGCACCCAGCCCGGGCTCAGGGACCTGCTCATCGACGACTGGGGCGTCCTGGTCGACGACGACCTGATCATCGACCTGGGCTCCGACAACATGACCGAGGACGGGGACCTCATCGTCCTGGCGTTCGCGCAGCATCCGATCACGCAGGCGCTGCTCGACTACAAGGAGCCGCTGCGCATCGGCAACGCCCGCAGCGTGAGGCCCCTGCCCGGCCGTCCCGCCGAGGCCGGACTCACGGTCGTGACCCTCGCGGCCACGTCTAAGACGGCCTGGGGGGAGCTCGACTACCGCCAGCGCGGCATCCAGCCCTTTACCCCCGGGGTCGACATCAAGGGGCTTCCCCAGATGGAGCCGCCGGACAGGCTCGGGATCGCCGTCGCCTCGGAGAAGGTCGCCGTCAAGGGCAGCCTGCCCTACAGCGTGCCGGGCGGCCGCATCGTCGTCGTCGGGACGGGCGACATGATCTCCAACGCGAGGATCGTCAACACCGGCTCCGAGGGGCTGTTCCTCGGCGCCGTCAACTGGACGGTCGGGCGCGACACCACGCTCAACGTCCCGTCGCGGCCCATCGACCGCTTCCAGCTTTCGCTCAGCGCGGGCGAGCTCGCCCGCCTGCGCTACGCGCTGATGCTCGCGCTGCCCGGCATTGCCGCCCTCCTGGGCATCGCCGTATACTGGGCCCGGAGAAGCTAGAAACCCCACCGCACACCCGCCCACCGACATGCGCTCCAAAGTAACCCTCGTCCTGCTTTTCCTGAACGTCGCGCTGTTCTTTTTCATCTTCTATTTCGAGCGCGACTGGAGGATCGAGCGGGCGTCGCTCGAGGCGCGCCGCAGGGTCCTCGGCCCGGAGGCCGCCGACATCCGGAGCCTGGAGGTCACGGGATCGGCGCCGGGCTCGAGCTTCCGGATGGAGCGCAGGGGCGACACCTGGTACCTGACGAAGCCGGTCGAATGGCCGGCGAACCCGAACGCGGTCAACCGGATCCTCAACGAGCTCCAGTTCCTGGAGCACGAGACGAGCTTCAGCACCCGCGACCTTGAGAAGAACGGCCAGAAGCTCGCGGACTACGGGCTCGACCAGCCCAAGCTGACCGTGTCGTTTTCCTCGGGCGAGGCGTCCGCCCCGGGGGCTCCCGGCGGCAGGACCACCGTCCTGCGGATCGGGGACACGACAAAGGTCGGGGACCATCTCTATCTGCTGTCGCCGGACGGCGAGCGCGTCCACGTGGTGGGCCGCTCGCTAGCCGACAGCCTTGCGATCCCGTTCGACGAGCTGCGGTCGGACATCGTGTTCTCGATCCCGGTGTTCGAGGCCCGCTCCCTCAGCCTCCAGACCGCCGCCCCCTCCGGCGTCCGCGTCCGGCTTCACCGGGACGGCAGCCGCTGGTCGTTCGAGACGCCCGTCATCGCCCGCGCCGGCAAGAACGCGACCGAGCTCGCCATCAACGGCCTCGACTCCCTACGCGTCAAGTCGTTCGTCCTGCAGAATCCGCCCGCCGCGGCGCCGTCCACGTCGTTCCTCCTTCGGGTCACGCTCGAGGGGAACAACCGGCGCGAGACGCTCTACGTGGGCGGACCCTCGGAGGGGGACCAGACCTACTACGCCCAGCTGGAGGACCGCCCGGCGATCTTCACGGTGGCGATCCCGAAGGCCCTCATGGACACGCTCCGCAACGGGTCGGACGACCTGCGCGACCGCCACGTCCTGGACTTCGACGCGAACGCGGTCACCTCGATCGCTCTCTCGGCGCCGAACCAGCCGGAGCTCGACCTGCAGCGCCTCGAGCCGGCGGCCGGCAGCCAGGCCGCCGGCTGGCAGATCATCCGTCGCGGCGGCGGCGCGCAGGGCCCGCAGACGCTCCCCGCCGACACGGCGGCCGTCCAGCGCCTCCTCGACCAGCTGGAGACCCTGACCGCGCTCAAGTTCCAGAGCGACGCGCCGACCAACGCCGACCTCGAGGACTGGGGATTCAACCGGCCGGAGAGGGAGATCGTGCTCACGCTCGCGGGCTCGACGATACCGCAGCTGACGCTGCAGATCGGGCTTCCCACGAACCGCGAGAATGTCGCCTACGCCCGGATCGCGGGCTCCTCGTCGGTCTACGCCGTGGAGCCCGACGTACTGCGCGAGACCGGGGCGTCGCCGCTCGCATGGCGCGAGCGGCTGCTCGGGACCATCCCCGCGTCGGCGCGGATCACCTCGCTGACCCTCGCCAACGCGGCCGACGGCTCGGTCATCTACGCGCACAGGCTCGCCGACGGCGAGACATGGGACGCGGCGCTCGCCGCCGAGCCCGCCCCGAGGAAGTCGGCGCTGACGACGGTCCTCTCGCAGCTCCGCTCCCTGCGCGCGGCGAGCTTCGTGCAGGACGGCTTCCCCGAGAAGGTGTTCGCCGCCGGCGAGGTGCGCCCATGGAAGTACCGGCTGGACGCGACGGTTTCCCTTCCCGGCGGCGCGGGGGCCGGGCAGGTGAACACGATGACACTCTGGTTCGCCGAGCGCACCGGGGCCACGGAGCAGCTCGCGGGCTCCAAGGATTTCGGGGCCGTGTTCGCGATCGAGCAGCCGCTGCTGGACGCGCTCTGGACGCTGACGCAGCCCTGAACGGATGCCCGCGGGAATCAAGAAGTCCGGCAACGCGGTCGCCCGCCGCTGCGCCTCCGGCCTGGCCACGGTCGGCATCTGGACCGGATGGCTCGTCCTCTCGGTGCTGCTGGTGTCCCAGGCCTATGTCGCCTCGGTCCGCCGGATGGAGATCCCGCGCTTCCTCCTCCATGCGATCGAGAACCACCTCGCCCGGTCCGGAGTCTCGGTCGCGTTCGGGCGGGCGACCTTCGACCCCTCCGGGCGGGTGCTCATCGAGGATGCGCGCTTCAAGCTGGCGTCCTTCAGCGAGCCGGTCGTCACGGCGCGCGCGATCTACATAAGGCTGGACCCGCTGGCCCTGATCGCGGGGCGGTTTGAGGCGAGTGAGATCCGGGCGACCGGGGCCGACCTCTTCATCCCGGCGATGCTCTCGAGGTCGGGCAGCGCCGAGCGGATCGTGCAGGACCTCGACGCGGGCTTCTCCATAACCTCGAGGAGCGACGAGTTCTCGGTCGACTACCTGAACTGCCGCCTGGCGGGGGTTTCCCTGTCGGCGCGCGGGGCGATCAACGCTGGGACCGTCGCCCGGGAGGGAGTCCAGGCCACGCCCCTCCCCCTCGCGGAGTTCGTGTCCGTGAACTATGTCGCCCTGAGCCGCGAATTCTCCCGCGTCGAGCAGCAGACGTCGGCCCTGAGCGGTGCCGTGCTCACGGCCGTCCTCATCCCCTCCGACACCCGCGGCGCGATCGTGGAGGCCCAGCTCTGCGCGCCGAGCCTCAAGATGTCCGCCCCCATCGCCCTGGACGCGGAGAACATCGTCGCCACGGGGCGGTTTCCCCTCATCGGCAGCGAGCCTCTGATGGCATCGGCCACCGCATCGATCCAGAGCCTGCGGCTCGGGAAGGGGTCGGCGGCCGGCGTCCGGGCCCACATCCGCGGAATCCTGAGGATCGACACCCTCTCGTTCGACCCGACGCAGCTGGACCTGACGGCCGTCTCCGTCCTCGCGGAGGGCGCGGCGGCCCTCGCGCCCGTCGTGAGGATGACGCCCGCGAGCGGGCAGAAATTCGCGGCGGAGGCCTCGGCGTGGCTGTTCGGCGCCCCGGTATCGGCGCGCGCCGAGGTCGATCCCGCGTCCAAGTCGGCCGACATCGTTTTCGACGCGTCCGTGTCGCCCGGCCTGCTCGATCCCCTGTCGGCGCGCCTGCGGGTGCCGATCCGGCGGTTTGTCGACCTTACCGAGCCCGTGACGCTCGTGGGCAGCGTCCACTTCGCGCCGGGCTGGAAGTATTCGCACGGGAAGGCGCGGGCGGACGGCCGCAACCTGCTCGCCTACGGCGTGAAGATAGACGAGGCGCGCGGCATCGTGACGTATGACGGCACGAATTTCGCCGCGCACGAGGCCATTGTGCGAAGCGGGGACAACCTCGCGGGGGGGTCCTACGAGCAGAATTTCACCACGCTGGAGTTCAGGTACCTGCTCCAGGGCCGCCTGCGCCCGCTCGACATCTCGCCCTGGTTCCAGGGGGGATGGTGGCAGAGCCTGTTCACGGGCTTCGACTTTCCCTCGAGGCCGCCCGACGCGACGGTCGACGTCCGGGGCCGTTACCTGCACGGCAGGGTCTTCTCGGTGTTCGGCTACGCCGACGCGAAAAACCCGGTCCTTTTCGGCGTGCCATTCGACGACGTCCGGGCCCGCGTCTTCGTCGACCAGTCGGTCTGCGAAGGCTTCGAGGTCGCGGCGACGCGCGGATCCGGAAGCGCGCAGGGCGCGTTCAAGCTGACGACGGAACCCCTGCACGGGGTCTGGAGCGGGCTGGACATCGACGTTGCGTCGACGCTCGAGCCCTCGCCGGCGGCCAAGTTCCTCCCGGAGGCCGGCGCCGACGCCCTCGCCTCGTTCTCGTTCGACAGGGCCCCCTCGATATCCCTCCGCGGGCATTTCGACGGGCCCGCGTCCGCAGGCATGCGGCACAAGGCGCTCCACGCGGACATCCACTCGGACGCCGGCCTGCGCGTCCACGGGGTCCCGTTCAGCAAGGCCTCGTTCAAGCTCGACCTTCACGACGACGACATCGCCGTGGGCGACATCGATGCGGGATTCGCCGGCGGCAACGTCACGGGGTCGGCGGGCCTGACCGGGACGGGGGCCGACAGGCGCCTGCGGTTCAAGGCGGCGGTGACGGGCGCCAGCCTGGGAAAGGCGGCGGCGGCCGCCGCGGGCTATGTTTCCGCAGCCGCCGGCCAGTCGACGGCGCTCGACACCTTCGCGCGCGAGAAGGCCGACGTTCAGCTCGACCTGAACGCGACCGCCGAAGGCCGGCCTGGCGAGCTCGATTCCTTCGTCGGGGACGGAACCGTCCAGATCCAGGGCGCCGACCTCGGGGAACTGTCCCTCCTGGGGGGCCTTTCGCGGCTTCTCAAGGTGACGGAGCTCCGCTTCACCCAGGCCAGGGCCGAGTTCAAGATCGAGCATTCCTCACTCGTCTTTTCCGAGGTGAGCGTGCTCGGCGCGAATTCCGCGATCGATGCGAAGGGCACCTACATGATCGACAGGCGGCTGCTTGATTTCTCGGCGAGGATCCGCCCCTTCCAGGAGAGCCGATCGTTCCTCCAGGTGTTCAACGCGATCTCCGCGCCCCTTTCCGCCGTCTTCCGGGTCAAGCTCGCCGGCAGCATCGACAAGCCGTCGTGGAGCCTGGCCTACAGCCCGCTGACCCTGCTGCGGGCGGCCGACCTCAAGGCCTCCTCGGCCGACAGGCCCGTCGCGCCCTTTCCGCTGGCCAATCCCCCTCCCTGACAGGCAGATAAGGGGCCCGGAGGCCGGCGCGCCGCCCCCGCCAGCGCAAATGCCGCCGGCCGAAACACGTTGCTCCGCGCCGCCATGGAGGCTTAGGCTCGTCGGGGTCCAATGGACAACGTTATCACATTGCCGCGTCGGTCCTGGACCGAGCGGGCGTCGCTTGCGCTGGCTCTGATCCTCGTTGTGATCGGCGCCAGCGCCGTCCTGGGCTGGATTTTCCACCTGGATGCCTTCCTGCAGCCGGTCGAGCACCAGGCCCCGATCAAGGCGAACGAGGGCCTCTGCTTCCTGGCCATCGGCCTGGCCCTGCTCGGCCGCGAGTTCGGGATAAGGAAGGCCGCCTGGGCGGCGGTCGCGCCCGCGCTCATCGGGGGGCTGACCGCGCTCGAGGGCCTCCTCGGCTTCGACTTGAGGATCGACGAGCTCCTGGCGCACGACTCCCTGCTGATCGACACGGCGCAGCCGGGCCGGGGCTCGGTCATGGCGGCATGCTGCATCGTGCTGGCGGGCGGGACCCTTCTGCTGAGGCTTTCCGAGAAGCGGGCCCGCGAGCGCCTTTTCGCCGAGGCCGTGGCCGGGTCGGTTCTGGCCTCCGTGGGGTTCTCCGCCCTGCTCGGGTACGCGTTCGGCCTGCCTGCGGTGTACGACTGGGGGACGAACACGGCGATGGCGGCCGTCACCGCGACCGCGCTCCTCGCCACAGGCTCGGCGCTGCTCGTGCTTGCCTGGAGGGAAAGCCTCAAGAACGAGGGCGGTCCGCCCGCGTGGATGCCGATGCCCGCGGTCCTTTTCTTCTTCACCCTGACGCTCATCTTCTGGATCGGGCTCAAGGAGCGCGAGGTCACCTACCTCAACGCGAAGGCATCGAACGCGGCAGGCGAGTTGGCGACGCGGATCAAGTCGGACATCGACCAGCAGATGAACGCGCTGGACCGGCTGGCCCGCAATGGGGCCGAGAGCCCCGACAACAACATGGCCGCATGGGCGACCGACGCGGTCCAGCTGTTCGACGAGTCGAAGGACCTTGGCAGCGTGTCGATCTCCTACATCGACTCGAACCTCAAGACCACGCGGATCTACCCGGCCCAGGGCACCGAGGCCGCCCTCGGGTACGACGGCCTGCTTGACTCGGCGCGGCGTGACGCCATCGAGGCCGCCCGCTCCACGAACACCCCGCAGGTCGTCATCCTTGCTGACATCGGCGGGAAAAAGTCCTCGGGATTCGTGATCTATGCGCCGATCAGCAGGATCGGCAGCCCCAACAGCTTCGCCGCCCTGGAGTTCCTCTACGCGAGGTTTTTCTCGACGATCGTGCGCCAGCAGCCGGAGCTCGCCTCCAACTACTCGGTCGTGGTGAGCATCGGCCACCAGGAGGTCTACCGCTCCACGCTGCTGGACGACAAGGTCGACCAGGGGCTGCAGACCGAGAAGGTCTACCCGATCTACGGCGAGCGCATCCGGCTGGCCCTCACGCCAACCTACCTCGCGCTCTCGCGCGACAGGCGGTTCCTGCCCGAGATGGCGCTCGGGGGCGGCCTCGCGATCACGCTCCTGCTCGGGTTCACTCTCCACCTCGCCCGGCGGGCGCGCTCGGGGCAGTACCTGTCGGAGCTTTCCAACAAGAAGCTGATCGCCGAGAACGAGGAGAGGCGCAGGGTCGAGGCGCGCCTGAAGGTGTCCGACGAGCGCCTCCGTCTCGCGCTCGACTCGACGCAAATCGGGATATTCGAGTGGAACGTGCCGAAGGGCCACGTGTACTACAGCCCCGGTCTCTGGGGAATGCTCGGCTACGAGTACGGCCGGATGCCCTCGACCCTCGAGGCGTGGCAGTCGCTCATCCACCCGGACGACCTTCCGCTCTACCGCAAGCGCACCGAGTCCCAGCTCAACGGGGTCGCCTCGTTCATCGACCCGGAATACCGCGTCCGCGCGGTCTCGGGCGACTGGCGCTGGGTCTACGTCCGGTCCAAGTCGGTCCTCGCGGGCTCCAACGGGCGCCCCACGCGGATCATTGGCACGGTGCAGGACATAACGATAAGGCGCGAGTCCGAGCACGCGCTGCGGGAGAGCCAGGCCGAGGCCCGGAAGCTGTCGCTGGTCGCGTCCAAGACCGACAACCTCGTCATCATCGGCTCCGCCGACGGGAGGATCGAGTGGGTCAACGCCGCCTTCTGCAGGGTCATGGAGTACACGCTCGAGGAGGTCGTGGGCAAGGACCCCGGGCAGCTCCTGATCGGCCCCGACACCGACGAGGTGCAGGCCGACCTGATCCGCAACGAGATCGCGAAGGGGATCGGAACGAACACCGAGATCATCCACTACTCCAAGTCGGGCAGGAAGTACTACCTGCACCTGGAGGTCCAGGTCGTGCGCAACCAGGGGGGCCAGGTGGAGAACTACATCGCGATCGAGAACGACATCACGTCGCGGGTCGAGACCGAGAGCCAGCTGCGCAGGGCCAAGGCCGAGGCAGACGCCGCGTCGCGCGCGAAGAGCGAGTTCCTCGCCTCGATGTCGCACGAGATCCGCACGCCGATGAACGGCGTCATAGGCATGACGAGCATCCTCATGGAGACGACGCTCACGGGCGAGCAGCGGAACTTCGTGAACACGATCCGCACCTCGGGCGAGGCGCTCCTGACGATCATCAACGACATCCTTGACTTCTCGAAGATCGAGTCCGGCAAGATGGAGCTGGAAAGGGCCCCGTTCGAGCTGGCGCTGTGCGTCGAGGAGGCGCTCGACCTATTCGCCCCCACCGCGGCGGCAAAGCGGCTGGAGATCGGCTACCATGTCGAGCCCGACGTCCCTCCCTGGATCGTCGGCGATGTCACCCGCCTGCGCCAGATCATCGTCAACCTCGTCAACAACGCCATCAAGTTCACGCTCGCCGGCAGCATCTCGATCCATGTGAGGAGGATCTCCATGGACACGAATTTCAGGGCCACCCACCAGGGCCGCATGAAGCTCGAGATCACGGTGCAGGACACCGGCATCGGGATCCCCGCGGACAGGATCGACCGCCTGTTCAAGGCGTTCAGCCAGGTGGACTCGTCGACCACCCGCAAGTACGGGGGGACCGGCCTGGGCCTGGCGATCTGCCAGCGCCTCTGCCAGCTGATGAACGGGGACATCCGCGCCGAGAGCGTGCTGGGCAAGGGCTCGATATTCACGATAGCCATCATGACGGACGGGGCCCAGCGCCCGCCGGAGGTCGCCCCGCCTCCCTTCGCCGGCACCGAGCTGCAGGGAGCCCTGGCGGTCTGCATCGAGGACAATCCCATCACCCGCGCGCGCCTGCGCACGCTGTTTGAGACGCTGGGAGCCACCTGCGTCTTCGCGAATGACCCGGAAGCCGCCGTGCTCATGACCTCCACCCTCCCGAAGCCGCCGGCGGTCGTGATCCTGGACCTTCCCGAGTTCGACAGCCAGCGGGCGTTCGAGCAGACGTGGGCGATCAAGTGCCCGAGGCTGGTCCTTTTCCGTCTCGGCCAGACACCCCCGCCCGCCCCTTCGGACCGGCTGCCGTACGCCACGGTTTCGAAGCCGATCAAGACGGCGTCTTTCCTGCAGGCCCTGTCGCTGCTATGGAACCGTTCGGGCGGCGACAAGGTGATGCAGGCGAGGCAGGAGGACCGCCCCATCGCGGAGGAGATCCCGCTCAACGTGCTGGTGGCCGAGGACAACGCGGTGAACCAGAAGGTCGCCCTTCGCTTCCTCGAGCGCATGGGCTACAACGCAGATGCCGTCGGCAACGGGCTCGAGGCCGTCAACGCGTTCAAGAACCGGAACTACGACCTCATCCTCATGGATCTCCAGATGCCCGAGATGGACGGGCTTGAGGCGAGCCGAAGGATACGGAGGGAGCTGCCGGCGGAGCGCCAGCCGAAGATCATCGCCCTCACGGCCAACGCGATGCAGGGCGATCGCGAGATCTGCCTCGATGCCGGGATGGACGACTACATCTCGAAGCCCGTGAAGATGCACGAGATTGTCGCCGCGATCCGGCGCCAGTTCGCGAAGAGCAAGGCGGCCCCTTCCCTCAGCGGGTGAACACCGCCCCGGCGGCAGCCCGCAGGGACCGGCTCAGCCTGGCGATCTCCCCCGCGCGCGATCGGTCGCCCACGAGGTTGCTCATCTCCAGGGGATCCTCCTCCAGGTCGTAGAAGAGCCACGGGGCGCCATCCCCGCCGAGGACGAGCTTGCGGGCGCCCGTCCGGAGTCCCGTCCATGCGCGGTCGCATTGATCCGGCAGCCTGACGACGGAAGGCATCGATATCCCAACCCCCCCGTCGCCATTCTCCGTTTTCCAGGGTGCCCCGAGGTCCCCCGGCCCCCCCGCAAGGGCCGCCGTCAGCCGCGGCAGGTCGAGCAGGGAGAACGGGCCATCGTCCCGGCGCGGGATGCCCGGGCCTCGGACGAGCAGGGGCACGCGAATGCTTTCCTCGTGGGGCCAGCCCTTCCGGAAGAGCCCGTGCGAGCCGTGCATGTCCCCGTGGACCGACGTCAGCACGACCCGGGTGTCCTGCGGCAGGCCCGCGAGGAGCCTTCCGATCGAGCGGTCCGTCGCCTCGATGTGCGCGTAGTATCCGGCGAGTTCCACGCGCGCCCGCTCGGCTGCCCCGCCGCTCGCGGGCACGTTCCCGCGAAGGGAGAGCGTCGCCGGGTCGCGGGGCCGGATTCCCGCGGCCGGCGCGCTGTAGGGCGGATGCGGCGCCTCGAGGCTCACCACCGCGAACCAGGGGCCGCCCCGCTCGCGCAGCGCCTCGGACGCCCGCTCGCACACGACATCGCTCTGGTACCCGTCGAAGCGGACCGGCTGGGGGAGCCGCGAGCCGTGGAGCCACGGGTCGTTGAGCAGGAAGCCGCTCTCGAACCCCTCCCAGAAATCAAAGCCGCCCCGGCGGTCCGGCGGGACGACGATCCGTGCATGGTCCTCGCCGGTGAGATTCGCCCGGCTGTCCCTTGAGTGGAGGTGCCACTTCCCGAAGAACGCCGTCCAATACGAGCGGTCGCGCATCTCGTGCGCGATCGTGCGCGATCCGGCGGGAAGCGGGTCGTAGTAGTCGCGGATCCCATTTTGGGGCGACGCGACCCCGGTGAGCATCGCGGCCCGGGCGAAGGGGCCAAAGGGATGCGGCGTGACCGCCTGCGTGAAACTCACGCTCTGGGCGGCCAGCGCGTCCAGGCATGGCGTGCGCGCGTTGGCGTCCCCCGAGTATCCGCACGCCTGCGCCCGCCACTGCGTCGTCACGATCCACAGGATGTTGGCGGGCATCGGAACTTGCCTCTTCGACGCCGGCCCGCGTCCCCTCCCTATTGCAGCTCGATCGGCATCCCCTGAACCCGTGCCGACAGCGAGTCCAGCAGGGCGCTCGTGTGCGGGGAGGGTGTGTCGTCGCCGGCCGGGATCGTGGCCATCGGCGTAAAGTCCTTCAGGAGGACGCAGTAATCGCTGTTGACCATCATCCCGAGAAGTTCGCCGCTCTTGCTGAACACAAGGTCGCCTCGCGAGGGAGCGAAATCACCGAAGATTCTCTTGAACAATCGATTATCAACGCGGACATAGCCGCGATGCGCATCATCCAGCTTGAATCCGAGCTCCCCGTAACCCTTGCCCCCATCGCTCACCAGCAGGGCGTCCGAGAACTTGAAAGGATCGGCGGCGAGCGGGTACACCTTTACGCCAAGCGCGGCGACCTGCTGGGCGTCGACCGGGACGACCACGACGCGCGGATCCGAGTCCAGGAACTCGATCTGCGGGCCGCTGGAGCTGTAGTCGGGCGGGCGGTCAAATCGCACGGCGATCTTCTTCCAGTCGACCCCGACGTCCCTGAAGGAGAAAGGCGTGTCCTCGACGTCAACCAGCGCGTACACCTGCTTCCCGTCCGTGGTGAGCACGGTCTTTGAGTCCCCGTCCTTTGTCGCGCTGCCAAAGAGGCCCTTGCGGGTGGCCGTGAACTGGGTCTGCACGCGGTTCGCCAGGAAATCGTTGAACAGGATGTTCGCGCTGATCGGGCGGTTGTCGCGGATCTCCTTGGTAAGCTCGCCCGATTTCTGCGCGAGCTGGCCGACGCCCTGCGCGAGCTGATTTGTGGACTGCTCCACCTCAAGGCGCTCGGAGCGCTCGCTCTGCACCTGCTTCTGGAGATCGTCCGCCTGCGCGACCAGCTGCTGGTTCTCGCGCTTGCCGACCTCGACGGCGACCGTGAGCCCCTCGATCCGCTTCTGGGCGTCGGCCTGCTGCTTCTCAAGGGCGGCGAGCGACTGCTTCTGCCGCTCGGCCTCGGCCTTCTTGTCCTCGAGCTCGCGCTGCAGCTGGGAGAGCTGGCTGCGGCTGAGCGACGCGTCCTGGGACTCCGCCTGGTACTTGAGGTTGAGATCGGCCTGGGCCTTCTGCGTGTCGACCAGCTGTGCGGTCATCTTGAGGCTGTCGGACTGGAGCTGCCCCAGGCTTCGCTCCCGCGCCGAAAGCGTGCTGTCGGCGGAGGAGAGCTTCTGCTCGAGCGCCTGGCGCGCCAGCTGCTCGTCGGCGAGCGACTGCCGCATCGCCTCGACCAGGTCCTGGTCCTTCGAAACCGTGTTCGCCGAGATCTCGTTGACCGGCGGCTGGCGCGGGTGGGCGGGCTCCGCCCTCTCCCACCGCGTGAGCGCGATGAGGTTGAGGAACAGGAAGTCGACGATGAACAGGAGGAGGGTCTTGTTCATATCGCGGCTGGCGCGGCGGACGCTCTCTGGCCCTCGAGTATCAGCCGGCGCTTGAAGCCGCGGACGTGCCGGATCTTGACAAGCGCGACGCAGATGATGCCGAACAGGTTGGACGAGTAGGCGGCGAGGAGATTGGGCTCAATGACGCCGACGACCTGCAGGACGAGGGCCGCCGCCGTGCCCATCATGCCGACGTACAGGCCGCTGTCGAAGAGGTTCTCCTCATTGTCCATGAGACGGAGCTTGAGGAGAGGAGAGGCATCCTGGCCCTCGATCTCCCGGATCTTGCGGAGGCATGCCATGTACATTCCGACCTGGAGCGCGGCAAATATGCCGATTGATACGAGTGTGGAGGTTTCCATAGTGACCGGGTTTGAGTTTTGAGTTGAAGCAGTTGGAGTGGCCGTGTTCGCGAGCATGGGTAGCACCAGCCGCACGCGGTACTCCGAGGTCGGGGCGGCCTTGAGCAGGAAGGGCTCCGTCGCGATTACGAGGAGCGCCGACATCACGACGGCGAGCACGCCCGCGCGAACGTGCTGCTGCGGCCCGGCGGACGACCCGCCGGCCGGCGACACGATCCAGACGTCCAGGCCGCGCAGGAGAAGGAACAGCCCGAGGATGTAGCCGGCGTACTTGAGCACAAGCATGAGCCGCGGGTGCACGAGCACCAGGGCCGCGGCCGCGCCCATCGCCGGCCCGGGCGAGCGGTTGACGGGCACCGCCCGCTGCAGCAGCAGGTAGACAGCGCCCTGTCCGTCCGCCAGGGCCAGGCGCAGGTCCTCGGACCCGGCCTTGCCGTATCGAATCAAGTAATACGCCACCCGGTCGGCGGAGTTCGACATCAGGGCGGCCGAATAGATGAAGGGCAGCTGGTCGGGCGCGACCCGGCTCAGGTGGGCGTATTCCCCTACCGTGCGGACGTTCTCGGTCCGCTTGAGGAGCTCCCCCAGCTGCGTCCAGTCGAGCCGGCGGCCGAGCGAAAGGAGGTCCATGTAGAATCCCTCGAGGTCGCCGAGCTCGTTGCGCTCGACCGCGGACTCGGCCAGGGCCCTGACCTCGCGCTGGAGGGTCGGCGAGAGGTGCTCGCCCTGGTAGAGGAGGCCCGCCAGGAGGATGAGCGCGTCCAGCGGCTGGCCTCCCGGCCGGTTTGCCGGCACAAACCTGCCCGTCGACGCGATCTCGCGCGTCTTGAGGATCGACTGCACGCCCAGCGACCCGGAATTCGAAAGGTACGCCCGGACCGTGTTTCGCGCATTCTCGGGGATGAGGAACGTAAGCACCGGGGTGCTCGGCCCGTAAGGCGTGCTCTGCCTCAGGTTGAACAGCGGGTCGAGCGATGGATCCCAGCCGCCCCAGGCGACGAGCGCGGGCTGCCTCGAGGAAAGCGCGCCCAGGGCCCGGTCGAGGGCGGCGGCCTGCGGATCGTCCACGGCCTTTGCGACGTCGAGCAGGAACTTCGCGGGCCCGATCTTTTCAGAGTCGACCAGGTCCCGGCCAAAGGCTGCCACCGAAGGCGTCCCCGCGCCTGCCGAGCGCAGGAGCCCCTTGCTGACCGATTTGAGGCTGACGGGCAGGAGCCACGCCACGACCGCGATCACCGCGCCGGCGAACACAAGCGCGGGCGCGGCCGGCGGTGTTTTGCGGGCCTCTGGGGGTAAACTCATTTGCTGCAACAAAGTATTGGTTTGCCGGACTGAACGGGTCCGATCACGCTGGTTAGTCTCACCGACCGATGTCCCTGGGAATTGTTCACTACAACGATCCAGTTTTGCGCAAGAAAGGCGAGAAAATCACTGCGTTCGATGACGCCCTTGCGTCGCTTTCGGGGCAGATGATCGAGACAATGCACGAGGCGCGGGGGATCGGTCTCGCCGCGCAGCAGGTCGGGCGCGCCCTCCAGCTGTTTGTCGTCGACCTGCGGACCGTTGAGGTCGATTTTGACTGGAAGCTGGATGGGGCGAAGCCGCCCCTCGAGCTGTTCATGCCAATGGTTGTCGTAAATCCCAAGTTGACCGTGGCGCGCGGGATTCCCCTGATATCGTCCGAGGAGGGCTGCCTCTCCTTCCCGGAGATCCGGGGCGACGTGGTGCGCGCCGAGAGCCTCTCCGCGGCGTTCGCGGACCAGAACGGCCTTCCGCACACGCTCGAATGCACCGGGCTTTTCGCGCGCTGCATCCTTCACGAAACCGACCATGTGAACGGGATTCTTTTCATCGACAGGATGGAAAAGGCGGTTCGCGACGGGATCGACGAGGCCGTCAAGGCGCTTGCGAGGCAGACCCGCGCCGGCCGGTCCGCGGCTCCGTCGTGAGCATCGCGACCCGAACGGGCGACAGCGGCACGACGGGATTGCTCCATGGGCAGCGTGTCCCGAAGGACCATCCGCAGATCGAGGCGGTGGGGGCCTTCGACGAGCTCAACGTGGAGGTCGGGGCCGCGCGCATGCTTGTGTCGGACGCGGGCGGGCGGGAGCTCCTGCTGGCCGTCCAGGGATCGCTCGTCGCGCTCATGGGGGAGGTCGCGTGCGCCGAGGAGGATGCGGCCGGCCACGCACAGTCGCGGTTCGCGCGCGTTGGCGATGGGGATCTCCGCCGGCTCGACGATTGGGTTGCCGCGCTCGAGTCGAAGGGCATTCGCCTGGAGGGTTGGGCCACGCCCGGCGCGAATCCGACCGCCCTTGCGTTTGACCGCGCCCGCGTCGCCGCAAGGCGCGCCGAGCGCCGGCTTGCCACCCTCCCCGCGCAGGGCAGGAATGTGCGGCCCCTCCTGCTTCAGTGGATAAACCGGCTCTCGGACCTGCTTTGGCTTCTTGCGCGGGAGGCGGAATCCCGGATATAGCCCGCGTCGGGATGAAGCCCGGTCCGAAGGCCGCGCAGGGCGACATCGCGGGGATCGCGTTCGACACCCTGCATCGCGGGCAGATCCCCATCCATGAATAAGAACCATGTTCCAGCGCTGGATGGATTGCGCGGCATCGCCTGCCTGGTGATCTTCATGGGCCATTTCAAGAACAGGCCGGGAGTCCCACCGTTGATAATCAACGGATTCTCCCAGTATTGGTCGGCGGTCGATCTTTTCTTTGTCATCTCCGGCTTCGTCATCTTCCTGTCCCTCAATCGCCTCAGGGAGAGGACGGCCGGCTTCAAAGCCTTCTTCAAGTCCTACTTCGTGAGCAGGGCCTTCCGCATTCTACCCGTATATATACTGCTCATCCTGTCCTATTACTATATTCCATTCCACAACAGGCTGGTAAATAGCGAGTTGTTCATATCGTCGATTCCCACCTATGTTTATCTCTTCTTCGGCCAGTCGTGGTACATGGCCTTTCATCACAAACAGGGCGCAGCTTACCTGATCTCATCATGGTCGCTTTGCGCGGAGGTCTTTCTCTACATCCTTTCGTTCTTCATTGTTTACTTCGTGCCGGGGAAGCGCCTCGTCAAGGCCCTGATCACGGTGGCCGTGATCAGCTATCTCGCCCGTCTCTACATCGCCGTGACGAGGGATGGCCTCGATCTCATCGCTGCCAATCTTCTCCCGTTCTGCAGGATGGACGGCTTCATGCTGGGCGGCATAGTCGCCACTCTCTACGCGAATGACGGGCTGTCCTGGATCAACCGCCGCGTTCTCGATGCGGCGCTCCTGCTGTTCTCGTGCGTGTTCGTGGTGCTGACCCTCAAGGACCACTATGTCTTTGGCCGCTTCTCGATTCTCTTCTCCTATGCCTTCTATTCGGTCTTCTACGCCGCGATCATCGTCAAGCTCACCCGCGGGGATTTCGTCATCCTATCCATGGGGCCGTTGAAGTGCATGGGGACGATATCCTATTTCGTCTATCTGTTCCACCTGCCGATCATCAGCGGAATAAGCCACATCCACTGCAGCGTGCTCCTGAATTTTCTCCTGTCCCTGTGCGCCGTTGTCAGTCTGGGAACCATCAGCTGGTTCGCGATGGAGAGGCCGCTCATCAGGCGCGGGAAGTCCATCGTCAGTCCCGCGCGAGACCCTGACCCCGAGTCCATCGGGGAATTTCGTCCATCCACGTGACGCCAAGGAGGGTTCTCGTTGGCTTGAATTCCGCCCGGATCCGGGACAACCTCGTCCCATGCCATTCGCCCTAGTTGTTCTGGTCCTGGCGGCCGCGTGGCGGGTATTCACGCTCTACGTGCCGCCGCTCAGCAACTTTTCGCCCGTGATGGCGCTGGCGTTCTGCGCGGGCGCCTATTCCCGAAACCGCCTGATGTGGCTCGCGCCGTTCGCGGCCCTCGTCCTCTCCGACCTGTATATCGACCACTACTACGCCGTCGTCTACCACTACGAGTGGACCGCGGCGGCCGCCATCGTTCGGATCCTGTGCTTCGCAGCGGCGGTGGGCCTCGGAATCGCTGTTTCGCGCCGTCGGAGCTGGCTGAACCTCCTGGGCGGGGCGCTGGCCGGGTCCGTGCTTTTCTACCTCGTGACGAACACTGTCTCGTGGATGGGTGACGCCGGGTACGCGCATGACGCCGCCGGATGGTGGCAGGCGGTGACGGTCGGTCACCCCCAGTTCTATCCCACCCTCTTCTTCTTCCGGAACACGCTTGCCAGCGACCTGCTCTTCACGGGGTGCTTCGCGCTCGCGATGGAATACGCCTCCCTCCGCAGGGGCGACGCCAGCCTCCTCGCCCTAAAGCAGGTCCGCCGCTAGTTCCGCGAGCCTCGAACGCTCGCCCTTCGTCAGCGTGACATGGGCTGCGATGGACTGGCCCTTCATCCGGTTGTGGCAATAGACGAGCCCGTTGCTGCGCGAGTCCACGTACGGATTGTCGATCTGGGCCGGATCGCCGATGAGGATGATCTTCGAGCCCTCGGAGATCCGGGTGATGACCGTCTTTACCTCGTGCGGCGTCAGCTGCTGCGCCTCGTCCAGGATGAAGAACCGCCTCGCGATCGACCGGCCGCGGATGAAGCACAGCGCCTCGATCTCGACCAGCCCGGTCTTAAGGAGCCGCTCGTAGGGCTTTATCAGGGGCGCCGTGGAATGGCCGTGGCCGCCGGAGCCGGACTGGGTGGACATCATCGACCCCATGTAATCGTCGCGCTTTCGGTGCTTCTTGTTGGAGACCTTCTTGGACGCAAACTGCGGCTCCTTGGGGGGCTTCGACGGGATGAGCACCTCGAGCGCGTCATAGTAGGGCTGGAGCCACGGCTTCATCTTTTCATCGAGCGTGCCCGGCAGGAACCCGATGTCCTTCCCGAGCGCTATCACGGGGCGGGAGATCGAGACGCCGTCATACTTCGAATTCTCGTCGTGCGTCTGGTGGAGCGCACACGCGGTCGAGAGCAGCGTCTTTCCGGTCCCGGCCTTTCCGAAGCAGGTGAGCATGTGGATGCTGTCGTCGAGAAGCGCGTCCATCAGGAACTGCTGCTCGAGGTTTCGGGCGCGGATCGGGATCCCGCCGGGCGCCTTCACGTATTCCGGGATCTTGAGCCGGCGCACGGTCCCCTCCCCGAAATACCGCGCGGGCATCGTCTTTCCCTCGTCGGAGCGCAGGAGGACGTATTCGTTGAGGTAAAGCGGCCTCGCGGACTTCGCGTCGACCTCAAACTCGCCCTCGGAGCAGAAGCGCTGCAGCTCATATATCGAAAGGGGGATCTCGCGGTAGCTCGCCTCCTCGGCCTCCTCCGGGACCTTGTCGTTCAGGTAATCCTCGGACTCGAGCCCGACCGCCCGGGCCTTGAGCTGCACGTTGACGTCCTTCGTCACGAGGATCGTCGGGGGCGGGTACTGCTCCTGGACGAACAGCGCCGAGGCGATGATCCGGTTGTCCTGCTTTGAAAGGTCGGGCAGTATCGCCCGCAGCCGGTCCATCGCCGGGGAACGCCGGCCCGGCTCCGCAAGGTAGGGATTTATGATAACCGAGAGCGTGCCGCCGTTCGGCAGCTCGACGCCCTCGTGCATGGAGCGCGAATCGGGCAGCAACTGCTGGAGGATCCGGTGGACGCGGCGCGCGTTCCGCCCGCGCTCCGTCGACTGCTCGCCCTTTATCGAATCGAGCTCCTCCAGGACCTCGACCGGTATCGCCAGGTTGTTCTCCTGGAATTTGTAAATCGATTGCGGGTCATGAAGCAGGACATTCGTATCCAACACGAACGTCTTGACCTTAGCCGTAACCTTGATCCGCGAATTTGGGGCCGTGGCCCCGCGCAGGTTTTCCATCGAGTTTGGGAATATCCTGTGAGTAACTGTGCAGCTTCGCCGCCGCCTGTCGATAAAAGAATGGGATTGGGTGTGTTACAAAGCCGCACAGCCCCTCCCCTTACCGACAAAGTTAGCCTCGGCGAACCTCCGTGCGCCTGCCGCCCTCGGCCGCCGAGCGGTAGATCGCCTCTATGATCGCCATGTGGTCGCGTCCCATGGAGCCCGGCACCGGGGAGTCCCGCCCGGTCAGGACGCACGACGCAAAGTCGTCCATCTGGAGCGCCTGCTGATGGACCACGGGAAAGCTCATGGGGCCGCGCGAGGTCGCGGTTTCGATCCCGCGGTAATCGTATGCCGGTGCGAACTGGATCCATCCCTTTGGCCCTTCCGCCCTGAATCGGTCCGCATTGCGCGCGTAGCTTGACGACGCCTCGCAGGTCACGCCTCCCGGGAACTCCATCGTCCATTCTATCGCCTCCTCCACCTCGTTGAAAAGCGTCGGATTTGTCTTGGGCAGCTCGCGCGCGGTGACAGCGACTGGCTGGCCCATGGCGCCGCGGCATGCCGCCTGTATCACGTAGATCCCGACGTCCATGAGCGGACCGCCGCCCGAGAGCGCCTTCTCGATCCGCCAGGCCCGGTCCGTAAAGGTCCAGCTGAATTCCCCGGACATCCTATTCAGGAGCCCGAAGTCCCTCTCGCGCGCGAGCCGGTCGAGCTCGATGTGGTTGGGGTCGAAATGGAGCCGATAGCCGACGGACAGCTTCACGTTCGCCTTGCGGCAGGCGGCAATCATCGCGTCGCAATCCCTGGCGCTGTTCGCCATGGGCTTCTCGCAGATGACATGCTTGCCGGCCGCGGCGACCTTGGCGACATGCTCCGCGTGCAGCCCGTTGGGCGTCACGACGTAGACGATGTCGATGTCGGGATTCCCGGCGATTTCATGGAGGGTGTCGTAATTCCAGATGTTTTTCTCGGGAAAGCCGTACTGGCGGCTCCATTTGGCACCCTTCTCGCGCGAGCCCGTCACGACGCCGGCCAAGCGGCACAGCTTTGTCTCGAGGAGGTTGGGCCCGAGCTCGCCGCTGGCATAATATCCCAGCCCCATGAGGGCGACGCCGAGCTTGCGCTCCCCTCCCTTTGTCGCCTCGCCGATTTGAGCGGCCAGGTTCCCCGCCGCCCCGCTGCCGACGAAGGCCGACCCCAGGGCCAGGTTGCGGACAAACGCGCGGCGCGTCTGCAGGGAGCTGACTGAGCGTCTGGGGAATTCGTTCATCGGCGGGACGGGGTCACTGTGGGGAACCGGGCCGCGTTCAGGGCCGGGAGCCTACAGAAATCGAGTTGGAGAAAGGGGCAAGCACTGTCGAAGCAGGGCAACCGATCCGACATGCCGGCCAAAGCCGGCCGCGCCGCGATCCCGAGCCGCTTCAGGCACGGCGCCGCAACCGCCCCGGCTTGCTGGGCATGATGAGATCCCACTTGTTTCCAAATGGGTCCTCAAACACCGCGACCGTTCCATAGGCCTCCGCACGCGGCTCCTCGTTGAACGCGACGCCCCGCCTGCGCATCTCGCGGTAGTCCCGGGCAAAATTGTCCGTGTGCAGGAACAGGAAGACGCGGCCGCCGGCCTGGCGGCCGACGGATGCCTTCTCCTTGCGGTTCTTAGCCCTTGCCAGCAGCACGCGGCACTCCCCCGAGCCGGGCGGAGCCAAGAGGATCCACCGCCTTCCCCCACCCAGAGGCGCATCCTCCACCACTTCAAAGCGGAGAGTGCGGGTGTAGAACTTGAGAGCTTCCTCGTAGTCCCTGACGAGGAGGGAGACGGCGCCGATTGCCTGCTTCATATCCTAGCTTGGCGACGCGCACGACACCATGGGCAGCAGAGATTTGCGGTATTTGATCGGGAGCTCAAAGCCGGTTTGGGGCTATGACACGAAACCCCGGAGCAGGGCTTGTCAAACGCGGCGTGACGATGCAGATTAACCACTCGACATTGATGAAACTAGCCTCCGCAAAGGCAAAAGCCACTGCCGCGAGACGCGTGCGTGTCTGTTGCCTCCTTCAATAGATAATGGCAACTGCGGACCATGTTTCCCCCGCGGTAGAATCAACCGCGGCGGACCGGAGGCTATCGGACGCGTCGGCTGCGGACCGCATCCGCTGGGCCGTGGAGCAGTTCGGGGGCTCCCTCGTCATGAGCACGAGTTTCGGCTCCCAGTCGGCCGTGATGCTCCACCTCGCGACGCGGATCATGCCCGAGATTCCGGTCGTGTTCGTCGACACCGGCTACCTCTTCCCCGAGACCTACCGCTTTGCGGACCTTCTCGCTGCCCGGCTCCGGCTCAACCTGAAGGTGTTCCGCGCGGCCGAGTCTCCCGCGTGGATCGAGGCCCGCCATGGCAAGCTCTGGGAAAAGGGCGAAAAGGGCATCGACGCCTACAACCAGATCGTGAAGGTCGAGCCCATGCAGAGGGCGCTCTCCGAGCTGGGGGCCCGCGCGTGGCTTGCGGGGCTGAGGCGCTCGCAGTCGAGCACGCGCGAGCGGCTGCCAATCGTCAGCACCCAGGACGGGCGTGCGAAGATTCTTCCGATCGTCACGTGGACCGACCGCGACGTCCACCGGTACCTGACGGAGAACGACCTTCCGTATCACCCGCTGTGGGAGAAGGGCTACATTTCGATCGGCGACGTCCAGACGTCGCGGCCGGTCTCCTCCGAAATGACCGCCGAGGAGTCGCGCTTCTTCGGCATCAAGCGCGAATGCGGGCTCCACGACCCGGCGGCGAACATCTGAGCGCCCTTACGAAGTGAGCCACCTCTCCGACCTGGAATCCCACAGCATCTACCTCATCCGCGAGGCGTTCCACGGCTTTGAGAAGCCGGCGATGCTCTGGTCGATGGGCAAGGACTCGAACGTGCTCCTGTGGCTCGCGAAGAAGGCGTTCTGCGGCCGCATGCCCTTCCCGGTGGTGCACATCGACACGACGTACGAATTTCCCGAGATGATCGAGTTTCGCAACTGGGCGAAGGAGCACTATGGGTTCGACCTCGCGGTCTGGACCAACCTCGAAGCCCGCGCAAAGGGGATCGGGTACGAGACGACCGATCCCGTGACGGTGACCCACGAGCTGAAGACCGTCGCGCTTCAGCAGTGCCTGGCGGCCAACAAGTTCGACGCGCTCATAACCGGCATCCGGCGGGACGAGGACTCGACGCGCGCGAAGGAGCGCTACTTCTCCCCGCGAAACGCGGAGTTCGAGTGGGACTACAAGGACCAGCCGCCCGAGTTCTGGAACCATTTCACGACCGATTCGGGGCCGGGCGAGCACGTCCGCGTGCAGCCGCTTCTCGACTGGACGGAGATCGACATCTGGAGGTACCTCGAGCGCGAGAAGGTCCCGCTGCCGGGGATGTATTTCTCCCGGAACGGGCAGCGGTACCGTTCCCTCGGGTGCATGCCGATCACAAAGCCGGTGCGAAGCAACGCGAAGACGATCGCCGACATCATCGAGGAGCTCAAGATCACCAGGATTTCCGAGCGTTCGGGCCGCGCCCAGGACCACCATGAGCGCAACGCGATGCAGAAGCTCCGCGCCAAGGGCTTCATGTGACCCCGAAGATGAGCCTCCTTTCAGAAACCGCCCTTCCCTCGCAGACGCCGGCCGAATCGCTCCCGGCGCACGGCGCCCCGGCGGCCCAGCGCCCGGGCTCGGACCACCTCTACCTTGTGGTCGTGGGCCACGTCGACCATGGGAAATCCACCCTTATCGGTCGGCTCCTCTTCGACACGCACTCGGTGCCCGACGGAAAGGCGGAGCGCATCGAGGCCGCCTGCAAGGCCGAGGGGATGGAGTTCGAGTACGCGTTCCTCCTGGACGCGCTCCTTGAAGAGCAGGCGCAGAACATAACGATGGACACGACCCGCGTGCCCTTTCACACGGAACGCCGCTCGTTCACGATCATCGACGCCCCAGGGCACAAGGAGTTCCTGAAGAACATGATCACCGGGGCGGCAAGCGCCGATGCCGCGGTCCTCCTTGTCGACGCCCAGGAGGGCCTGCGCGAGCAGACTCGCAGGCACTGCTTCCTTCTTTCGCTCCTCGGGCTCCGGCAGATCGTCGTCGCCGTGAACAAGATGGACCTGGTCGGGTACCGACCCGAGGTCTTCGACCGCATCCGCGCCGAGCTCGGTGAATTCCTCGGCAGGCTCGGGGTGGAACCCGCGAACTTCATCCCCATCTCCGCCAAGCATGGGGAGGGGCTGCTCAGGCACAGCGACCGCATGCCGTGGTACCGCGGCCCGACGCTGCTCGAGGTGCTTGAGAAGTTCCGCGCCAACCCGCCCGCATCCGGCGGACCCCTGAGGTTTTCGGTCCAGGACGTCTACCGGTTCGACGCGCGCCGCATCATCGCGGGCCCTGTCGAGTCCGGCAGGATCTCGGTCGGGGACCCGATCGAATTCGTTCCCGGCGGAAAGCGCAGCCGGGTGAAGTCCATAGAGACATGGCCCCCCGAGAATCCGCCGCCGAGGGGCCCGATCGGGGCCGGGCGGCAGGTCGCGGTGACGCTCGAGGACGAGCTCTTCGTCGAGCGCGGCCAGGTCGGCGCTCCGCTGACGGACAAGCCGTTCGAGGCCCGGACCTTCACCGCGCGGGTCTTCTGGATCCACGACAAGCCGCTTCGGTCCGGCGAGCTCATCCCCCTGAAGCTCGGCACCCAGCAGGCGGAGGCGCGCATCCTTGGAATCCAGCGAACGCTCGACGCCGTGACGCTTGAGTCCGGCACCGGCACCACGGGCGAGGTCAAGGTTCACGAGGTGGCGGAGATCCGGATGCGCGTCAGGAGGCCCATCGCCTTCGACGTGGGCGGCAAGGTGCCGGCCCTCGGCCGCTTTGTCCTCATGCGGGGGCGCAGGATCGGCGGAGGCGGCGTCATCGATTCGGTGGTTGAGGAGCCGCCGGAGGCCAGGGGCGTGAATCCGGTGAGCCGGTCTGCCATACTCGGCCACCGCGGCTGCATCGTGTGGATGACAGGCCTGTCCGGCGCCGGGAAATCCACGCTCGCCAACGCGCTCGAGCAGCGGCTCCTGAACTCCGGCATCCTTTCGGCGGTCCTTGACGGGGACGCCCTGCGGACGGGACTCAGCCGGAACCTCGGGTTCACCGCGGACGACCGCAGCGAGAATCTACGGCGGGCGGCGGAGCTGGCGATCCACCTCGCGAATGCGGGCGTCGTCGTCATCGCGGCCCTCATCTCGCCCTTTCGCGTGGACCGCGCCATGGCGGCCGAGCGCGCCAAGGAGCGCGGCGTCCCGTTTGCAGAGATCTTCGTGAACGCGCCCCTCGCGGAATGCGAGCGCCGCGACCCCAAACAACTCTACAAGAAGGCCCGGGAGGGAATGATCCCGCAGTTCACCGGGATCGACTCCCCCTACGAGCCGCCCCTGGCGCCCGACCTGGAGATAAGGACCGACCGCGAGAGCGTGGACGACTCGATCGGCAAACTTGCCGAGCTTGCGCTCGGCCTGGCGCGGCCGTCGGAGCAGACCGGAGGTGGCGCGGACATATGACGCCGGGAATCGTCTATCTTGTCGGCGCCGGCCCCGGCGACCCGGAGCTCCTCACGATAAAGGCCAAGCGGGTCCTGGGCGCGGCGGACGCCGTCGTCTACGACCATCTCGTCGCGCCGGAGGTGCTGGAGCTCGCGGGACCGGGATGCGAGCGCGTTTTTGCCGGAAAGAAGGGCGGCGAGTTCTCCCGGCCGCAGTCCGAGATCGACGAGACCCTTGTCCGGCTGGCCCTCGAGGGAAAGACCGTCGTCCGCCTGAAGGGCGGCGATCCGTTCATTTTTGGCCGGGGGGGTGAGGAGGCCGCGGCGCTCGCCGCCGCCGGGATTGCATTCGAGATTGTGCCGGGAGTCACGGCGGCCCTCGCGGCTGCGGCCTACGCGGGGATTCCGCTCACGCACCGGCTGCTCAGCTCCTCCGTCGTATTGCTGACCGGCCATGAGGATCCGTCGAAGCCGGGCGCGACGGTCCGCTGGGAGGATTACGCGAGGCTCAAGGCGACCCTTTGCATCTACATGGGCGTCAGAAACCTCGAAACGATCGCCCGGCGCCTCGAGGCGGGCGGCCTCGCGGCGACGACCCCCGCCGCGATCGTGCAGTCGGCGACGACAGTCGAACACCGGAGGATCCTGGGCACCCTGGGAACGCTCGCGGAGCTGGCCGCCAGGGAGAATGTCGATGCGCCCGCGATGATCATCATAGGCGAGGTGGCCGCATTCTCGGAAACCCTGGACTGGTTCGAGCCTGCCCGGCACCAGGCGCTCGCCCGATGAAGGTCGCCCTGGTCGACAACGGTTCGCTCGAACCCGCGGCGCACGCGGGCCTCAGGTCGGTCGCCGACGCCATCGGGAAAGCGGCCGGGATTTTCGTGGAGGCCGTCTCGTGGAAGCACAGCGGGCGGATACCCGCCAACGCCCTGGAGGATGGGCCGGCGTGGACAATCGAACCCTGGATCCGCGCCCGGCTCGCGGATGGGGAGCGCGAATTCGTGTTCGTCCCGTTCTTCATAAGCCCGCAGGGCGCGATCGGATCGTCCTTGCGCGGGGACCTCGAGGCGCTTCGTGGCAACCCGGGCGGGTTCGACTTCTCGTTCACCGCGGGCCTGACGGCCGGCGCCCTAGCCTCGATCGTCGCCGATCGCGCCCGCGAGGCCGGCGCCGACAAGGGGCTTCGGCGTCCCGCGGTCGTTGTCGTCGACCACGGGGGGCCCTCCGCCGCCTCGGCCGCCATCCGCGACACCGTTGCGGAGGCCGCCCGCGAGAGGCTTGGCAATGCCTTTGGCCCGCTCGCGGCCGCGTCCATGGAGTCGCCCGCCGGCGCGGAATTCGCGTTCAACCGGCCGCTCCTGCCGGAGGCGCTCGCGGCTCCGGGATTCAGCTCGGGCGATGTCATTGTCGCGCCGCTTTTCCTTTCACCGGGCCGCCATGCCGGGCCGGGAGGCGACCTGGCGAGGATCGCCCGGGAGGCGCAGGCGCGCTCGCCGTCGCTCCGCTGCCATTTCACGGGACTTGTCGGAACCCATCCGATCGCGGCCGAGTTCCTTTCGGGCGCGCTCAGGGAGGCATTAGGCGTCGAAGTCCATCCATGAGCGAGATCCCGGAAGCCAAGCCCAAGCCGCTCCACAAGAATGAGCAGCTGAAGGCGGACAGCAATTTCCTGCGCGGCCACATCCGGCGCGACCTCGAGGACGAGACGTCGGGCACGATATCGGAGGATAGCGCCCAGCTCACGAAATTCCACGGGATCTATCCGCAGGACGACCGCGACCTTCGCGCGCAGCGGCGCAAGGAGGGCAGGGAAAAGGCCTATATCTTCATGGCGCGGGTCCGCGTCCCGGGCGGCGTCTGCACGCCGAGCCAGTGGCTTGCGATGGACGCGATCGCCGATTCCCACGGGAACGGCACCCTGAAGATCACGAACCGGCAGTCATTCCAGCTCCACGGCGTAATCAAGAGGAACCTGCGCTCCGCGATCCACGAGGTGAACAGGGCGCTCCTCGACACGCTCGCCGCGTGCGGCGACGTGAACCGAAACGTGATGTGCAACCCGAACCCCCACCTCTCGGGCCTGCATTCCGAGACGCTCGCGATCGCCCGTGCCGTCGCGGACCGCCTGCTTCCCCGCACCAAGGCGTACCATGAGCTCTGGGTTGACGACACCCTGGTCGGGGGAGGCGAGCCGGCCGCGGACGAGGAGCCGATGTATGGCCGCACCTACCTTCCCCGGAAGTTCAAGACCGTGTTTGCGATCCCCCCGAGCAACGACGTGGACGTGTTCGCGCACGACCTGGGGTTCATAGCGATCACCGACGAGGGCGGACGGCTGACCGGATTCGACGTGACGGTCGGCGGGGGGATGGGGATGTCCCACAACCAGGTCGACACTTTCCCGCGGCTCGCCGACGTGCTTGGCTTCTGCCGCCCGGACCAGGTGGTCGACGTGGCGGAGAAGATCGTCACCGTGCAGCGGGACTTCGGCGACAGGACCGAGAGAAAGCACGCGCGGTTCAAGTACACGGTGGCCGACCGCGGCCTCGTGTGGATCCGGTCGGAGGTCGAGCGCCGGCTCGGCTGGGAGCTCGGCGCGCCCCGCCGCTTCGAGTTCACGGACACCGGCGACCGGTACGGCTGGACGGACGGCCCCAACGGCGACTCGCATTTCACGCTGTTCATCGAGAACGGGCGCGTGAAGGACGCGGCGAAGACGGCGCTTCGCGAGATCGCCAAGGTTCACCGGGGCGACTTCCGCCTCACGCCGAACCAGCATCTCATGATCGCGAGCGTCACCCCGGCGGATCGCCCCCGGATCGAGGCGCTTCTGAGGGAGCACGTCCTCGACACCGCCCATCGCGCGACCGGACTTCGGCTCAACTCGATGGCTTGTGTCGCGCTGCCCACCTGCGGGCTGGCCCTCGCGGAGAGCGAGCGCTACCTACCCGACCTGGTGACCGCGCTCGACGCGGAGGTCGAGGCGGCCGGGCTGCGCGACGACGCGATCGTGATCCGCATGACCGGCTGCCCCAACGGGTGCGGCCGCCCGTTCCTCGCCGAGATCGGGTTTGTCGGCAAGTCCCCCGGAAAGTACAACATGTACCTTGGCGCGGCCTTCAACGGCACTCGGCTCAACACGCTATACAGGCCCTCGGTCCCCGCCTCGGACATCGTCCCCACGGTGCGTCCCCTGTTGAGGCGCTATTCCGCCGAGCGCCTGCCGGGGGAACGCTTCGGCGACTTCGCGACCCGCGTTGGGCTCGTGAACCCGACAGGGACCCCCGCGGATTTCCACGACAAGGCTCCGGCGGCGCATTCGGCCTGAGAACCCCACAGGGGTCCACGTCCGAAAATGAAACGGGCCGCCTTACCCGAGGCGGCCCGTTTGCAGTGCTACTTACCCTAATGATGCGTCCCGGTTGCAATCGGGCACATCTGATCCACAACCAGCCAGACGGCTACATTGGCAATTTGGTTTCGCGCCGCTGCAGGGATCTTCTTATACCGTTAAAAGGAAATAACTTAAACGCTCAAATCTTCCGAGAAACCCCTTTCAGCCATCGATATCGGGCTCGGGAGGGGCGCGGTTTGCGGGCTTTGGGTCCGTCCAGAGCCTGATCAGGAGCTCGGCCAGATTCTTCATGCTGGTGCGTCTGAGCGCCGGCCCACGCTCCGTATCGCCAAAGGCTGGCACCACGGCGCTCCGCTCCTCGTAGTATCTCCAGAGCTCGGAATCGAGCCGGGAGACCCCGGCGGGGGTGTCGATTGATTCCCCAACTATGGCACGAACCTTATCGTGCCAGTACTGTCTCTCCTCGGCGTGACCCCTTACATAGTCGTAAAGGGTCTGCTCGAACCTATTGAGGCTCATGCAGTCAACCTGCCCCCCAGGCTGCCAAAAACAACTGTAAAACCGACGTCAACCATGGCATTGCATTTGCATGCCATTCGTGGTTAACATGTACCTTCAGTATAGTTTACACTCCCCCCTCACCCATGTGGCAAAAACTTAAAGAACAATTACCCGCGATCATTCTCACGGCCGTCTTGATAACGGGCGCAGCCTTCTGGATGCATACGCGGACGGTCTCGGAAATGGCTGCCCAGCAGGAGGCGCAGCTGGCCCCCCTGCGCGAGCAGAACGATTCGCTCAAGCAGTCGGCAGAGGAAAATCGCCGGAACATCGAAGCTACCAATAAGCTGCTCAAGGATGCGATCTCCAAGCGCGAGGCCGACATGTTCCGCACCGACGAGGAGCTCGACAAGCTGAACGCCGAGCGGATGGATGCGCTCGCGGCGGCGATCGCGAAGAAGGTCCAGCCCTACAATCCGCTTCCGAAGAGCCCCGAGGAGGCTGAGAAAATGCAGAACGAGCAGGTGGACAAGGTCTCCTCGCGCATGGCGTTGAAGATCACGCCGATCCTCAGCGAAATGGCCAAGGACCAGAACCTCACCCGCCAGTCGATCGAGAAGTACAGCCAGCGGATCTCCGACCAGGTGGGAACCGTTCTCACGGGCGAAATGTCCCGCAATCAGCAGCTCAACAACAGCCTTCTCGAGACCCAGGCCGCCGCCGGCGACGCGATCAAGCTCAACCACGAGCTGACCGCGCTCTACCTGAGCACGTTCAAGGATGACGGCATCATCACGCGCATCCTCATGCTCCCGGCGAACGTGATCAAGGACGCCTCAAGCTTCAGCATCATCAACAGCAACGACCGCGTGAAGGTGGAGCAGGACCTGGTCACCAAGGAAAACGAGGTCGAGAAGCACCTGGCCGACATCGAGGCCCAGTCGCCCAAGAGCTGAGCCGGGAGGACGCCTCCCGGTCAGGCAGGGCGGATGAGGACCGGAAGCAGGGCTGCGTCCTGCATTCCGTGGATGATCTTCTTGTCGGGCGGGCAGAACGTGGCGAGGCCGCCCGACAGGCGCGCGTTGCCCCCCGCGACGAAATAGTAGGGGCACAGCCTGAGGCGGCCGTCGACCTCGTGCGCCTCGTGGGGCGCCTCGTTCCCGTAGAGGCTGTGGCGGACCCGGCGCGGCTTCATGTAGGCCTGGAGCACGTGGAGGTTGGTGGGCGCGAGCTCGAGCGCGCGCTCGACGCCCCGCTGCCACTCCTCGCGCGAGCAGTCGCTCCCCAGCACCACGCTCCTCGCCCCCCAGGCCGTCTCGTGGAAGCCGCTGATCTTGATGATGAGGTCGCGCTCCTTCTGGGACGCCGCGATGAGGTCGCGCCAGTCGCCCAGCGCGCGCCCACCCACCTTGGGGCCGTCCAGGACGGCGCCTGGGGGCAGCGGCGCCGGATCCATCACCCATGAGGCGGGAATGAGCGACTTGAGGAGCTTCAGGGAGCGGGCACCCACGGCCTCCGCCCAGTACTCCTGGAGGAGGCGGTGATGAAACAGCGCGAACGCGAGCTTCTCCTCCTGAAACGCCCGCATCGGCGGCGTGATCGCGACCTCTCCCGAGGCCCACGCCTCGAAGATAAACGGGGCGGTCCGGATGCTCGGGAGGTCGAACATCTCGAAGAAGCGGTAGATGATGTCGATCTTCTCCGGGTTGCCCTCGACGTCGAAGAATAGGGCCCCCCCGAGCGGGAAGAGGTCCTCCGGCCGCATGCAGAACACGCGGTGTCCCGCGATCTGCATCTGCCGCGCAAGCCACTGCATCTCGGGGCGGTACGTCGCCGCCTCGTCGCTCACGACGAGCGCGATGAGGGGATTGCGGATGTCGGGCCTGAGCGCGACGAGCGACGCGTGGAAGTTCCGGATCATCGCGTCGTCGGCGCCGACGATCCCCACGCTCTCCCTGTAGAGGCGGTTGAGGAACGCCGTCAGCCCGATTCCCCCCGGCACCGAGTCGAGCTCGGTCATCACGAAGCCCTCGGCGGTCAGGAGCAGGTCGGGCCGAAGCACGGTCGGGAACATGCCGCGGTTCCTGGGGTCGCGCGCGTGGGCGATCAGCCTCTCGGGCTTTCCCCGGTCCAGGTAGTCGGTGACCCAGGGCGCCGTGAGCGGCTTGTTGCGAAGGAGGTTCTTCCCGGCGACGGAGCGCAGGTAGAGCGTCTCAAGCGCCTGGTGAAACTCAAGGGACGCCGCGCCGATCGCCTCCAGCTCCAGCGCCTGCTCCGGCAGGATGGGCCAGGCGTCGGGCGACAGCCGCCACGTCTTTTCCTCGAAGAGCGGCTGCTCGGCGAAGGCGGACCTGAGCGTCTCGTATGAAAGGTTGGGCATCCGGCCTCCGTCAGTCCTCGATCACGATGTCCTTGTTCCGGTGCCGGGGACAGCCCGCGCGCAGCCATGCCGTGACGAATCCGTCGAGCTCGCCGCCGAGGACGCCCTGCGTGTCGCTCGTGCTGTAGCCCGTGCGCAGGTCCTTGACCATCTGGTAGGGCTGCAGCACGTAGCTGCGGATCTGGCTCCCCCACCCGATCTCGCCCTTCTCGCCGTAGAAACGCTCCATCTCGCTGCGCTGCTCGTCGAGCCTCTTCTCGTAGAGCCTCGCCTTCAGGACGCTCATCGCGCTCGCGCGGTTCTTGATCTGCGAGCGCTCGTTCTGGCAGACGACGACGATGCCGGTGGGCAGGTGGGTGACGCGGACGGCGGAGTCCGTGGTGTTGACGCCCTGGCCGCCCTTGCCGGACGAGCGGTACACGTCGACGCGGATCTCGCTCTCCGGGATCTCGATGTCGATGTCCTCGTCGACCTCGGCGATCACGTCCACCGCGCAGAACGACGTGTGCCTGCGCTTGTTCGAGTCGAAGGGGCTGATCCGCACGAGCCGGTGCACGCCCCGCTCGGCCTTGGCGTACCCGTAGGCGTTCTCCCCCTTGAGCACGAGCGTCGCCTTGGTGATGCCCGCCTGGTCGCCCGACTGGACATCCTGGACCTCGACCTCGAACCCCCGCCGCTCCGCCCAGCGGGTGTACATCCGCAGGAGCATCTCCGCCCAGTCGCAGGACTCGGTCCCGCCCGCTCCGGCCTGAAGGGAAAGGATCGCGTTGTTGCCGTCGAACTGGCCGGTCAGGAATGACGCGATCTCGAGCCTGTCGAGCTCCTCCGCGAGCGCCGACACGGTCTGGTCCAGCTCCTTCTCGTGGCCCTCCCGCTCGGCCTGCGCCGAAGCCTCGACGAGCTCGGCCATGACGCCGGCGTCCTCCACCTTCTTGTGGAAGGCGATCACGGGCAGGACGGCCCGCTTGAGCACGTTCAGCTTCCCGATGTGCTTCTGGGCGCGCTCGATGTTGTCCCAGAATCCCGGCTCCCCCATCTGGGCCTCAAGGGCCTCGATCTCCCTGCGCTTCTGGTCGACGTCAAAGAAACCTCCACAGATGGCCGGCGCGCTTCTTGATGTTCTCGATCTGGTTTAGGGTCTCGGGGGAGATCATGGTGGTGGGGGGTCGAATAGAAACCCTTAAGGGCCCGACCGCAAGCGGACAACCGGCCGGGAAACATGCGAAAGCCGACGACTCGCTTGCGGGCCGCAAGGGCTGTGCGATAGATGTGGCCGCCACGAACAGGCGATGATGATCGAACACACACTGGGCAACGGGGGCCTCCGCGTCTCGGCCATCGGGCTCGGATGCATGGGGATGAGCGAATTTTACGACCCGTCCCGGGCGGACGACGGGGAGTCGATCCGCGTGATCCAGCGGTACCTCGACGAGGGCGGCAGCTTCCTCGACACAGCCGACATGTACGGCATCGGCCGCAATGAGGTCCTCGTCGGCAAGGCGATCGCCGGGCGCCGCGGCAAGGTGGTGCTCGCGACGAAGTTCGGCAACGTCCGGGGGACCGGAGGGGAATTCCTCGGCGTGCGCGGCGACCCTCGTTACGTGAGGGAATGCTGCGAGGCGAGCCTCGCCCGACTGAAGGTCGACGTGATCGACCTCTATTACCAGCACCGCGTCGACCCCAAGGTTCCCATAGAGGAGACCGTCGGCGAGATGGCTGCGCTTGTCAGGGCCGGGAAGGTCCGCCACCTCGGGCTTTCCGAGGCCGCTCCCGCCACCCTTCGCCGGGCGGCGTCCGTGCATCCCATCGCGGCGCTGCAGACCGAATATTCGCTCTGGAGCCGTGACCCTGAGGACGAGATACTCGGGGTGGCGCGGGAGCTGGGCATCGGGTTCGTCGCCTACAGCCCGCTGGGCAGGGGCTTCCTGACCGGCCAGTTCAGGACGTTGGAGGACCTGCCGGCCGACGACTACCGGCGCAACTCGCCACGGTTTCAGGGCGCGAATTTCCAGAAGAACCTGGACCTGGTGAAGAGGATCGAGGCCCTTGCGAAGGCCAAGGGATGCATGCCGGGCCAGCTGGCCCTTGCCTGGGTGATCGCCCAGGGGAACGACGTCGTCCCGATCCCGGGCACGAAGCAGATGCGCTACCTCGATGAGAATCTCGGGGCGCTCAAGGTGCGCCTGACGCCCGACGACCTGAGGCAGATCGACGACGCCATGCCCGCGGGCTCCGCCTCCGGCGAGCGCTATCCCGCCCAAGGCATGAAGGCTGTGAACATATAAGTCATTCCTGGTCGTAGGGCGCCGAGCCCCGGAGCAGGGACTCCTCGTAGTCGAGGAGCTGCTGGAGCGGGCGGTGGACCTCGTCGATGATGGCCCCGCTCCGCCATAGCCCGTCCAGCGCCCGGCGCTCGGCCTTGAGCGCGGCCATGCGGAAGCGGTGGCCCTCGGTCCGGCGCCGGCGGGCGCTCCTGCGGTCTTCCCCCTCGGCCGTGAGGACCGCGAGCCGCTGCTCGTACTCCGAGATCACCACGCCCAGCGCCGCGCTCTGGTCGGGCAGGACGGCCAGGGGCTGCTCAACCCGCAGGGCCTGCAGGCCGGCCTCGACCGCGGTCATGCGCGCGAGGCGCTCCTCCTTGGGGCGGTTCTCGTCCTCGCGAAGGCCCAGCCGGCGAATGAGCCCCTCGAGCGTGGTGCCCTGCACGAGGAGGGTCGCGGCGATCACCCCGAACGCGAGGAAGATGACGATGTCGCGGCCGGGGAAGGGCGAGCCGTCCGGAAGAAACAGGGGGACGGACAGCGCGGCGGCGAGGGTCACGGTGCCCCGCATGCCGGCCCAGCTCGTCACGAACACGGCCGCCCGGCTCGGCGGCTTCTCCCTCGCGCGCACCGCCGGGAACAGGAAGGGCACGTAGGCGCCGGGGAAGACCCAGGCGATGCGGGCCGCCATGACCGTTCCCGTGATGGCCGCGGTGAGGCCGAGGAGATGGAGGACCGTGAAGTGGTGGCTCACGGCCGCCAGCACGGTTGGGAACTGAAGGCCGAGGAGGACAAACGCGATGCCATTGAGCCAGAAAAGCAGGAGGGACCAGACGTCATACGCCTCCCGGCGCGTCTCCGCGTCCATGCGCACGGGGTCGCGCCAGCCCGAATAGAGGCCCGCGGCCACCACCGAGAGAACGCCGGAGACGCTGCAATGTTCGGCGAGGAGGTACGCGGCGTACGGCGTCATCAGGGAAAGCGTGACCTCGATCTCGGTGTCGCTCGAGTTAAGGCGGCGCAGGAGGTCCCTCAGCCGCCCGATGCCGTAGCCGACCCCGAGGCCGATCGCGAAGCCTCCCAGGGAGAGGAGGGAAAACTCGAGCGCCATACGTTCCAGCGAAAAGGTGCCGGCGATGACCGCCGCGAGCGCGAACTTGAACCCGACAAGGCCGGTGGCGTCGTTCAGGAGGCTCTCCCCGTTGAGGATCGTGGTGAGGCGGGCGGGAACCTTGAGGCGCTCGGTGACGGCGTTGACGGACACGGCGTCGGTGGGGGAGACGATGGCGCCCAGGGCGAACGCCATGGCGAGCGGCAGGCCCGGGACCAGGAGGTGCGCCACAAGCCCGACGGTCAGGGTGGTGAAAGCCACGAGCCCGATCGCGAGAAGGAGGATGGGCCGCTTGGCGCGGACGAGCTCGCGCAGGGGCATGAGCCATCCGTCGGAAAAGAGGAGCGGCGGCAGGAAGCAGAGGAAGAAGAAGCCGGGGTCGAGGTCGAACCGGGGAAAGCCGGGCAGGAACGCGGCGCCGACCCCCCCGAAGAGGTAGGTGATGAGCTGCGGCCAGGGCAGCCAGCGCCCGACGACGCTCAGGCTCGCGATGAGCAGCAGCAGCAGGAGCGTGTGTTCGAAGGGCGTCAAGAAACGTCAGGACTCGGGCATCGGCGCGAGAACTCAGGCCGGCGCCCCGCCCTCGGCCCTGAGCTTCTTGCGCTCCCAGTACCAGGCGATCCAGATGCAGACCTCGTAGAGAAGATAGAGCGGGATCGCCATCGCGACCTGCGTCACCACCTCCGGGGTTGTCAGGACCGCGCCCAGGATGAGCGACAGGACCGCGACGTGCCGCCGGTACTTGGTGAGGTGGGCGTGGGTCAGGACGCCGATCTTGACCAGGAAAAGCACCACCAGCGGGAACTGGAATCCCAGCCCCATCCCAAAGATGAACTTGCAGACAAAGTTGATGTACTCGTCCGCCCGCCAGTCCTGCGAGGAGAACCCGAGGAGCTGGGAATACTGGACGGAGGCCCGCAGGGCCACCGGCAGGAGGACGAAGTAGGTGGACAGCACGCCCGCCAGGAAGAGGACGCACGACCATCCGAGCCAGCTGAAGATCACGCTCCGCTCCTTCAGGTTGAGCGCGGGCAGGATGAATCCACCCATGAAGAATATCCAGAACGGCGACGAGACGGCCAGCGCCGCGTAGATGGCGACATGGAAGGCCACCATGAAGCCCTCGGTCGGGCTGAAGTTGTGCAGCCGGATCCCGGAGGTTTCCGCCGGCTTGGCGGCGGGATCGATGGTCAGGGTGGCGACCTGCTCCTTCCCCACGGTGGCGGTGCCCACGCGAAAGACGACGTTGGGGGCGTCGCCCGGGGGCAGCCCGGGGAAATTTTCGCGGGTGACCTCGAACGGGCCGAGCTTGGTGTCGCCGATCTGGAGGGTCACGGTGGGCCTCGGCCTGTCGAACATGTGCATCCTCTCGAGGGGGTACATGAGCACCCGCACGATCCACGGCGAGAGGAACAGGCAGACGACCAGGGCGATGCCGATCACGACCACGGATCGGATCAGGGCGGCCCGCAGGTCGTTCAGGTGTCCCCAGAAGGATTTCTTGGGGCCGGTGTCCTCGGCGTCGGCCGGAATCTTTGAAATGCCCTCGGCCACGGTTCGGGGGGTCTATTCGCGCAGCTTGCCGGACTTCTTCTCGCCGAGGAAGCTGAGGTAGGTGGCCTCGATTCCCGCCTTCAGCCCGGTGCGCGCCTTCCAGCCAAGCGCCGACATCCTGGAGACGTCCAGAAGCTTGCGAGGCGTCCCGTCGGGCTTCGTGGCGTCCCATGACACCCGGCCCTTGTACCCGGTCGCCTGCGCCACCATCTCCGTGAGCTCCCGGATCGTGACGTCGGTTCCCGTCCCCACGTTGATCCAATCCGGGGGTTCATCGCGCCCCAGGAGGAAGGCGCAGGCATCGGCCAGGTCGTCCACGTGGAGGAATTCCCTCCTCGGCGCCCCCGTGCCCCACGCCGCCACCTCCGCGGCCCCGGATTCCCTCGCCTCGTGGAACCGGCGGATGAGCGCGGGCAGCACGTGGGAGTTCTGGGGATGGTAGTTGTCGCCCGGCCCGTAGAGGTTCGTCGGCATTACCGAGTGGAAAAGGACGCCATGTTCCCTGCGGTAGAACTGGCAGAGCTTCAGGCCCGCGATCTTTGCGATGGCGTAGGCCTCGTTCGTCGGCTCAAGGGCGCCGGTCAGGAGGCAATCCTCGGTCATCGGCTGCGCCGCGTGCTTGGGGTAGATGCAGGAGCTGCCGAGAAACAGGAGCCGCCTCACCCCGGCCTTCCACGCGCCATGGATCGTGGCCGAGGCGATGGCGAGGTTGTCGTGGAGAAATTCCGCGGGAAAGGAGCTGTTCGCGTGGATGCCGCCGACCTTTGCCGCCGCGATGATGGCGACGTCGGGTTTCTCGGCGGCCAGGAACACCTCGACGGCCGACTGGCTCGCGAGATCAAGCTGGACCCGGTCCCTCAGGAGCAGCTCGAAGCCGGGCTCCTGCTTGAGCCGGCGGACGAGGGCCGAGCCCACCATCCCCTGGTGGCCCGCGATGAAGAGCTTGGTCACGGATTCGGCAGCTTCGAGATCTGCGACTCGCGCTTTGCGAGATCGAGGTCGTGGTCGACCATGATCTTCACCAGCTCCTTGAAGCGCACCTTCGGTTTCCAGCCCAGCTGCCGGGCCGCCTTAGCCGCGTCCCCGATCAGCAGGTCGACCTCGGCCGGGCGCTCGTAGCGCGCGTCGTGGCGGACGTACTTTTCCCAGTCGAGATCGAGCAGCCCGAACGCCTGCCTGCAGAAGTCCCTGACGCTGTGGGTCTCGTTCGTCGCGACCACGTAGTCGTCCGGCTTGTCCTGCTGGAGCATGAGCCACATCATCTCCACGTACTCTTTGGCGTAGCCCCAGTCCCTCTGCGCCTCGAGGTTGCCCAGATAGAGCGAATTCTGGAGGCCCACCTTGATCCGGGTCGCCGCCCGGGTGATCTTGCGCGTGACGAAGGTCTCGCCGCGGCGCGGGGACTCGTGGTTGAAGAGGATTCCGTTGCTGGCGTGTATGTTGTAGCTCTCGCGGTAGTTTACGGTTAGGTGGTAGGCGTAGGCCTTCGCGCATCCGTACGGCGAGCGCGGCCAGAACGGGGTCGACTCGGTCTGCGGCACCTGCTGCACCTTGCCGTACATCTCGGAGGACGAGGCTTGGTAATAGCGCACCTTCTTGACGAGCCCGGCCTCCCGGATCGCCTCGAGTATCCGCTGGGCGCCGAGCCCGTCCACGTCCCCGGTGTATTCCGGGATGTCGAACGAGACGCGGACGTGGGACTGCGCCCCGAGGTTGTAGATCTCGTCGGGCTGGAGCTCGTAGAGAAGCTTCACCATCTGCACCGAGTCGGCGAGGTCCCCGTAGTGCAGGAACAGCCTGACGCCGTTCACATGGGGATCGCTGTAAAGGTGGTCGATCCGGCTCGTGTTGAACGTCGAGGCGCGGCGGATGACGCCATGCACCTCGTAGCCCTTCTCGAGCAGGAGCTCGGCAAGGTACGAGCCGTCCTGGCCGGTAATGCCGGTGATGAGGGCTTTCTTCATGCGTCCCAAAGAAGGTGCCGACGGCAACCGGTGCCGCAAGCCGGTTCTTGGCTGGCGCCGGGGCGGCGACCAAACGCCTTGCGTCGGGGGCTTCTGTTCCCTGTACTGGCTTGTCCCGAGCGCGGACCGCATCGGCCGGGAGGCGGCCTCAGGCCCCCATACGGCTTGCCGTCCGCACGAGCTTGACAGCCATCGTCTGCACGGACTTCGCCGTGCTAGGATCCGTCGGGCTGCCCTGCGAATCGAAGGCCTTGTCGGCATGGGGAAGCGTGCATTGCCCCGGCACGACATGGCACCCGAGCTTGAGGAACAGCTGCTGCGCCAGCTGGAGCGAACGGACACCCCCGTAGATGCCGGGCGACGCCGAGATCACCGCGGCGACCTTGCCCTCGAAGGGATTGTCGTCCGCCCGCGTGCACCAGTCGACGGTGTTCTTCAGCAGGGGTGTGAACATCGAGTTGTACTCGGGCGACGCGACGAGGAGGGCGTGGTGCTTCCCGATGAGCCCGATGAGCCTCACGGCATTTTCCGGCAGGCCCTGCGCGTCCTCGAGGTCGCCATGATAGAGCGGCATGGCGAAATCGTTGAGGTCGAGAAGCGTGACCTCGCCTCCCGCCTCCTTCACCGCGACGACGGCGAGCGCGAGGAATCTCCGGTTGAGCGATTCGCGCCGGGCGCTGGCTGCGAAGGCAAGGATGCGGGGCGGGGCTGCCATGGGCCGACGTTGCTCAGCCGAGCGATTGGAGCAGGCGAACAAGCTCGGCGTGCTTCGCCTGCTGCTCGGCAAGCTGCCTCCTCGCCCCGTCGAGGACCGCCGGCGGGGCCTTGGCGACGAAGGACTCGTTTGAGAGGCGCGCCAGCGTGGCCGCGATGTGCTTCGCCAGCGCATCGAGCTCCTTGTTGAGCCGGAGCCTCTCGGCGCCGGAGTCAGCCGAGGCGGCGAGATCCAGGGCCAGCGTGCCCAGGGGGGTCAGGGCCGCGGAAACCCCGTCGATGCCGTCCCTCCGGGCGATCTCGGCGGCGCCTGCCATGCGAAGGAGCTTCGCGAGGTTTGCCTCGATCGTCGACCACGCCGCGTCGTCCGCCTTGACCAGGAAGCGCACATCGCGGCGGCTCGCGACGCCGCGCTCCGCCTTGAGCGCGCGCGCCTGGGAGATGAACGCCTTCATCCGCTCCACGGACGCCGCCTGGGCCCGGTCGGGCCTCGCGCCCCGCGCCCCCAGCGCGGCCGCGAGGCCGGACGCGTCCTCGATCCTCGCGTCCTCGATGAATCCGCGGTCCGCGCCGGCATAGCCCAGCTGGGACCAGAGCTCCTCCGTGATGAAGGGCATGAATGGGTGAAGCAGCAGCAGCGTCTGCCGGAGGACCAGGTCCTGGAGGGCGAGGCAGGTGGCCCGGGTGTCCTCCGCCTGGAGCTTTGCCTTTGAAACCTCGACGTACCAGTCGCAGAAATCGGTCCAGAAAAACCCGTAGAGCGCCTGGGTCGCCGCGCTGAACTCGAACCCGCGGAAGCAGCGGTCGACCTCGCGCGTGGCCGCGAGCAGCCGCTCGATGATGGCGTGGTCGTCGGCGTCGAACTTCGCGGGATCCATCCGCCCGAGGATAGCCCCGGGGGACGAATTGTCGCCGGACGGACCGCTCATCTGGCGGAACCGGCAGGCGTTCCACAGCTTGTTGCAGAGGTTCTTCCCCCCCTCCACCCGCCCATCCTGGAAATGGATGTCCTGCCCCTGCGGCGCTATCGAGACGATCCCGAACCTGAGGCCGTCCGCGCCGTACGCCTCGATCAGGTCGAGGGGATCCGGCGAGTTTCCAAGGCTCTTGGACATCTTGCGTCCCTGCGCATCCCTGATGATCCCCGTGAAGTAGACGTCGCGGAAGGGGATCCGCCTGGCGGCCGACTCGCCGGGGCGCGCGAACTCGAGGCCGGCCATGATCATTCGGGCCACCCAGAAGAATATGATGTCCGGGGCGGTCACCAGGGCGCTCGTGGGGTAGAAGTAATCGAAGCCGGCCTTCGCCATCTGGCCGCGATCGGGCCAGCCCATCGTGGCAAGGGGCCAGATCCACGAGGACGCCCATGTGTCGAGCACGTCGTCCTCCTGGACCCAGTTGGCGGCATCGGGCGGCCCGTCGATCGAGACATGGACCTTTGCCGGGTCCGACAGGTCGGCCTCGGTGAGGGTGTCCCGGTCGATCCCCTTCCGGTACCAGACCGGAATCCGATGACCCCACCACAGCTGGCGGCTGATGCACCAGTCCTGGATGTTCTCGAGCCAGTGAAGGTATACCTTGGCCCACCGCTCGGGGTGGAAGCGAATGAGACCGTCCCGGACCGCCGACTTGGCCTCCTCGACACGCGGATAGCGCAGCCACCACTGCCATGTGAGCCGGGGCTCGATCGGCACGTCCTTGCGCTCGGAGTACACGACGTTGTGCGGATAGGCCTCCTCCCCCAGGAGGGCCCCGGAGGCCGCGAGGAGCTCAACGGCCTTCTTTCGCGCCGCAAAACGCTCCAAGCCAGCGAGTTCCTTTCCGGCAAGCTGGTTGAGTGTCGCGTCGGCGTTCAGGATATCAAGGACCGGGAGGGCGTGCCGCATGCCTATCTCGAAGTCCAGCTTGTCGTGGGCGGGAGTGATCTTGAGGGCGCCGGTGCCGAACTTCGGGTCCACGGCGGAATCGGCGATGATCGGAATCGCCGCCCTGTGGATCGGCCGCCAGACCTTGCGGCCGACCA
>PLKS01000177.1 GCA_003140665.1 Opitutaceae bacterium
GACCCGGAATCTGGCGACCCTGTTGCTTTGGCAGAAGTTTATGAGGTTCGATAATCTAGTTGCAGGACGACAAGCACAAAAAATAAAAGCCAACCCGCGACGAAAATCCGCTCGGATCTGAGCGAGCTCGAGGCCCTCTATTTTCGCCGCGGGGAGATGATCGCACGTGAGGCGATCTTGGAGCGGTACCGGAAGAAGTATCCATATTCGGACAGGCCCGCCGCGCCCTACCTTCGATTTCGGCCTGAACTTCCGGCGGGCGCGAGTCGGCAGAGCCTTCCTTCCATGATCAGCGCCAAGTTCGCCGTAACGGAGACGGGGGAAGTCGACTCCGTCGAACTTTTCCCGGCGCCCGACGTCCGGGTCGAACGTGAGATCCGCCGGGCCCTTGACGGGTGGCTGTTCCTGCCGCGCCTTGAGAAGGGGTCTCCCAGGACGAAGCTGTTCGAGGTGCCATTGTCATTCGATCCGGCCACGCGGTGAGGGCCTCGGCCGCGTTTTATGCGGCAACCGCGAATCGATAAAATCCCCGCACGGTTCATCCCCTGCAACTTGATCCTGATCGAATCGGCATTCCTTCGGGATCGCGATCAGGGCGCATCGCCGTTGACGGACGGCGGAAGGCTTGCCATGGTCGATCGCGTTCCCGATCCACCCCAGATCCATAGGAGATCCCCATGACTGTCCTGCATTCACTCTGGCTCCCCATCCTGCTGTCGTCGGTGTTTGTGTTCGTCGCCAGTTCGATGGTTCACATGGCGCTCCAATGGTGGCACAGAAGCGATTACTCCAAGTTGCCGGATGAGGATAGGGTTATGGATGCGCTGCGCCCCTTCGGACTCCCGCCGGGCGACTACATGGTGCCCGATTGTTCCGGTTCGGCCGAGATGAGGACGCCGGAGTTCCGCGAGAAACTGAAGAAGGGGCCGGTCATGATGCTCACCGTGATGCCAAACGGCATGATGAGCGTGGGGAAAAGCCTGGCACTTTGGTTTCTCTATTTGATCGTGGTCAGCTTCTTCGCCGCGTATGTCTCCTGCCACGCGCTATCGGCCGTCGCCAGCCACAAGAGCATCTTTCGGTTCGCCGGAGTGACCTCGTTCCTCGGCTATACGGCCGCCCTTTGGCAGATGTCGATCTGGTACCGCCGCTCATGGCTGACGACGATCAAGATAACGATCGACGGGCTGATCTATGGCGCGATCACCGCGGTGACGTTTGGGTGGCTCTGGCCGCGGTAGGGTTCCGATCGCAATTTGAATGGCGGCCGGGCGCCTGCTGCCTCGAGGGACCTCTTTCCTCCGCTGCTCCGGATCGAGCTCAAGGGCTGGGCGGTGCCGGCCCCGGCCGGCGCGCGCACTCCCTGATTGAACGACCGGGGATTTGGGCCACGCTAGGGGAATGCTGCCCCCCAGAACCTGCCCGGACGACGTCGTCCGCCTGGCCACGCAGACCCTGGCGGAGAACCGGGTGGCGGTGTTCATCGTCTGCTACAATGCCGAGCGGCACATCGAGGAGGTCCTGGGGCGGATTCCCGACTGGGTCTCGGGCAAGCTTGCCGAGGTCTTCGTCATCGACGACAGCTCGCAGGACGGCACGGTGCAGCGCGCGGTGGCCGCGGAATGGACCCATGCCGGGGTCCCGCTCCGGATCTTCCGGACGCCCTACAACCAGGGCTATGGCGGCAACCAGCGCCTGGGCTTCCTCTATGCGATCGCGCAGGACTTCGACATCGTCGTCCTCCTGCACGGCGACGGCCAGTATGCGCCCGAGTTCCTCCCCGACATCCTGGCGGAATATTCCGGGCCGCAGGGTGCGGACGCCGTCTACGGCAGCCGCTTCATGACCCGCTGGGGGGCCCTCAAGGGCGGCATGCCCCTCTACAAGTTCGTCGGCAACCGCATCCTCACCCGGGCCCAGAACCGGATCATCGGGGCCCGCCTGAGCGAGATGCACAGCGGCTACCGCTCCTACCGGACCGCGGCGCTCAAGAAGGTCCCCTTCGAGCTCAACAGCCGCGGCTTCGACTTCGACTCGGACATCATCATCCAGTTCACCGCCGCGGGGCTGGCCATCCGGGAGGTGGCGATCCCGACCTTCTACGGCGACGAGATCTGCCGGGTGAACGGCCTCCGGTACGCCTGGGCCTGCATGATCGCTGCCACCCAGTACCGGCTGATGCAGCTGGAGATCTTCTACGGGCCAAAGTTTGACATCCCCAACCGCGCCCGGAAGTACACGATCAAGGAATCGCCGACGAGCCTGCACCACCATGTGCGGCAACTGCCGCTGGCCGCCGGATCGGAGGCCCTGGACGTGGGGGGGGGCGACGGCTCGGCCGTGGGCCGGGCGCATGCCGACCGCGGCGTCCGGATGGTCAGCGTCGACCAGAACATCTCCGTCGGCGACGCCGCGGGAGAGGAGGCGAAGGTCCATCCCAACATGGCGAGGATCGCCGCCGACCTGGACGGGGACTGGCCGGCGCGACTGGGCGGACGGCGCTTCGACGCCGTCTTCGCCCTCGATGTCCTCGAGCACATGAAGGTGCCCGAGCGCGCCGCCCGACAGATCTTCGCCGTCATGAAGCCCGGCGGGAAGCTCTACGCTAGCACCGGCAACATAGCGTTCTGGCCCATCCGCGCCATGCTGTTCCTCGGGCTCTTCAACTACGGCCGCCGGGGCATCCTCGACCTCACCCACACCCGGCTCTTCACCGTCCCCTCGTTCCAGCGCCTGCTGCGCGACGCCGGCTTCCGGATCGACTCGGCGCGGTGCTTCGGGCCGCCGATCGAGGACTTGAGCCGCGGGCATTCCGGCCTCCTCCGGCTCATGGATCGAACCTCCTCCCTCCTGGCCCGCGCCTGGCCGCGGATGTTCGGGTACCAGATCCTGATCGAGGCCACCCGCCCGGACTCCATCGGGACGCTGATGGACCAGACCTTCGTCGACCGGAGGGTCCCGGGAAAAGAGGCGCTCACCGCGACCTGACCCCTGCGGCGCCGGATTTCCCGAACCCGACGCCATCCCGTGCCCGAGATCTTCTTCACCGACGCCGTCCTGACCGCTGTTGCCGCCTGGCTCGTGGTCTGCGCAGCCGGGAACAGCCGCAATGGCTGGCTCGAGGCCGCCCTCGCCTGGTGCTGGTCGCTGGTGGCCCTGGTGGCGGGGGCCGGGGTCATCCTGGGGATGACGGGAGGCTTCGGACCGGTGGGGTTCCTTCTTTTCCACGGCGCCGTCCTGGGGCTCCTGCTGTTCGTGCGGCGGCCCCATCGCGCCACGGACCAGGCGGACCTCCGGGAAAACGCCAGCGAAGCCCGGAAATTCTTCAATGCCTCCGGGAGGGCCCGCCTGCTCGGCGTCGGGCTGATGGTCCTCCTGGGGGGCCTGGCCGTGATCGCGGCCACGGCGGAGCCGGCGGTCCTGGACGCCCTCACCTACCATCTCCCCCGCATCGGGCATTGGCTCCAGGACGGCCGCATCCGGATGCTGGGGTCCCCCGACGCCCGCCTGAACTTCGTCGCCGTCCTGCCGGACATCGTCATGGCCTGGTTCGTCGGCGGCGCGCGGGAGGGGTTCCGGCTCGCGGTCGTCCCCCAGGCCCTGGGGGGCATCATGGCGGTGGGGGCGACGGTCGGGATGGCCCGCCAGTCCGGGCTCGGGCGGGCCACCTCGATCCTGGCGGGATGCCTCCTCTTGGGCATGGCCAATGTCGTCGTCCAGTTCACGGCCGCGCAGACCGACCTCTTCACGACCGGGATCTTCGCGGTCTCGTTCTACCTCTGGCTGGCGGGCCTGCGCCGCGGGGAGGCCTCGATCCTCGGCGGCCTGGGCGCCGGTCTGGCGCTCGGCGCCAAGGGCACGCTCTTCTACCTGGCGCCGAGTGCCGTCTTCTGGGTCGTCATGCTGGCCCGGCGCCACCGCCTCCCCTGGCCGCAGTGGCGGACCACGCTTGTCGCGGCCGCCCTGGGGATCGCTCTCTTCGCCCTGCCGGGTTTCTGGCGCAACTGGCGGGCCTACGGGAGCGCGCTCGGCCCGACGGAATGGGTGAGGCGCCACCACCAGGGCTTCGATTCCATTTCCGGCCAGCTGCACAAGGTGGAATGGAACCTGGCCTCCGGCGTGGCCCAGAACTTTGAGCCCCAGTCGCAGCCCCTGGGGCTGCGCGGTCTGTCGAGGGCTGCGGGAATGGCGATCGTCCGCCGGCTGCCGGCGGACGACCGCTACACCCTCCACGACCTCGACCGGCGGACCGTGCTCGAGGACATCCTGAAGCGGGACGAGCCCGACGCCGACGCGACCTCGTTCGGCACCGTGAACCTGCTGCTCTTCGCCGGCGGCTCGCTCCTGGCGCTGGGGGTGTGGTGGAGGGGCCGCCGGAGCGTGGCGCTCGTCTGGAGCACGGGGGTCGTCCTTTTCCTCCTGTTCTTCTATGTCATGCAGCAGTGGCATCCCTTCGGGTTCCGGTACTTCGTGCTGGTCGCTCCCTGGGTGGCGATCGTCTCGGCCTGGGGGATCGAGCAGCTCGGGCGGCCCTGGCGGACCGGCCTGTGGGCGGTCGTCCTGGCGGCCTCGCTCGACGTCGGCTGGCGGGTGACGATGCACACCGGCCAGGCCGGCTGGCAGAGCGTGGTGCGCCCGGAGAGGCACGTGGGGTATTTCGTCGAGTCGGGCTGGCGGGCGTGGTCGGCCCAGCTCGACCACCCCGCGGATCCCTACCGCCTCGCGCTGGCCGAGGAGCGGCCGATCGCGGCCTTCTACCGGCAATCGCCGCGGCGCTCGGTCGTCTTCGAACCCGACCCGGGCCTCGGCACGGCCGAGGAGCTCCTGGCCGGAAAGAAGGGCTGGCTGATCGCGCCGGCCGAGCGCTTCGTCGGGCGGGAGGGCCGCGTGGCGGCCCGGGTCTGGCTGTTTGATGGCAACGAGGCCAGCCCCTACAGCCTGGCGGCCTACCGCTCCCTGGACGCCGGAGAAACGCCCGAGCCCATCTTCTACCGCCAGCGCCGGACGGTAGCGGGCAACGCCGTGCTGTTCGACCTCATCGTCAAGACCTTCGACGAGCGCCCGATCAGGCTGGCGTTCGCCAATCCCGGACATCGTCCCCGTGCCTATTCCTGGTCGACCCCGCTGGCGGCTGGGAAGGGGGTCCTGGACGGCGGAACGAAGGTCGTCCTTTCCCTGCCGCTCTCCACCGCCGTGGTCGGCCAGGTGCGGATCCTCTTCGACGCCCCGCGCATGGCCGAAACCGAGGCGGACCTTCCCACGATGGAGCGCGTCCCCTGAACTCCGCCCTCATGGCGAAACCCAAGAAGAATCCAGTCCCTGCGAAGGCGCTATAAGCCGCGCTCAATCGCCCATGCCGACGGCGCCCCGGCCCACTGCCGCTCGCTGCTGCTGTTGCCGCCGGAAGTGACGGTGACGTGGCCAGCCGCCCCAAGCCGGGCCTCGGGTTCGTCCATCTTGATTTCCTAACCGCCTAGATCTAGGCGGTTTAGCGATAGACTTTTTTGGGCTGCCATTCGATTTAAACTCCGTCCAGTCTAGAATCATTCCTCATTCGGCTCCTCAATTGTTACGCCTTGGAGCAAGCTCCGGCCCTTTCGTTCTGGTTCCTTGCCTTCCCAGATGAGCCTTTCGCGATTTTTTGTGATGCGCGCGGCTTCTCCACGGAATCAGGCTGATGCGGATGAGCACAGGAACGTTTCCACGCAGTGGCAGATCGCCGCGACCGGCGACTTCAGCGGCGACGGAAGCCCCGACATCCTCTGGCAGAACACCTCGACCGGCGAACGCCTGATCTGGGTGATGGACGGCGCCACCTACGTTTCGACCGTGTCGCTGGGAATTATTCCGACCGAATGGTCCATCGCCGCCGTCGGCGATTTCAACGGCGATGGCAGCGCCGACATCCTCTGGCAGAACACCTCGACCGGCGAACGCCTGATCTGGTTGATGAATGGCACGAGCTACGCATCAAGCGTCTCGCTCGGCGTCATGGGCCTGCAGTGGCGAATCGCCGATACCGGTGATTTCCTGGGCGACGGCCAGCCGGACATCGTGTGGGAAAACACCTCGACCGGGGACCGCTACGTCTGGCTGATGAGCGGCACAACCTTCACCTCCTCCGTATACCTTGGCAACGTGGACACTCAGTGGCGAATCGCGGCGACCGAGGACTTCACCGGAGCGGGTCAGCCGGATATCGTATTTGAAAATACCACCACCGGGGACCGCTATGTCTGGCTGATGGACGGCACCACGTTCTCCTCCTCCGCTTACCTCGGCAATGTGGCCGCGCAGTGGCAAATCAGGAACTAGATGCGGTTTCTCTTGCCCGGCGTTGACGGGCTTTCCCGGACATGGTCCGCCAACATTCAGGCCCCATTGAGGGAGCTACATTTCGGAGGCGATGGCCGCCTTGCGCAGAATGCGTTCGATAGCCCCCACCCTGGGCTCCGCGATCCAACCTTCGTCCTCGGTCCAACCCCGCTGCTGGCAGCGGAGTTCCCAACGCTCAAGAACGCTCGCAATCTGCAAGTCCGTCATTGCCTCGAATGCAATTCGGGCAAAATCGGCTGCGACGGGGTTATATCCCTTTCCGGCCTTCGTTTTTGCTTTCATTGGCTGGATTCCAAAGCGAAGCCCCTGCTGCAGGCGAGGGTGATAATTACGTATGCAGCAGGCCGGCTCTCCGAGCCACGGCCTGCAATACGGCTGCCCTGATTCGGCGCCCGGGCGGCGCCTCCGTTGTCCCGATCGGCTTTTTCGCTTTCCCGCCGAGCAGGCATTGCCTCCCCCATTCTTTGCGACCTCAATGCCGCGACGACACGTATGCAATCGGCTGATCCGGTCCCTGCGTCCAACCAACCGACGCCCTCGCGCTTCCCGACCCTGGTCGCCGTCGCGGCCATCTTCGGGGTAACCCTGGCGGCGTACCAGCCCGCGCTCAATGGCGGCATCCTATGGGATGATGCTGCGCATATCACCGCTCCGGCGCTTCAGGGCGCGGGCGGACTGTGGAGGATCTGGTTTCGGCTCGGCACAACCCAGCAGTATTATCCATTGCTTCACAGCGCGTTCTGGCTGGAACACCGCCTCTGGGGCGATTCGGTCCTTGGCTACCACCTTCTGAACGTCGGGCTGCACGCTACCGCCGCGTGCCTCTTCGCGCTCGCGCTGCTGCGAATTCGGCCGGGGGCGGGCGGCGCCGGCTTCCCCGCCTGGGCGGCGTGGCTGGCGGCCGCCGTGTTCGCGCTGCATCCGGTCTGCGTGGAGTCGG
>PLKS01000244.1 GCA_003140665.1 Opitutaceae bacterium
GCGGCGCGCCGCGCACCAGCATCGCGCGGATGGCATGGGCCGCCTCGTCCAGCGATCCCAGCCGGGCGACGACAAACTCGTGGGGCAGGCGCGTCTGGTCGATGATCTCGACCGAGGCGCCGTCGGCGCCCGGCCAGAGGGTCCGGTAAGGTCGGCCGCGGACCTTCAAATCACCCTCTCATTCCCGCCGTCGACGGGGATCTGGGCCCCCGTCGTCTTGGCGAAGAGCGGGCCGCACAGCTCCGCGGCGAGCTCCGCGACATCCCTGCTGGCGACCTCGACCCCCAGGACATTGCCCGTCCTGTAGGCCTCGACGCTGAGGCCGTAGTGCCGCGCCCGCGACTCCAGCACCTCCTTCGTCCAAAGGGCCGTGTCGAAGACCATGTTGGGGTGGAGGGAATTGACGCGGATGCGGTCGGCGCCCCACTCGAGAGCCGCGACCCGGGCGAGCTGGTTGACCGCCGCCTTCGACGCCGAGTAGGCCGCCGCGCCGGGCCCGGGCGCCGGGACGTTCTTGGAGCCGATGACNNAAAGCTGGCGTCCAGGTTCACGGCCATCACCCTGCGCCAGGTGTCGGTGCCGAGCTCCGCGATGCCCTTGCCCTCGGGGAAAATGCCCGCGTTCAGCACCAGCATGTCGAGTCCGCCGAACGCCCTCACCCCCTCCTCGAGCGCGGCGCCCACCGCGGACTCGTCCGTCACGTCGCACACGATCCCCCGGAAATCCGGCCGCGCGTGCATTCGGGAAATGTCCTGGTTCACGTCCAGCCCGACCACGGCGGCGCCCCTCCTGAGGAACGCGTCGACGCAGGCCCGGCCGATCCCGGAGGCGGCGCCCGTCACGAGCGCCACCTCGCCTGAAAAAACCGGGGCCGGGCCGGCGCGGCGCAGCTTCGCCTGCTCCAGGTCCCAGTATTCAACGTCGAAGATGTCGGCCGGCGACAGCGCCTTCCATCCCCCGAGCACCGTCGCCTTCAGGATGACGTCGATCGTGTGAAGGTAGATCTCGCCGGCGATCGCCGCGTCCCGGGCCGAGGCCCCGGCGGCGACGATGCCCCATTCCCGGTCGAGGATCACGCGCGGCGCGGGATCGAGCATGCCGGGCCGCGGGTCCGCGGCTCCCGCGCAGGCGTTGAAATAGCCCTCATAATCCCGGCGGAACGCCTCGAGGTCGCGCCCGACCATGGGAACGCGCTTCGTGCGGACGACGTGGTCGGGCGTTGCCGGACCCTGCTGGGAGAGCTGGGAGACATCGGCCAGCCGCGCGAAGCCGAGGCTCTGGGCGTCGCCCTGAAGCGAGAGGATGGCCGGCGCCCCCATCATCGCGGACAGGTCGCGGCGGAAGGCCGCGAGCTCGGCCCGGAACGGGCGGAAGCGGGCGGGCGCGGCGGGCCACTCGACATTCCATGCGTTGCGCTCCGCCAGGTATTCCTCCGCAAGGGTGACGCATTCGATCATCCGGCCGTAGGAGGACTCCGCGGTCTCGCCGAAGGTGATCAAGCCGTGGTTCATCAGCGCGACCCCGATCGTGCGCGCGGACATCCTTTCCGGGAACAGCCTGGCGCAGAGCCGGGCCAGCCTGAAACCGGGCATCACGTACGGGACGACGACAAGGCGGTCGCCGTAGATCTCGCGGACGCGGTCCTCCCCGTCCGGGGTGTTCATCACGGAAATGATCGCGTCGGCGTGGGTGTGGTCCACGAACTTGGCCGGCAGGATCGCGTGGAGGATGGCCTCCACCGAGGGCGTCGGGGCGGACGGGTCCGTCATGCAGCCCCTGAGCTCGGCGACCATCCGCAGGTCTGAAAGCGAATCGAGGCCGGCGAGCCGGAGAAGATGGCCCAGCCTGCAGGGAGAGAACCCCTCCGGCTCGATCGAGGCCAGGTCCCAGCCGCTTCCCTTCACGTGGAGGATCGGCTCAGCGTCGCCGAAAAGGTTCGTCTCCACGACCTTGACCGAGGTGTTGCCACCCCCGGGGAGCACGAGCGACGGTTCCCTGCCGATCAGCCGGGACGTGTGGACCCGCTGCCCGATGTCGCCGGGAAATCCCGCGGCGTCGCCGCTGTTCCAGAGGTTTTTCATCGGAGCGCAGACTGGCCCACGTCCTTGCGCGGCATCATCTGAAAAGAGGTGCCCGGACCCCGCCGGTGAGTCAAGCGCCCCACCCTTGCGGAACGGGACAATCCGCGCCATCCTCCGTCCCGTCCGGAACCCCAACCAGCCATGACGATGCAATACCGACAGCTTGGAAAATCAGGCATCAAGGTGAGCGCCCTGTCCTTCGGGGCGTGGGTCACCTTCGGGAAGCAGATCGGCGACCCGGTCGCCAGGAAGCTCCTCCACGCGGCCTACGACGCCGGGATAAACTTCTTCGACAACGCGGAGTCCTATGCGGACGGGCAGGCCGAGGTCGTGATGGGCGCGATCCTGAAGAAATCCGGCTGGCGGCGAAGCAGCTACCTGGTCTCGAGCAAGGTGTTCTTCGGCAACGTGGGCGACCGGCCCAACGAGGAGGGCCTCTCCCGGAAGCACGTGGTCGAGGCGTGCCACGAGGCCCTCCGGCGCCTCCAGGTCGACTATCTCGACTTCTATTACTGCCACCGCCCGGATCCCACCGTCCCGATCGAGGAGTCGTGCCGGGCCATGCACGACCTGATCGCGCAGGGGAAAGTGCTCTATTGGGGCACCAGCGAATGGAGCGCGTCCCAGATCGAGGCGGCCCACGCGGTGTGCGACCACCTCGGCCTGCACCACCCGCAGATGGAGCAGCCCCAGTACAACCTCTTCCACCGCGCGCGCGTCGAGAAGGAGTACGCCCAGCTTTACCGGAGCCCGGGCCTCGGCACGACGATCTGGTCCCCCCTCGCCTCCGGCCTGTTGACCGGAAAATACAACAAGGGCGTCCCCAAGGGGACCCGCCTCAACGTACCCGGGCTGGAGTGGCTCCGGGAGGACCTCCTGAAGAAGCCCGGCGTCGAAAAGAGGATGGCCGCCGTTCCCAGGCTGGCCGCCGTGGCCAAGGGCCTGGGCACCACCCTTCCCTGCCTCGCCGTCGCCTGGTGCCTCAAGAACCCGAACATCAGCACCGTCATCCTCGGCGCCTCCCGCGTCGAGCAGCTGCGCGAGAACCTGGGCGCACTCGACCTCCTGGACGCGCTGACCCCCCAGGTCATGCGCCAGCTGGACGACATCTCAGCGCCGATCGCCGACTAGCGCGTCCGCCCTCCCGGCCGCCAGGCCGTCCCCGAGCAGCCACTTGAGCATCGGCCCGACGCGCTCGGCCCACGCGGCCTCGTTGTGCTCCCGCTTCTCGGCCTCGAGATAGTGCAGGTCGGCACCCTCGCGCCAGCCGCGCGCGAGGAACGCGTCCCGAAGGAGGCGCGTCTTCTCCCAGCCGGGCTCGGCGGTGCCGATGTCGAGCCAGATCCGCACGGGCGGCCTCCTGCGCAGGGCCCTCACGAATCGCACCGGCGCGAGGCCGTCCCACCACGCGGACGGCGAAAGCAGTCCCGCGCCGCCGAACACGCGCGGGTGCAGCAGGGCGACGTACAGCGCGGCGATCGCACCCATCGACGAGCCGGCGACCATCGTGTGATCGCGCCCGGGCAGCGTCGGGTAGCGCGCGTCGATGAAGGGCTTCACCTCCTCGACGACGAACCTGGCGTAGGAGCGGACGCGGCCCCGGCTGCGGCATTGCTCCCCGTCCCAACCCGGGAAGCTGCCTCGCGTCGGCGAATACTCGTCCATGCGGGAGAATCCCGTGTTGTAGATGCCCACCAGGATCGGCGGCTCGATCTCGCCGCCCGCGATGAGCCGGACGGCGGCCTCGCCCGCGTTCCATGCGCTGCCGAGGAACGCCGTGCGCGGGTCGAAGATGTTCTGCCCGTCCTGGAAGTAGACGGCGGGGTGCCGGCGGCGGCGCCCGTCGCATCCCGGCGGCAGCCACACCACGATGTCGCGCAGGTTGCCAAGGATGCGGGACGGAAAGCGCCGGTGCAGGCGGAGGGCGCCGGCGGGCGGCGTTGGCTGGGCTGGAGGCATCGCGGAGGGGGCCCGCCAGCAAGTGGGCGCGCCCCGCGCATGCCAAGCGGTTTCCTCGTCCCGCCAAGGGGAGCGGCCGGGCGCGGCTTCCCGCGGCATTGCATGGCACCCCGATGCTTGCTCTCATCCGCGTGGCATGAAGGAACAATACATCCGCTGGTACACGCCGCACCTCAGCCGAGAGTTCGAGATGCTGGTGTTCGGCCATGGCGGCTACCCCGTGATCGCGTTTCCCACGTCCCTCGGCCGCTACTACCAGAACAAGGACTTCGGCCTCATCGACTCGGTCGCGCACCTGGTCGACTCCGGCCAGGTCATGATCTTCTGCCCCGACGGCATCGACTCGCAGAGCTGGTACAACCAGTCGATTCACCCGGCCGACCGCGTCCGCACGCACATCGCCTATGAGAACGTGATCCTGCATGATGTCGTCCCGGCCGCGCAGCGGGCTGCGGGCCGACCCCGGGTCGGCGTCGCCGGGGCGAGCTTCGGGGGCTACCACGCCCTCAACTTCGCGCTCCGCCATCCCGACAAGACCGGCTACTGCATCAGCATGAGCGGCTCGTTCGACATCAAGCCGTTCCTCGACGGCTACTACGACGACAACTGCTATTTCAACAACCCCGTCGACTACCTGGACGGAATGGGCGGGGGGCTGCTCGACCAGGTGAGATCCATGGGGATCGTGCTCGGCACCGGCGAATGGGACAGCTGCCGCCAGCGCAACCTCGAGATGTCGGCGATGCTGGGCGGCAAGGGGATACCCCACTTCCTCGACGACCGGAGATGGTGCGGCCACGACTGGAACTACTGGCGCGACATGTTTCCCTACTACCTCGGCATGATCAAGAACTGAGGACCACCGCCCCGGCACCGGCCGCTCCAGCTTGCCCGGGCCCCCGGACGGCCCCTAACCTTCCCTCCCATGAAAAAAATCGGCATACTCCACGGCAAGGAGCGGACGTTCCCGCAGGCATTCGTGGACCGCGTGAATTCGATGAACGAGCCCGGGATCGCGGCCGAGCGCGTCCGCATAGACAAGGTTGTCCAGGGCGAACCGACCGAGTACGCCGTCATCATCGACCGCATCTCGCAGGACGTGCCCTTCTACCGCGCGTACCTCAAGAACGCCGCGCTCAACGGGACCGCCGTCATCAACAACCCGTTCTGGTGGAGCGCCGACGAGAAGTTCTTCAACAACTGCCTGGCGACGAAGGTCGGCGTCGCCGTCCCGAAGACCGTCCTTCTCCCCTCGAAGGAGCATCCCACGGACTGCTCCGCGGAGTCGTTCTCGAACCTCGCCTATCCCCTGGATTGGGAGGGCATCTTCAGCTACATCGGCTGGCCCGCGTTTTTCAAGCCGCACGCCGGCGGCGGCTGGAAGAACGTCTACAAGGTCCACAACCAGGACGAGTTCTTCAAGGCCTACTCCGAGACGGGCCAGCTCGTGATGCTCCTCCAGGAGGAGGTGAAGTTCGACGACTACTACCGCTGCTACTGCATCGGCCAGCAGGACGTGCTCGTGATGCCGTATGAGCCGCGCAACGCCCATCACCTTCGCTACGTCGTCGACCGCCCGCCCGCGGCGCCGGCGCTGCTTGAGCGGATCGAGCGCGACGTCCTCACCCTCAACCGGAACCTCGGCTATGACTTCAACACCGTCGAGTTCGCGGTGCGCGATGGCGTGCCGATCGCGATAGACTTCTGCAACCCGGCGCCCGACGCGGACCGCGCCTCGGTCGGCGAGAAGAACTTTGCGTGGGTGGTCGACGCGGCGGCGCGGCTTGCCATCCGCAAGGCGAAGGAGCACGCGCCCGGAGCCAGCGGCCTGAGCTGGGGCAAGTTCGTGAAGACGGCCGCGGGGAAGCCCCCCGCTTGATTTTCCATAGACCTCGACCGTAGTCTTGCCGCACCGCCGTCCCAGCAACCACCCGCACCCTCCCTAGACCCCCATGCCCACCGGACCCCAGCAATTCGACCTCCCTGTGTACGAGACCTACCTGACCCGGGACCCCGCCGAGCCGCTCGTCGGGACCGACATCGAGGGAACCATCACGGTGACGATCAACTGGAATCCGGCCGGCACCGACCTGGCGGAGCAGGGGGTCGCATTCTCCAGCCCCGTCTGGAGCGGGGCGGGAAACGGCCCGCTGACGGTCTATGACGAGGCGATGGGGGGCGGTCTCCAGCCGGTTGGAACGGTTTCCTGGTCGGTCAGGACGCAGTTTTCCAAGGCGGTGGAGCCGGACACGCCGAACAAGCGGTTCCGATGGTCGGTCACCCCCATCATCGAGCTGGTCCGGACCCTCAAGCCGACGGACGGGAACCAGCCGGACATCGAGGTCACCTACACCGCCTCGGACAACGCCAAGGGCGAATGGATTCCGCAGCCATAGGGCACCCGAAGGCATGAGCGCAGCCTCCAAGTCCCACGGCAAGGGCTCGAACCCGCCCATGGGGCAGGGAAAGAAGCCGGACCGCCTGTTCACCCTGGGCATCGAGGAGGAGTTCCAGATCATAGACCCCGAGACCCGCGAGCTCCGCTCGCACATCGAGCAGATCATGGAGGACGGCAAGATGATCCTGCGGGAGCGCGTGAAGGCCGAGATGCACCAGTCGGTCGTCGAGGTGGGCACCGACATCTGCCGCGACGTCGCCGACGCCCGCGCGGCCGTGACCGACCTCCGCTCGAACCTGTGGAGGCTCGCGCAGAAGCGCGGCCTCACGATCGCGGCCTCGGGCACCCATCCCTTCTCCCACTGGATGGACCAGAAGATCTCCAAGGGGGACCGCTACAAGATCCTCGTCGAGGACATGCAGCAGATCGCGCGCGCCAACCTGATATTCGGCCTGCACGTGCACGTCGGGATCCCCGACCGCGAGACCGCCATCCAGGTGATGAACATGGCGCGGTATTTCCTGCCGCACCTTTTCGCTCTTTCCACCAACTCGCCCTTCTGGAACGGCCGGAACACCGGGTTCAAGAGCTATCGCGTGAAGGTGTTCGAGCGCTTCCCGCGCACCGGCATCCCCGATGCATTCGAGTCCCTGGCCGAGTACAACGACTACCTCGCCCTGCTCGTCAAGACCCGGTGCATCGACAACGCCAAGAAGATCTGGTGGGACATCCGGCTCCATCCGTTCTTCGACACCATCGAGTTCCGGGTCTGCGACATCCCGATGCGGATCGAGGAGACGATCGCGCTTGCCGGCCTGATGCAGGCCCTGGTCGCCAAGCTTCACAAGCTCTTGAAGCAGAATATGTCATGGCGCATGTACCGTCGCCGGCTGCTCGACGAGAACCGCTGGCGCGCCTCGCGCTACGGCATCTCCGGCAAGCTGATAGACTTCGGCAAGCAGGAGGAGGTGGACACGCCCGCTCTCATCCTGGAGCTGCTCGAGTTCGTCGACCGGGAGATCGACGAGTTCGGAAGCCGCAAGGAGGTGAGCTACGTCCACGAGATCCTGAAGAACGGAACGGGCGCGGACCGCCAGCTCGCCGTATGGGAGCGCACCCGCGACGTCCGGGCCGTGGTCGACTACATCGTCTCGGAGACGACCGCCGGCCTGAAAAATTGAATTGTCGCCGACCGCCCGCGACCCCCAGCCTTTCGGCTCCCTCATGCCCGTAATCGACCTTCCGCCCGCCGCCACATTCGATCCCGCACTCACCCCAGGCGCGCGCAACGCCATCCGGGTGTGCCTGCGCCTCAAGGCGCACGAGCGGATGACCCTCATCGCCGACCGGGCCTGCTCCGAGATCGCCGCGGCGATCAGGAGCGAGATAGAAAAGACGGGCGCCGACTACTCGGTGTTCGTGCTCGAGGACCACGGCCCGCGCCCCCACCGGGACATGCCGCCGGAGATCCTCGCCGACCTCGCCCGCTCGCAGGTCAGCATCTACGCCGCGGTGACGCAGACCGGCGAGCTGCGCACGCGCATGCAGATGACGGAGGTCGTGAACAGGCACCACATCCGCCATGGCCACATGGTCAACATCAGCAAGCAGATCATGCTCGAGGGCATGCGCGCGGACTTTGTCGAGGTCGACCGCCTGAGCCAGAGGCTGATTGAGAAGACGCGTCGCGCCAGGCGCGTCACCTGCCGCACGGCCGCCGGCACGAACTACGTCGCGGAGCTTTCCGACAGCCTAAAGTGGGTGAAGACGGCGGGGCTGATCACTCCCGAGGTCTGGGGCAACCTGCCCGGCGGCGAGATCTTCACGTCGCCGTTCAACTCCAGCGGCCGATACGTCGTCGACGGCGTCGTCGGCGACTACCTTTGCGGGAAATACGGCGACATCGCCGCCACGCCGCTCACGATCGAGGTCCGGGACAACCGCATCGAAAGCCTCGCGTGCGAGAATAAGGATCTGCTCGCCGAGTTCAGGGCCTACACGCGCAACGACGAGAACAGCGACCGCGTCGGCGAGTTCGCGATCGGCACCAACGTCGCCTGCAGGCACATCATCGGGAACATCCTGCAGGACGAGAAGCTGCCCGGCATCCACATCGCCTTCGGCCATCCGTACAGCGAGCACACCGGCCAGACGTGGACAAGCACCACCCACATCGACTGCGTCGGCCGCAATTTCGACATCTGGCTCGACGACGAGCAGGTGATGAGGGCCGGACAGTTCCTGATCTGAATCGGGGGTTCCAACCCCCCGGGACGGCGCCCGCCGCATGATATCCGCCCTCCGCCAGCGCTACAACGCCGCCTTCACGGAGCAACCCTACGCGGCGTTTCTCAACGAACTGGCGACCGCGCACCGCTGGGGCCCCGACTTCCGCGTTTCGGAGACCCCCCTCTTCCTCGACGCGGAGGTCGCGGCAAGCCTCGCGCGCGCCTCGTCCGCCATCGTCTCCCAGCTCGCGACCCCCGGGTTCCGTGCCCATGCCGCCGATGCCATCCCCCCGGGGCTCACCGTGCCCGCGGAGACGCCCTTCCCCCACTTCATCTGCATCGACTTCGCGCTCGCGACGGACGCGGCCGGCCGCGTGGTGCCGCGGCTGATCGAGCTGCAGGGCTTCCCCACGGTCGCGTGCTTCCAGACGCTCCTGGCGCGCGGCTATGCGAGGCATTTCCCGGAGATACCGGCCGATTTCACGAGCTACTTCGGCGGCCTCGACGAGGAGGGCTTCGTCGCCGCGCTCCGGGCCTCCATCATCGGCGCGTGCGATCCCGCCGAGGTCGTCCTCCTTGAGATCGAGCCGGCGGGGCAGAAGACACGCATCGATTTCGCGGTCACGGAGGAGCTGATCGGCGTGCATCCCGTGTGCGTCACCGAGGTCCGCAAGCGCGGACGAAGTCTCTATCACGATGTCGGGGGCCGCGAGGTCCCCATCCGGCGCATCTACAACCGCGTGATCTTCGACGAGCTGCTGCGCAGGAAGCCGGCGATGCAGTTCAGCCTCCTTGACGACCTCGATGTCGAATGGGCCGGCCACCCGAACTGGTACTTCCGGATCAGCAAGCACACGCTGCCCTTCCTCACGGGCGACTTTGTCCCGCCCTGCCATCTCGTGAGCGAGCTTCGCGAGATTCCCGCCGACCTGGGAAACTACGTGCTGAAGCCGCTCTACTCGTTCGCAGGCCTCGGCGTGGACCTCTCGCCGACCGCCGAGAAGATCGCCGCCATCGCGCAACCGCGGGAATGGCTCCTGCAGCGCAAGGTCGCCTACGCGCCCCTGCTCGCGACGCCCGACGGCCCAGCGAAGGCCGAGGTGCGCCTGATCCTGGCCGGGGATGGCAGCGGCTGGCCGAGGCTCCTCAACAACCTGGTCCGTCTCACCAAGGGCGCCATGCACGGCGTCGATTTCAACAAGGGCCGCATCTGGGTGGGGGCGAGCGTAGGTCTGTTTCCGCGCGGCGCCGCGTGAAGACGGGCGGCTGGTCGCTCAATCCGGGCTGGAAGCACCCCTACGGAATCTCATACACCTCGACCAATGCCGTTCCGGTCCCGCCGCTCGGGGAACTGACCACGGCGGTATAAGCACCCGGCTTGAGCGTGATGACCAGGGGGGCGTCGCTGGAACCAACGGCGAGCGGGAACGCTCCGACCAATGCCGCCGCGCTTGCTCCATTCGTCGCGTTGATCCCGGCGGCACTCGACGCGACGAGTGCACCCGATTGGTCATAGATGTCCAGTTGAGGGTTCTCGAGCGGGTTCGGGACCCCGAACTCCGCCAGCGTCGGCCCGATGCCGCGGGCCAGCACGGTCTGGGAAGCCGTTCCCACCACGACAAACCCGCCGATTAGCGGGGAAGAGGATGTCACCATTCCCCTCGCGGAAAGGTTGGAAAACCGCGTTGGACTCCGCGTGTTGCTGCCGGGTATGCCGCGCCTCACCTCCTGGCTATCGGTGATGAAGACGTTTCCATACCCGTCCACCGCGATCCCGAGAGGACTGGTGAAACGCGCGTAGCCGCCGGAGCCGTCCACCATGCCCGGATCACCGGCCATTCCGGCAATGGTCGTCACGACCCCGGCTGGGGAGATCTCGCGAATGGTGCCGTTGTTCTCGTCGGCCACGAACAGATCGCCGGCTGTGTCGGTTGCCAGCCCCGCGGGGTTGTTAAACGATGCCTGCGTCCCCGGGCCGTCCGTCGATCCGCTGACAAAAAGCTGGCCCGCGAAGACGGTGACAATTCCAGCCGCCGATCTCTTGAAGATCGCGTTGGCGCCGGGAGGCGCCTGGAACGTCGCAGAGGCACCGATGTACTCCCCGCATGACACAAATATGTCTCCGGAACCATCGACCGCGATGCCCTGGAGGCTGTATCCGCCATCCAGGGGGATGCCCGCCAAGGTTGATACGACGCCCGATGGGTCGATCTTGCGGATCGTAAGATTCTGGCCATCGGCAACATAAACATTCCCGCCCGCGTCCACGGCAAGCGCTCCCGGCAGATTGAAGGTCGCGGTGCTCCCGGGTCCGTCATGGAAACCGAAGACGCCAGGAATTCCGGCCAGCGTGCTCACGATGCCAGCCGGGGTGATCTTGCGAATCGTGTTGTTTCCAGGGTCGGCGACGTAGATGTTTCCATTTGCGTCCAGCGCGATGCCTGTTGGATAGGAAAAAAGCGCCGCGCCGGCGGCCCCATTCGTGCTGCCCGTGACCCCGGATTGACCGGCGATTGTCTGGATAACGCCCGTGGGAGACATTTTCCATATCACGGCGGCGGCCCCAACGGCAAAATAGAGGTTGTCAGTCGAGTCGCCGGCAACGCCGTCCGGTGTGCCCCCGGTAAGCGAGACGGTCGAAATCACGAGATCTTGTGCGCCGGCATGCCCCGCCAATAGCAGGACGACGCCTATGAATGCGCCCTTGAGAGTCCGTTTACCATTCATCGTGCGTCCTGTTTTCTTTTGAGGTTCATCCGACATTTTTTGCCCATCCATCCAAGCTGGCCCGAAAGAGCCGTTGCGAGAAGCAAGGCGCGCCAAGGCATCGAAGACAGCTTGGCGCCAGGCGTCACCCGGGAATGACGCCAACCTGAAGGAAAAGTAGGGGCTTCTTGCCGGTACGGACGGTTCAGATGTGGTCCCGGCAGCGCCAAACGAGACCAGCCCGGCCGGCATTAATGCAAGTGTCTCGGTTTGAGAACTCATCCCGAAAAAAACAAATGCTGTAAAGTGTTTAAATGGAGTTTATTGCCAAGCTCGTTCGTACTACTACGCAGCCGGTAAGGTGCAAATTGTAACCACCGGGGGAACGAATAGCGTCTCATGAAGCAGTCATCCATTCCCTCAAAATTACATTCCCCATGAAAAACAGCCCCCTCCTCAATTTGTTTGCCGCGGCCGCCGTCGCCAGCTCCGTACTCCTGATCGCCAAGCCGGCGAGCGCCGCGGACGACCCGGCGACCACCACCGCCCGCACCGGGACCTACACCACGAGCAAGGGTGGATCCGGCACCGCTTCTTCCACCACGACCCGCGCCAACGGCACCATGGAGAGGAAGGGCACCTGGACGAACGCAGCGGGCGGAACCGGCACCTTCCAGGGGCAGCGCGCCTGGAACAAGGCGACGCAGACCGGAACATTCAATGGCTCGGCAACGAGGCCCAACGGGGCGACGACGTCATGGCAGGGTACGGCTGCACGCTCGGCCCCGGGCGTCATCTCGGCGAAAGGGACCATCACCACAGCGAATGGCCAGCAGGACACCTTCACGTCCACCGACACCAGGGTCGCTCCCGGGAGCTGGGACAAAACCCAGGTGATCACCACGGCTAGCGGCAAGACCGTCGATCGCAGCGTCGACACCTCGGTCGCGGGCGGCAATGGCACGCGCACGGTCACGACAACGCTTCCCAACGGCCAGACGGCGACGCGGGATGCCTCCTTCACCCAGACGGTCTCGCATACGCCGGCGGCGACTCCGACCAACTGACAAGAATTCAAATTGGCTCAAGGCCGCGGTGACCACGGGTCGCCGCTGGCTTTGCGCGTCTTGGTCGGGCTGGGGCGCCGCGACGGGCCAATGGCGCCAAAACAAGTGCGACGGCTTGCATGTGCCTCTGGCGCGGATACACTCCACTCAGCGAAAGCAAGGAGTATCCACCCTTAACCCGGAGGCTAAAATGAAAAGCCGTTTCGCATTACCCGTGACGATAGCGGTGACCGTCGAGGCAGTCCTGCTACTCTGCTTCAACCAACCCGTGCCCGCAATGGCCAGGGCCCCGAAGCCGCCGGAGCCGCCCCCCGTATCACAGCCCGTCGACGATACTCCGGTCGTCGTCACATCCAACGATGATTCCGGAGGCGAGCAGAGCGCCCGTCCCTCGAGGCCCGTGCTGCCCGAGCCGCCGTCGATCCCCGATGCGGGGAAAATGACGATCGATGCCCCGCCCGTTACCATCGACTCGAGCAAGCCGATCTATCGCATCGAATCCCGCCCGCCCGCTGGCATCGGCGACGGCCTGGTTGACGGCAACGGAACCATCGGGGCCGGACTGCTCGACAACGCGCCGCGGATGCGCGTCCAACTGCCCCCGAAATACCCCTATGAGGCCAAGCGCGACGCCCTGGAAGGCGAGGTGGTCGTGGAATTTGGCGTGGATGAAAGCGGCCGCGTGTTCGACCCGCATGTCGTGAGTTCGACGAACGCCATTTTCGAGGACCCGACCCTGGTGGCGGTCGGCAAGTGGCGCTTCGAGCCCGGCCGCCGCGACGGCAAGGCCGTCAGTTTCCGAATGATGGTTCCGGTGGAGTTTCACCTCGGCAGGGATTGAATCGGCAACACGGGACTGCAGGAAAGCGACTCCAAGGCGCCCAACCGCATCTCGATGCAGGGGAATGTGGTCCCTGGCGGCTAATCCCACATCCCGAATCTGTCGGGCCGGGAAGGGAGTCCCACGAAGTCGGCCGACTTCGTGCCGGTGATTGGCAGTGACAGCCACTCGCCCTGCGATTTGCTGGGAGAAGTGACCATGACCGAAATGAACGGCCGCCGGAGGCTTCAGCCAAGCATCCGGGCATTGGCGCAGGTGGCTGTCATCGGCGTGTATCTGGAGACGCTGTTCTATGTCGTCCCCCGCGACTGGGTCGGCTATAAATTCATTCACCTGCTGTTTGACTACAAGCATGGCCCGGCCCGCAGAAGCCTTGAGGGCGAGATCCTGCGCCATCTAGTTGCGCCGCCCTACTCCGTCGGCTTCTTCCATTGGTTCGCAAACCTGCAGCTGCTGGCGGCCATTCTTCTCTTTATGCTGGTCACCTGGATGATTGCGGCCCGCTCGGGATCCGCCTCTCGTTTCGTCCTGGCGTTGCTCATTGTCTCCAGCCCGACCACATTCAAGAACCTCCTGTTCGACCAGGGGCGGCAGGATATCCTGGGCGTGATCGCGCTGGAATCCTCGATGTTGCTCGGCTTCCTGGATTCAGCCGGCCCTCTTTCGATTTTCCTTTCGGTAGTCACTGTTCCGCTCGCGCTCATAAACGAGAACCTGCTCCTCCTGTACCTGCCCGCCTGCCTCGCGATACACGGCTGCCGACTCATTGGCTGCGCGCCCGGCCGCACCCTTCCCCGTTGGCTGAAGTTTGCCCCTTTCATGGTCTTCGCCGGCGCATGCCTGGTCTGTGTCATGATGCCGGCGCCGCGGATCTCGCAGGACGCATACCATGCATACCTCCAGACAAAGTCGGTCCAGCGGCTTGCGCCAGGAGAACCCGAACGTTGGCTGTATTCAAATGCCTCCGACAACTTTGCGTTCGCGCGCGAGTCATGGCCGAGATTCCGGGATCGGCAGTGGGCCCGCCTGCCCACGTATTTGCTATTTGGCGCCGTTCTCGTGGGTTGCTGCACCCTCGTGGGCCGGTCCGTGCGGGCGAAGGGCGTTCGAGGGCCCGTGCTCTATGCCGCCGGGCTGGCTTGCCTCCTACCCGGATACGCGGTGCTCTTTTTGGGAGCCGGCGATGTCGCCCGCTGGTTTGCCAATCTGAACCTCGCTTTTCTTCTGTATAGCCATTGGTACCTTTCGTGGGCGGAAGCCGATCCGCCGGTGAGGTTCTGGCTGCCGGCCGTACCTATAGCCGCGTTCCAAATGGCGATGATTTCGGGGTTCGGGGTTGTTTATCCGGTCTTTGACTTTGCCACCGCCTTCCGGTGGCTCACACGACTCTGTTCTGGATGACGCCGCCCTGTCGCATTCGATTCAGTTGCCGCCCCATGATGCGCTCCCCGCGATGCGTTTTTCCCCTTTCAGAAACTACGCAACGTGCGACTGCCGCCCGCCTGCCAACCAATTCAATCGAGCGGGCCTATTGGTCCAACTGCGGGTTTTTCGCCCGCAGGGCCTGCAGCTTCTCGTAAAGCGCCTGGGTTGACTCGGGATCCGAGCTGAACTGGCCGCCCCTCATCAGCACGAACGAATCGAAGGAGAGGTTTCCTGACTGGATGACAAGCATTGCGGACGTCCCCAGGCGATCGACGCTGATCCTCGCCGCCGGCAGGAAGGCAATGACATGATGCATGTCGAAATGGTGCTCCTCGTCGTTCCATGACATGAACCAGAGCTTGTCGCCGGCCAGGGCGAGGACGCCCGTCACATGCCCCAGCGGCGACGCGTCGGTCGACCCGAAGCCGCGCGCGTCCGGAAACCAGATGGCCCTCGCGACGGTCGAGGGCGCCGGCGTGTCCGGGGGAAGGCATTCGACCACGTCGCCCGTGATCTTCGCGTCGTTCGACAGGTCGGAGGACGCGCATCCCGTGCCGAGAAGCGCGGCAATGGCTGCGCCGATGACGGCGGGCCTGAGGAGGGAGCGCGCGACGCTGTCCATGAAGTCAGGCGCGATTCAGTTTGGAGGAACGCGCGCTGGCCAGCCGAAACCCCGGCGAGCCCTCCGGTACAATTAAAACCCCCACGTTTGCGATCCGTGGGGGCGTTTGTTGTTTCAGGCCAAAGGAGTGCTAACGGTGCGGCTCGTGGAAAGTCACGGCTTCCGCTCCAAGGCTTCGATCCTGGCCTTGAGCTGCGCTATCTTGGCCTTGTTCTTTCCGGGAGACTTGCAGGCGGCGACTGTGGCCGCGCCCGCACCGGCGCCGAGCAGGAGGGGGACCAGGGGGACGAGAAGGGGAATGAACGCGAGCATGTGTGTTGTCCTTTGGTTGTGGTTATCTGAATGAAGTGTGATTCAACAACAGCATGACGCTTCGGCCTTGAGGGGGTTACATATTTGGTGATTCAAGTCTCGTGTCCGTTCAGCCCCGTCAACCCCTGCACGCCCCTCCCATGACACGACGCACCTCTCTTCCCGCTGCCGCTACAGGCATGGCCGCAGGCACCTTGACGCATCGGAGCCGCTTGCTGCCGGCGCTTATCGTGCTGCTGGCGATGAACCTGCAGCGGGCCGCCGGCGAGGAGCCTTTCACGCCCCTTGCGACCGGTTTCTCCGGTCAGATCGCCGCGGGAACGGCCCTGTTTCTCCCGTCCGGCCTGACGCTGGAGACAATGCCCGCGTCGCTGGCCCTTCTTCAGCGGCCCCGGCCGTCAGGTCCGCTTGTTGCCGATTATCCGCTGCAGCCGGCCTTTTCGCGCAGCGGTTCCCGCAGCCGCGTGACCCTGGCCGTGCCCCGGGGCACGAGCCTTTATGGCACGGGCGAGGTGACGGGACCGCTCCTGCGCAACGGCCGCACGATCGCGCTGTGGAACACCGATAATTTCCAGTATGAGGCGGATGGTGGCCGGCGGCTCTATCAATCCCATCCGTGGGTGCTGGGAGTGCGACCCGATGGAAGCGCCTTTGGCATGATCGCGGACAGCACCTGGGCCGCCGAATTGTCGCTTGGCGACGGGATCGTGTTCACCAGCGACGGGCCTCCCTTCCCGGTCATCATAATCGACCTGGGTTCGCCCCAGGACGTGATGCGGGGCCTGGCGGCGATGATCGGCACGATCCCTCTGCCCCCAAGATGGGCGCTGGGCTACCAGCAATGCCGCTGGTCGTACCATCCCGCAGCCCGGGTGCAGGCGATCGCGGACGAATTCCGGCGGCGCCGGATTCCGTGCGATGTCATCTGGATGGACATCGACTACATGGACGGCTTCCGCGTCTTCACCTTCAACCCGTCGGAGTTCCCGGATCCCAGGGGCCTGGATGGGTACCTTCACAACCTGGGCTTCAAGAGCATCTGGATGATCGACCCCGGCGTCAAAGTGGACGCCGGCTATCGCGTCTACAACTCCGGCAGCGAGGGGGATGTCTGGGTGCACGACGCCAAGGGCGCTCCCTTCCAGGGGGGCGTCTGGCCGGGCGCGTGCGTCTTCCCCGATTTCACACGGCCTGAAACCCGCAGCTGGTGGGCTGCGAACTACCGGGAATTCATGGCGCAGGGCGTGGATGGAGTCTGGAACGACATGAACGAGCCGTCGGTCTTCGACGGCCCGGACAAGACCATGCCGCGCGACAACTGGCACCGCGGCGGGGGCGTCCTGCCGCCCGGCCCGCACGCCCAGTACCACAACGCGTATGGAATGCTGATGGCCCGGTCCACCCGCGAGGGAATCGCCGCCGCCAACCCGGCGAAGAGGCCCTTTGTCCTCACCCGCTCGAATTTCCTGGGTGGCCAGCGCTATGCCGCCACCTGGACGGGCGACAACGCGTCGACCTGGGACTTCCTGAAGATGGCCGTCCCCATGACCCTCAACCTTGGTCTGTCCGGCCAGCCGTTCAATGGTCCCGACCTCGGCGGCTTCGCCGGGAATCCCACCCCGGAACTCTGGGGCCAATGGGTGGCGATGGGCGTCTTTTTCCCTTTTTGCCGCGGACACGCCGTCAAGGGCTCGGTCGACAAGGAACCCTGGGCCTTCGGCCCCGAGGTGGAGTCGGCCGCGCGCATCGCCCTGGACCGGCGCTACCGCCTGCTTCCCTATATCTACACGCTGTTCTACCAAAGCTCCCTCGATGGCTCGCCCGTGATGGACCCGGTGTTCTTCGCCGACATCCGCGATGCGGCGTTGCGCGCCGAGGACCAGGCGTTTCTTCTGGGGGAGGACATGCTGGTCGTGCCCAGGTGGGCGGATCATCCCCACCTTCCGGGCGGAATCTGGCGCTCGGTTTCGCTCGTCGAGGGCGACCGAGGCGACAAATACCAGGTCGACCTCAAGGTCCGGGGAGGCGCGATCGTGCCACTCGGCAGGGTGATCCAGAACACCACCGAGGAATCCCTTGATCCATTGACGCTGCTCGTTTCCCTCGACTCCCGGGGTCGCGCCTCCGGCCGGCTCTTCGAGGACGCAGGCGACGGCTATGGCTACGAGGATGGCGACTACCTCCTGACCTCCTATCAGGCCGAGACCCGCGGCGAGACCGTGGTCGTCACGACAGAGCGGGCTGAGGGCCGTCGTCCCCGGCCCAACCGCACGATCGTCATCGAGATTGTCACGGAGTCGGGGACATTCCGCGGATCCGGCATCGACGGACAGCCGATCATTGTCCCCCTGCACCAGGTCCGGACCTAGGCAGCTTCATGCCCGCAGCAGCGTCAAATCCAGGCAATCCCGGGGGAGGAAACCTGGGGGGTGCCCGTCCCATCGCCGGCGTTGGCACGTCAACCGCCGCGTTCGTGGGGTGGGCCGACAAGGGTCCGACGAACATCGCGGTGCTCGTGGAGAGCTGGACGGACTTTCAGGCCCAGTTTGGCGGCCTGAGCGGCAGCAACGGCGTGCCGAACTACCTGGGATATTCGGTCAGCCAGTTCTTCGGCAACGGTGGCCAGCAGGCCTACATCGTGCGCATAGCGTGGGACGGGTCGCTGGCGTGGGCCGGGGCGCCCTCTCCCTCGCAGCCCGCGCGCGCGGCCAGCGCGACGGGGATCGGGGGCGCCTTCACCCTCTATGCCTCGAGTCCCGGCGCCTGGGGAAACAACCTTGCGGTGAAGGTGCTCCCGGAGCCGAGCCCCTCCACCAGCTTCACGGTCCGGGTATTGGACGGGAGCGGCAACCTGCTCGAGGATTTCGCAAGCCTTTCGGTCTCGCCGGCGAGCGCCCGATACGTGGTGACGGTGATCGACGAGGAGTCGCAGAATGTGACGTACTCCAATCCGGCGCTGCCGCCGAATGCCGTCCTTCCGGCTCCCGTCCAGCCCGGTCCAACGCCCGCGGCGGGCGTGCAGCTGGCAGGGGGCCTTGACGGCCCGGTGCTGGTGCCGGGGGACGTCAATTTTGAGACGGCGCTCGGCGCCCGCGGCGCCGCGATCGGCGACAATGCCTACGGGGTAGGCCTGCTGAACCGTGTCGGCATCTTCAGCATCCTATGCGTGCCGGGGGAAGCGGACGAGGCCACGATCCGGAATCTTCAGAAATACTGCGTCGGGAAGCGGGTCTTTTACCTTGTGGATAGCCCGCGGGCGGTCACCCGGGACGCTCTTTTTCGGGGTGAACTGGGGACCGTCCCAAGCGGTGGCCCGCAACGAAGCCTGACGGGGCGGGACTCGAGGAATTCCGCCTACTATTATCCCTGGGTCGTCGCGCCCGATCCATTGGCCGGCGACAGCCCTGCCCTTTTCCCGCCCAGTGGATTTCTCGCGGGAATCTATGCGTGCAACGACTTGAACCGCGGGGTTTGGACGGCGCCGGCCGGAATCGCGGCCAGCCTGGCGGGCGCCACCGGCCTGCACGACAGCCTGACGGACATGGAAACCGTCGACCTCAGCGCCGACGGCATCAATTGCCTGCGTCAGTTCGCCGCCTACGGCATCGTGCCCTGGGGTGCCCGGACCCTCGCCGGCAGCGACCAGGATTCCTCGCAATGGAAATATATCCAGGTCAGGCGCCTGGCCATTTTCATCGAGTCGAGCCTCATCGGCGGCCTGCAATGGGTGGCGTTCGAGCCCAACGACCAGCCGCTCTGGGGGCAGATCGCCCTCAGCGTGTCATCGTTCATGCAGTCGCTTTTCCAGCAGGGCTCCTTCCAGGGGATCGAGCCCAGCGAGGCGTATTTCGTCACCTGCGACTCCGAGAACAACCCCCAGTCGAGCATCGACCTGGGGGTCGTGAACATACTCGTGGGCTTCGCGCCCGTGTTCCCGGCCGAATTCGTTTTGATCCAGATCCAGCTCCTGGCCGGCTGACGGCGCGCAACCCACCACGGCCGGGGGCCCGGGCCGCGCCAGCCGCCAGCGCCCTCCCGCGTCCTAGAGCGAGGTCTCGCTGCGGGAGGTGGACCCGCCAAAATGGCTCAGCCAATCCTCGATGGCCCCCTTGGGCTCATTGTCGCTGTTGAACGTGATTTCGGGATTGGCCATGGCGCCGCCCCTGTCCGGATCGGACTTGTGCCATTCCTTAAGCCTTCGCTCCGTCTCCAGCCAGATTTCAAAATCCTGGCCCGACGGCCTTCCTCTCGCCTCCCACACCCTGCGGGCGCATGCAGCGATCTGACCTTGGGTGAAGGTGGGGCTCGGGACTGCAGGTGAAGCGGAAACTCGGTTCGGGACCGCAGGTGGGACGACGGCTTTCTTGGATTTCATCGGGCAAATTGGCCCAAATCGGGCGATTGGCAATGGGGGCCGGGCAATTTTCCGCGGCGCCGAAATCACCGGCCCGCAGCTAAATTGTAACATTCCCCGCGCTTCCGTCATTTGACTCGCGGTCCCGCCTTTCCCATTCCTGTAGTGCCGAGGTCGATGCAGGACATCGGCTTCGCCCCGCCCCACCCCAAAAAACAATGTCCTCCTTCCTTGACCGGGAACGGATCGTCGCGCCGCCCGGATTCAGCCGGTGGCTGGTCCCGCCCGCGGCGATCGCCGTGCAGATGTGCATCGGCGAGATCTACGGCTTCAGCGTCTTCAACATCCCGCTGACCCGCGCGATCGGCATCACGAAGTCCATCGACGGCCAGGACTGGAAGGTCCCCCAGGTCGTCCTCGCCACCTATTCCCTGGGCCTCGTGATCCTGGGGCTCTCCGCCGCGTTCCTCGGCAAATGGGTCGAAAGGGAGGGGCCGAGGAAGACGATGTTCGCGAGCGCATGCTGCTTCTGCGGCGGCCTCGTCGTCGCAAGCTTCGGGGTCCACATCCATAGCCTCCTCGTGGTCGCGCTGGGATACGGCGTCATCGGGGGCATCGGACTCGGGCTGGGCTACATCGCCCCGGTCTCCACGCTCGTCAAGTGGTTCCCCGACAAGCCCGGCATGGCCACGGGCATGGCCATCATGGGCTTCGGGAGCGGCGCCATGGTCGGCTCACCCTTCGCGGTCGAGCTGATGAGCCGTTTCAAGACCCCCGCGTCCGTCGGCGTCGGGGAAACGTTCCTCGTGATGGCCGCCTGCTATTTCGTGATGATGAACTTCGGCATGCTGATCGTCAGGGTTCCGGCTCCCGGATGGAAACCCGAGGGCTTCGTGCCGTCCACGCACGAGAGGAAGCTGGTCACGACGGCCCAGGTCGTCGCCGACGAGGCGATGAAGACGCCCCAGTTCTACCTGCTCTGGGCCGTCCTGTGCTGCAACGTCACCGCGGGAATCGGCATCCTCGCCCAGGCGTCCCCCATGTGCCAGGACATGTTCGGCGTGTCACCCGTGGTGGCGGGCGGCTTTGTCGGCCTCCTCAGCATCTTCAACACGATCGGGCGCTTCGTGTGGTCCTCAGCCTCGGATTACACCGGCCGGAAGGCCATCTACGTGGTCTATTTTCTCCTCGGCTGCACGCTCTACTGCCTCATCCCCTTCAGCCAGAGTATCAACAGCGTGGCGCTCTTTGTCGTCCTGACCTGCATCATCATCTCGATGTACGGCGCGGGATTCTCGACCATCCCCGCCTACCTGCGCGACCTGTTCGGGACGTTCCAGGTCGGAGCCATCCATGGCCGCGTCATCACGGCCTGGTCGATGGCCGCCGTGCTGGGCCCGCAGATCGTGACCAACCTTTCCGCCTACCAGCGGGCGCATGGCGTGCCAAAGGCGGAGGCGTACAACACCACCCTCTACATCATGGCGGGGATCCTCCTCGTCGGCTTCGTCTGCAACCTTCTCGTGCGCCCCGTCGATCCCCGGCACCATTCGGCCGAGACCGGCACGGAAGGCACCCCCGCCAGGGCCTGAACCCATGAAGAAAACCTCCCCTCTCCTCGTCGCGCTCGCGTTCCTCGTGGTGGCCATCCCGTTGGGCTGGGGCTTCTACCGCAGTGTCAGGAACTCCATGCCGCTGTTCACCGCCGGCAACGCCGCCGCGGCCGCTCCCGTTCCCGCGGCGCCGAAGGCTCCCTAGACCAGGTGGAACCCAAGCGCCTCGAGTTCGTCCATGGTGAACGGCGCGCTCTCGAGCACCTCCTGGAGCTTGGACGCGGCATCCTGCATCGTCGCGGCGCTGAATACGGCGGCGCCGTCGTCGCGGTCATGCAGCTGCACGGCCCATGAGCCCGGCGCCGCGTCTGCGCTTGCCTGGATGACGGATCCGTACAGGTAGTTGCCGGGCAGGCCGGGATGCGGGCCGGCTCCGGGCACAAGGAAAAGGGTGTGCATGAGATCATGGGCGATGGGCAGCTTCTCGGCCCCGGCATGCTTGGCCCTGTGCAGGATGGGGCGCCCGGCGACCTTGATCCGGAAAGTTTCCGCCTTCGCGCGGAGCGCCGCCGGCAGGGACCCGACATAGCGGCCGAAGATGCCGGCGTTGGACTCCACGGCCCAGCCCTCGACCTGGCCGGCCGTGAAGGCCTCCAGGTTCGCGGCTTGGAAATGGGGAAGCTTGGCCAGCGACCGCGCGGTGACATGCCCGTCCTTGTGGTCCGCGTCCGCGTAGACCTGGTGCGCGGCGTAGAGCCTGGCCAGGGCGTCCTGGTAGGTGGGGGTGACCGGCACCGCGCCCACGGGGCTGTGCTCGATCAATTCGAGGACGGTCAGGTCAAACTGCGCGTGGGGGTCGTGGGGCATCGTGCTGCCCCATGGCATAGCCCGCGCCGGCCGCCAACACGATCCAATCTTGGTTGCACGGGATTCTTTTTTGGGCGACGATCCCGCAGGATCAAATATTCCCATGACGATCATGAGGCGAACACTCACCGCGGCGTTTTTTGTGGTTCTGGCGGGCGGCGCCGCGGCGGCGCCCCCGTCCAAGCAGGAGGTGCTCATGGCCATTTCGGTGCTGGAAAAGAACATCACGAGCCCGGATGCGGCCGACGCCGCGAAGACCGTCGTCGTGTACGCCCAGGAGAGCGACGACGTCATGGTCGACATCGGGCCCGAGCAGCTTCCGTGGGTCTCCGAGAAGTGGGGGCTGGAGAAGTCGCGTGAGCAGAACAACCAGTCCCTGCTCCTTGCGGCGTTTGTCGCCGGGAACATCCGGTCGCAGATCAAGAACGACAAGGCCGAGGACGACACCTATTCGGGATGGATCTTCGCGATAGACGCCTACAAGCGGCTTCGCACGAAAGGGGCCTTCCAGAGCCCTGCGATCGATTCCCTCAAGAAGATGGAGGACGACGGCACGCTTCTTCAGCACGCGAAGGACGTGCAGTTCAAGGATGAGGAATCGGACGCGCCGCGCCCGCCGTTTGCCTGAATCCCGCTATGGAGAAGGTGGCCGGCATAGGGGGGTTCTTCTTCCGGGCGAAGGACCCGGAGACCCTGAAGAAATGGTACGCCGCGCACCTTGGCGTCCTGGCGACCCCGGCCGACTACGATTCGCCATGCTGGCAGCAGGAAGGCGGCCCGACCGTGTTTGAGCCGTTCCCGGCCGATACGGATTACTTCCGGGATCTCGCGAAGGGCTGGATGACCAACTTTCGCGTGCTCAACCTCGATGCGATGGTCGACCAGCTCCGCTGCGCCGGAATCGAGGTGGAGGTCGATCTTCAGGAGTACCCGAACGGCAGGTTTGCCAGGCTGAACGATCCCGAGGGCAATCCCGTGGAGATATGGCAGCCGAAAGGCCGCGACGCGCCCCGGGCCGTCGGCAAGGACGCCGGGATGACCTAGGAGAGCCTCAAGGGAAGCAGCTTTCGCCGGGAACCTTGGGACTCCGCGGAAGACTATGGCGGCTATGGACGACGTTTCCCGCAACCGCTCCCTGGCCCATGCCCTGGTCCGGGTGACCCTCGGTATCAACATCGCGATCCACGGGCTCGCGCGGATCGGCCATATCGGCGCGTTTGCCTCCGGGATGCGCAGTGAGTTCAGCCAGACGATCCTGCCCGGTCCCCTGGTGGAGTTCGCCGGGTACGGCATTGTCATCGGCGAGGCCTGCATCGGCCTCCTGATACTGATCGGGCTCGGGCTGCGGGGCGCCCTGGTCGCAGGCATGCTGCTGATGATCCTCCTCCAGTTCGGCACGTGCCTGAGGCAGGACTGGAACACGGCCGGCGCGCAGCTGCTCTATGTCGGCGTCTACGGGGCGTTGCTGGCGACGCTGCATTGCGACCGGTACTCCGCCGACGGGTGCCGCCGACAAGGGCGCGGGATCGAGCCCGTCAGGCCCTGAAGCTCCGCCACCTCGCCAGCGGGAGGTTGGCGATCGCAATCAGCGCAAGCTGGGTCGCGATGAACGCGCTCAGCCACCAGAACGCCGCCTCCGTGAACCCGTAGCTGTGGAGCCCGATGCCGAGCATGTTGGTGCCGAACCAGCTCCAGCTGGTGACGATGTTCCCGAAGACGGCGAGGCACATCAGGCCGCGCTGCTTCACCAGGCCGCCCCAGCGCGCGTGGAGGATCAGCGCGTTCCAGATGACGATGATCAGCGCCCCGTTCTCCTTCGGGTCCCAGCCCCAGAACCGCCCCCATGACTGGTCGGCCCAGATGCCCCCGAGGGTCGTCCCCACAAAGCTGAACAGCGTCGCGAAGCACACGATCCCGTAGACCATTCGGGCGAGGGCGTCGGCCGTGGCCTTGTCCAGCGTGCGCGTGAACACTCCCCGCAGGATGTAGATCACCGCGAGGATTCCGGCGAGGAAGGTGGACGCATAGCCCGTCGTCACGACGACGACGTGGGTCCCAAGCCAGAAGTTGGAGTCGAGGACGGCCCGCATCATCTCGAGCGTGTCCCCCGCGAGCGCGAGGTGGTGCGCGATGAGGAGCGTCGCAAACCCGATCATGCCGGCCGCGGCGGTCCCGATCGCGTTCCTGTAGGTCGCCTCTAGGACGAGGCACAGGGCCACCGACCCCCAGCCGATGAAGAGGGCCGAGGAGTAGAGGTTTGTGACCGGCGGCCGTCCCTCGAGCCACATGCGGGTCGCGATCCCCGCGGTGGTGACCGCCCAGCCGAGCGCGACAAGGCCCCACGCAGAGACCCGGGCGGTCTCGGGCCACTTGAGCCAGGAGAGCACGGCGCAGAGGAACGCGGCCAGGAAGATCCACATCCCGGCGTAGAAGGGCTGGGCGGCGTTGAAGATCGTCTCGACCCGGGCCTTGCGGACCTGCCGGCCGAACCGCTTCTCCAGGCTGGACCCGTAGATCTTCACGATGTGCTCGAAGCTCGACGGCTCGTTGCTGCGCCACGAGTAGCCCATGCCGGCGTAGGCAAGCACCGAGGGGTTGACGTAGCCCTTCCCGAAGGTTTCCAGGAGGGCGTGGCCCGAGTTATGCCATGCGTTCGGGTCGGGATCGTCCTCGTCGGGCGGGATGGCAAGGAGGTCCGTGCTCTCGGCCATGCCTATGAACCGCTGGCCCTCGTCTATGATCGCGGTGGCCTTGGCCTCGTCGTGGGGCTTGCCGGCCTCCTTCGCCCGCACCGCCTCCACCCCGTCGGAGAGCGTCTCCTGGAGATGCAGCAATTCCCCGAGGAAGTCCTTGCTGCCCTCCGGCTCGAGCGATCGCCTGAGGCGCAGGTAATGGGAAAGGTTGCCGTAAAGCTGGACGACGGACGACTGGAACCGGGTCCGCGTCTGGGGCTCGACGGGCTCGGCCAGCTTCTCCTGGGCCTCGATCTCCGCAAGGTGCGGTGCGAGCTCGTTGAACGACATGTACTGGATGGAGAGGTCCGCCTTGTTTGTCCCGACGAGCGAGAGGATGTCCGGGTTGTCGACGTAGAAGATCCTGTAGGTGTCCGCCTTTTCCGGGACGAACAGGACGTCGAGGAGCCACTCGTCGGGCGTCAGCTCCTTTTTCTCGGGGGTGGTGACGTCCTGATAGCCCTGGATGACGAGGAGCGTGCTGCGCGCCACCGAGTCGAGCGGCTTGATCCGGCCCTCCGCCAGGACGGGCAGACGGCCGAAGGCCTGAACGGCGTCCGGCTCGCCGCCCGGGTGGGGCGCAAGGCCCAGGAGGACGCAGATGGCGGCGACCGCCACGACAAAGAACGGGATCCTCTGCCTCATGCGCGCCTCCTCCCGCGGGCAAACTCGGCAAGGTGTATCAGGAACTGGATGACAAGGCCGAGGGCGATCGCGCCGCAGGCAATGTAGGGGGCGAGCCAGCTCGGGTTGCGCACGACCTGGAGGATCGTCGTCCGGTCGGTGCTGGGGTCGAAGCTCGCCTGGTAGTACGTGAGCCCCGCATAGCGCAGCGGGTTGTTCATGTAGATCAGGACCTCGCGGCCGTCGCCGCCCTCGGGCGGGTTGATCCGGACCTTGCTCGAGAAGTTCTTGGGGATGTCGGTGCCGGGATAGATGTCGTGGCTGAACTTCTCAAGCGTGATGGAATAGGGCGAGTAGTGCCGCACCGGCCTGAGGAAGAGCTTCCACGTCCGGCCCGCGTAATTGAACTCCTGCGGGTTCCCCAGGAGCGTGTGGACGATCCACGTGCCCAGGGAGCCCTCGGGGCCGACGAGCTCGACGAACGCGGCCGGGTTGTTGCGCAGGTCGTCCTGGTAGGAGACCTCGGCCGGGACCGCGGCCAGCATCGGCCCCATGCCCTGGGTTGCCGGCGAAGGCGGCGCGTTCGGCGTCTTCGAGCGGAGCGTGACCGTCGAGTTGGGATAGTATTCCCTGGGAACGACGCGAAAGGGAAGCTTGGGGCTCTGGACGACGGTCCCGTTCGCGAGCATCGACTCGGGGATCGCCACGACATCGTCGAACTTCGGGTCCGTCGCGTCGATGATCGCGAGCTCGTTGAGGCGGATGCTCTCCGAGTAGTTCCTGGTCTCGCCCTCGTCCAGGCGCATCTGGAAGTCCTGCTGCACGAGGCCGGAGACGAGCTCGCCGACAAGGAGCAGGATCAGCCCGGCGTGCGTGATCCAGATGCCGGACTTCCTCCACCCCATCCTGAACCGGTACGCGTGCGCGGACACCAGGTTAACGAGGAGGAGCCCGCCGATCAGGTACCCGCCGGGGAAGACCGGGAAGCGGAACTCGCCCAGCCTCACGAAGACGAAGAACGAATGGAAGAATCTCTGCTGCACCCCCCAGACGCCCAGGTTCACCTGGCCGAGCGTCGCCCAGAACACGAGGATGATCGACAGCGCGAGGAGGACCACCGTCAGCCTGAGGGAGACGAAAAGATTGCGGACCTGTCTGATGAGGGGCGGCATCGGCGCTCAGGGAGCCTTGACGGTGTGCAGGAACCCGATGAAGGCGGGCTTGGAGGCCTTCACGGAGGCCTCGGGCCCCATGAGCTTGAAGAACCAGGTCGAGCCCCCAAAGGGGACGATCGCCCCGAGGATGGACTTCGCGCCGGGATCGCCCGGGGGGAAAAGCTCAACGATCGTGATCTTGAGCCCGTTGGACTCGACCCGGCTCACCGCGGAGTCGAGGTCATCCGCACGCAGGAGGGAAAGCCCCACCTGGCCGCGCCAGCGGTTGACGTTGGCGAGCTCGCCCCCGACATCGCCCGGGAAGGCCGTGACCGAGAGGTCCGATTCCCCGGCGTCGGCGGCCACGGAATAGCTCGCCTTCCGCATCGCCGAGGCCGGCTTTGCCTTCCATGACGCGGGCGCCTCCCAGGCAAGGTCGGCGCCGGAGGCGGTCGGGACCGAGGTGTCGGCCATCGGAGCCCCGGCAGCCTGGTCGCCCGGGGTCCCGGCGTCGGCCGCCGCCGCCATCGGGAGCTCCGGCTCCTTTTCCTTGGGCACCCGGTAGGTGGCCACCTTGTCCTCTCCGCACGCGGTCAGGAACAGCGCTGCCGCGGCCAGGCCGGATAGGATTGTGCGCGAAGGCATTGAAGGGCCAACCTTTCCCCTCCTGCCTGAAAACTCAATCCCGATCCGCGCGCAGGGGCGTCCTGCCGTCCGCGAACTCGGCCTCGAGCCGCTGGCCGGGCACGATGCCCGCGCTCCGGATGACGGGCGCGCCCTTGTCGTCCCGCATGATCGCGAACCCGCGGCTGAGCACCGAGCGCGGGCTCGCGCCCACGAGCCTCTTTCCAAGCGAGTGAAGCCGCTGCCCCAGGATGAGGACGCGGGTCGCGGGTGAGGCCCGCTCAAGCCGGGAGACCGCGCCTGAGAGCCGGTGGCCGCAGACCAGGAGGGACGAGCGGAGCGCCGACGCGAGGCGGTTCGAGAGGTCGTCGAGGCGCAGGTAGCCGCGCTCGACAAGCGCGGCCGGCGAGAGCAGGCGAAGCCGGGAACGCCCGTGGGCGACGCGCTCCCGGGCGCGGCTCATGGCGGCGGTAAGGGCGCCTTCTATCGCCTGCCGGGCCGACTCGGTCCTTTCCGCGACCCGCACGAACTCGCTCGAGATCCGCTCGGCGGCGGCGCTCGGCGTCTCGGCCCGCCAGTCGGCCGCGAAGTCGCACAGCGTGAAGTCGANNCCGCCGCCGCGCCCGATCACGATCAGGTCGAATATCCCGAGCGTCTCGGCCACCCGCAGCATCCCGGCCATCTCCGCCGCGGCGCCCTCCCCCTGCACCCTGGACGGGAGGACGACGACCCTGCCGCGCCAGCCGCGCCGGATCAGGATCCTCATGAAGTCCTGGACGGCGGCGCCCGTCGGCGAGGTGAGGAAACCCACGGTCGCCGGCATCTGCGGGATCGGCTTCTTGCGCTCGGGATCGAACAGGCCCTCGTCCGAGAGCCGGCGCTTGAGCGCCTCGTATTCCCGCTGGAGGGCCCCGACCCCGTCGGCGACCAGCGTCCTGACGACCAGCTGGTAGCGGCCCTGGGGCTCGTAGACGCCGACGTCGCCGTAGGCCACGACCTGCAGCCCGTCCCTGAGCTGCACGGTCAGCCTCGACGCGTGGGTCCGGAACATGACGGCCGGCAGCTGGGCACCCGCGTCCTTGAGCGAGAAATAGACGTGCCCGCTCGGCTGGGCGCGCAGGTTGGAAACCTCGCCCCGCACCCAACAGGAGTCGATGGCACCCTCGAGGACCGCCTTCACCCGCCGGGTGAACTCCGTGACGGTCAGGGGCCGGGCCTGCGGCCCCGCGACCCCAAGGTCAATCGATTCGGGCGGCATAGCGCTTGCGGATCCAGTGCACGAAGGCCGTCGCCGCGACCAGGACGCCGACGCCGGTCCCCACCAGCTTGAAGTTCCCGTTGAAGACACCCTTGCCGAGGACGACGAACGCGACGGACCACGGAAGGATGCAGAGCCACGAGACGACCATGTAGAGCCGGAACGGCACCTCGGCCAACCCGAGGATGTAGGACTGCATGAAGAACGGCGGCCCGGGGGTCAGGCGGATGACGAGGGCGATGTTGAGCGCGTTGGACTCCGTCACCCGGGGAATGCTGTAGCCGTAGCGCTCCGCGAACTTCGAGAGGAGAGGGCGCAGCGCGTAGCGCGCGAGCCAGTAGGTCAGCGCGAGGTTGGCGGCGATCGCGACCATCACGGCGGCGATCACGCCCGCCATGCTCATCTGCGGGGCGAAGGCCTCGCCCGCCACGATCGTGAACGCGCTCAGCGGCGCGCCGACGGCCGGCAGGAAGGCCGTGGCGGCAAAGTACACCCAGGGTCCCGCGTCGCGGATGACGGCCATCCCCTGGGTCGCCAGCCCTCGGAGGTTGACCCCGCGCAGCAGCAGCAGTGCCGCCGCGACGATTACAAAGGCGACGATGCAAAGCTGAAACAGCGGGAGCTTCCTCTTCTTCACGGGCTCGTCGGGCGACATGGGACCAGCCTCCCGGCCCCGCGATCCACCGTCAAGAACTCGCACGCGGGCGCCGCGCAGCGGCCGGGGAGGGAGCCTCCTGCGGCCTGCGTTTCCCGGGGAGGGCCGGCGGGGGCGGATTCCGCCGGTCCGCGAAACACCCAGTTGGCGGCCGCGAAACCATAACGGGCTCGCGTGGCGGGGCGCCCGGCGTTGTCATTTCCCTCGGTGTCGAGCATGGCCCTGAACAAGGACTTTCCCCAGCAACCCGACCCGTTTCGACGGGGCATTGCGGTCGCGGCGCCGGCCGCCCTCGCCCTCGCCTACGCCCTGGGGCACCTGACCTGGTACCTGGGGACGCCGCTCGGCCGCGTGCCGGTGCTCGACGAGCGGGAGAACCTCGACCTTGCGGAGGCCATCTTCGGGGGGACCCTGCCCTCCGCGCCCTTCTACCGCGCGCCCGGCTACGCCCTTGCGCTCGCGGGCCTGCGCACCGCGGGGATTTCGGCGGACGGGCTTTTTCCCGCCGCGCTCCTGCTCGGCGCGGTGCTCCATGCCGTCAACGCGGCGCTGGTCGCGTGCATCGCCAGGCGCTGGTTCGGCAACGGCGCGGCTCTCGCCGCAGGCCTTCTCCTCGCGCTCGATCCCGTGCTGGTCCACTATGCGACCCAGGCGCTGGACGCCACCCTCTCGCTCACGCTCTTCCTTCTCGGCCTCAATTTCCTCGCGGCGGCGCTGGCCGCGCCCGACCGGGCGCGGGCGTGGGCCGGCGCGGGGATCTCGTGGGCGGCCGCTGCGCTCGTCCGGCCGAACTACCTCGCCGCGTGGGTCCTTGTCCCCGCGCTCGCGGTGTTTCCGTCCCGGCCCCAGCGCGGGCGCATCCTCGCGGCATCCCTCGCGGGAGTGCTCCTCCTCGGGGCCGCCTCGGCCTGGCAGTGGCGCGTCGGCGGCGTCGCGGGCTTCCTGCCGTGGCAGGGCGCCTACAACCTCTGGGCGGCGAACCGGCCGGGGGCGAATGGCCGCTACTACACCCAGCAGGTAAGCCTTTCGCCGGAACTCGCGCGGGCCAATCCCGCCCGGGCGGAATCGGTCATCCTCTACAGGGCCGAGACCAAGGGCGCCCCGGAGGAGATTCCGCTGATGAACGCCTACTGGCGCGGCCGCTTCCTCGGGGAGGTCTCGTCCCATCCCGTGCGCTGGGCCGGCCTCGAGGCGCGGAAGGCCTACGCGCTCCTCAACAACTGGGAGCAGTACAACAACAAGACCTTCGCGTTCCACAAGGCCCGCTCACCCTGGCTGCGGTGGAACCCGATCTGCTGGGGGGCGCTGCTCGTGCTGGGGGTCGCCGGCGCCGCGCGGCTGGGATCCGAGTCGCCGCATGCCGCGGCGGCCCTGGCTGCGGTTTCGGCCGCATGCGCCGCCTCCATCCTCCTCTTCTTCGTGAGCGCCCGCTTCCGGCTGCCGCTGGCGGCCATCCTCGCCGTGCTGGCGGGGGGCGCGATTGCCGCCCCGGGATTCTGGATGGAGTGGCCCGCGGGCCGGCGCGCGGCGCTCGGGGGCGCCGTCGCCCTTGCGGGCCTTGTCGCCTTTTCCGGGCTCGGGGGCGTCCGCGACCGCTCGACGTTTGTCCAGGACCATGTGCTCCTCGCCCGCGCGGCATTCACGGTGGGGGATGACGCGACCGCGCTCGCCGAGGCGAGCGAGGCCCTCCGCATGCAGCCCTGGCACCCCGATGCGGCGATCATCGCCAACGCCGCGGCGGCGGAGCTCGCGAAGAAGGCGGCCGCGCCATGATTCCGTCCCGCGGCATCCTAGCCATGTGGATATCGATCGGCGCCTGCGCCGCCGCGGCCTTCTGGATCGCCGACGGGGTCGCCCCGTGGAATGGCGACCTGGGGAACGCGTGGCACCACTACGAGTACCTGGCCGAGGGCTTCCTGCGGGGCCACACGTACCTGTCCGTCGAGCCGGACCCGCGGCTCCTCGAGCTCAAGGATCCCTACGATCCCGTTGCCAACAAGCCCTACCGCCTCTGGGACGCGAGCCTCTACCACGGCAAGTACTACCTCTACTACGGCCCCGCCCCCGCCCTCGCGCTCATGCTGCCCTGGCGGGTCCTGACGGGCCATGCGCTGCCCCAGCGCCTCGCGGTCGGCGCGTTCGCCGTCCTCGGGCTGGCGGGTCTCGCCCTGCTCCTTCGGGAGGTGCGCGACCGCCATTTCCCGCGGCTGCCGGACGCCGCGCTGGGGGCCATCGTCATCGTCGCCTTTCACGCATCGTGGCTCCCCGTCGCGCTGCGGCGCCCGTCCTTCTGGGAGATGCCGATCGTGTCGGCCGTCGCCTTCCTCTGGTGGTCGGTCTATTTCCTCTGGAAATTCCATGACACGGGAGGGAGGGCCCGATGGGCCGTGGGCGGGGGCGTGGCGCTGGCGCTCCTCATGGGCTGCCGCGTGACCTTTGTCTTCTCGGCGGTCGCGATCGCGCTCCTTTTCCTTGCGCCGGTCCCCGGGCCCGGGGCGGCCCGGAGGTGGGGCAAGGCCCTCATCGCGGGCTCCCTCGCGTTCGCGGGAGGCGTCGGCCTCCTCCTCTACAACCATGCCCGGTTCGGCAGCTGGCTCGAGTTCGGGCAGAGCTACCAGCTCTGGGGCGCGGAATACCGCGGCCTTCATTTCTTCAGCCTCGGGAACATCCCGTTCAACGCCCACGCGTATCTCCTCTCGCTGCCGCAGGCCGGGCCGTACTTCCCGTTCCTCCACCCCTTCTGGACCGACGACCGCCCGGAGGGATACCTGGGTTTCGAGGAGATCTACGGCGTCGTCTTCATGATGCCCGTCCACCTCGCCGGACTCGCCGCATGCGCCTGGGCGTGGCGCCATCGCGCCGTCCTCGGCGCGCGCGCGGCCGCGGTCGCCCTGGCCGCCTCGGTGTGCGCTTCGGTGTTCGCCGGGCTGATCCTCTTTTCCTGGGGGGGCGCCTGCTCGCGCTACAGCACCGAGCTCCTCGCGGGATGGACCGTCGCCACCTCGGTCGGCCTGATGGCGGTGTTCGGCTCGGAGCCCGGGGCGGGCCCGGGCCGGCTCATCCGGATCCTCACGGCGGCCGCGGCATGCTGGAGCGTCGCGTGCGTGTGGCTCGCCTCGGCGGAGTTCCGGGGATTCATGGCGCGCACGAACCCGCGGACCTACGCGGCGCTGGCGCACGCGCTGGACGAGCCGAGCCAATGGTGGATCCACGGGAAGGAGATCCGCTTCGGGCCCGTCGACCTCGTCCTGCGCGTCCCGCCCTCGGCGGACGGGACAAGGACCGTCCTTATGGCGAGCGGGCGGCCCCAGAGGGTGAACCAGCTGGTGCTGGAGCGCGTGGACGCGGACCACGTGCAGCTGGCCCTCGTCCAGAACGAATTCCGGGTCCTCGAGTCGCCCGAGCTCGCTGTGAAGGGCGACCGGATGCACCTCCGCCTGGAAGCCCCCTGGCTGTATCCCCCGCCTGAGCATCCGTACTGGGACGGCGTCGACCCGGCCGTCGCGCACGAGTTCCAGACGCGGTTCTCGCTCGATTGGGGCTCGGGAGGCGTCCACCTCCACTCGACGCGCTCGGTCGATGCCGTCGGGTTTGAACCGGCGGTCGAGGGCCGCCCGCAGGACGGTACGAACTCGCCCTATGTCGAGACCGTCCGGCCGGTCGCGCCCAACCCATGAAGGCGCCCGAGCGCGAAATTCCGCCGCGAACAGCCCCTTTCTGGGCGGCGCTCGCCGCATGCGCCCTTCTTGCGTCCTGGATTGCGAATAGCGCGGCGGTCCTGGACGACAGTCACTACAGGAATGCATGGCATCACTATGAGTACCTGGCGGAGGGATTCCTGCATGGCCACACGTACCTGTCCGTCGCGCCGGAACCCGGGCTCCTGAAACTCAAGGATCCCTACGATCCCGAGTCCAACGCGCACTACCGGCTTTGGGACGCAACCCTCTTTGGCGGGAAATACTACCTTTATTTCGGCCCCACTCCCGCATTGGTCATGCTGCCGTGGCGGATCGTCACCGGGCACCCGTTTCCCCAGCGCCTCGCGGTCGCGGCGTTCGCGGTGGCAGGGCTCGCCGCGTTGGCGCTCC
>PLKS01000116.1:0-194 GCA_003140665.1 Opitutaceae bacterium
TCTGCGAGAACACGCCCCCAAAGGCCCTCGGGTATGCGCGCCAGTACCCTCCGACCGCCGAAAGGACCGCAAGCAGGACGAGCGGCGCCGTGAGCGAGATCCCGCCCTCGTGCGCATCCCGGGCGGAATCGGCCCGCGAGGCCCCGAGGAACACGATCTTCCAGAGGCGCAGCATGTAGAACGCGGTCAGGATC
>PLKS01000116.1:201-15647 GCA_003140665.1 Opitutaceae bacterium
CCTTCGAGAAGAATCCCGCCAGGCCGGGAAGCCCGACGATGGCGGCGACGGCGATGGTGAACGTCCAGAACGTCACCGGCATCCTCCTTCGGAGCCCTCCCATCATGAAGATGTCCTGCTCATGGTGGCACCCGACGATCACCGAACCGGCGCCGAGAAAGAGGAGCGCCTTGAAGAAGGCATGCGTCGTCAGGTGGAACATGGCCGCGCCGACTCCGGCGGCGACGCCGGCCCACAGGGCGGCGGCGCCGGCCTCACCGCCCTCGTTGCCCGACGCAGAGATCAGATAAACCATTGCGACGAGCGAGATCGCCGTCAGCCCGGTCTCCTGCTCTATGGCCAGTCCCCAGATGAAAAGCGCGGAGCTCCCGAGGACCGCCAGCGACGCCCAGCCGGCCGCCCTGCCCCAGAAATCCCCCGCGAACCGATACACGAGCAGGGCGAGGAGCAGGAACTCCGAGACGGCCCTGATTGAGATCAGCTGCGGCGAAGTCGAACCCGCGACGGCGTAGATCAGGAAATTAAGGAAGGGCGCCAGGGGGGGGATGCCGTCGCACCAGGAATAGAGCTCAAAGTCCTCCATCCGGATCGGGGGATAGGCACCGAGCGAATGATGCGTCAGGATGAGGCGCGCCAGGTAGTCCCAGCGGAACACATTGTCGAAGCCGGCGAGCGGCTCGAAAAGGACGCTCGCGGCGAGCGAGGCGACCGCAAGGGCGGGCGGCGCCATCCAGATCCAGGCGCTTCCCGCGGGCATCCCGGGGCGCCGGAAGACGGCTACAACGGGAAGGGGGCGTCGCGCGGCCCAGAGCGCGATCGCGCAGGTTGCCGCCGCGAACGCGCACGAGACGGTGAAGAGCTCCACGGGCAGCCTGAGCGCGTCAAGCAGCAGGATCAGGTTGAAGAGAAGCGCCGCCGAGCCGAGGAAGGACGTGATCACCGCAAACGGCGTCCTGAAGACCCATCCGAGCATGCAGCCGGGCAGCAGGAATACGGCGATTGCCGGGACAAGAAGCGCGAGCCTTGCGATATGGAGGGCCGTCGGAATGGAGAAGGTGGGGTTGCCGGGCGCGGGGGAGCTTCCGGGAGGCAGTGGGTGATGCCAATCCAAACCGGGGGTGTTCCCATAGGCATCCTCGGAGTGCGCCGCAGCTCGGATTGCATCCACCCCGTCCGGCAACGCGTACTACGAGCGTGCGCTCCCTCGTCCCGCCGATGGCCCTGCTGCTGCTTTTTGCCGCGCCGCTGCGGGCGCATGACCCCGGGCTGAGCACGACCCAGGTCGAGGTGCACCGGGACACGCTCGTGGTGACGGTCGGATTTGCGCCCAACGACGTGCGCATGCTGCTGCCGCCGTCCGCCCGGTCCTCCTTGTCCTCATGGAACTCCGCGGATTTCGACAGGGCCGAGCCCTCGCTCAGGGAGCTGGCGCCCGCGCTCCTCGAGATCAGGGATGGCACACGCGTGCTTCCGTGGTCCGAGGTCTCCGTTTTCCTCGCGTCGGGCAACAGCGTGCTCTTTCGCCTGGCATGCGCCCGGCCGGCCGCCACGCAGCTGCTCCTTCGCTCGCTGGTGATGGACCGGCTCCCTCCCGGACACAGGGACTATGTCTCCGTCACGGATGAGCGGGGAACCACTGTCCTTGAGAAGCTGGTCGGGGCAAATGACGCCGCCGTGGCGCTCCGTTTGCCGGCGGCCGCGGCGGGGGCCTCCGCGCCCGAGGTCAGGACCCCGAGCTTCTGGGGATTCCTCAGGCTGGGCATCGCCCACATATGGACCGGGTACGACCACCTCCTCTTTCTCTTCGGGCTCCTGGTGGTTTGCCGAAGCTTCCGCTCCATCGTCGCGATCATCTCCTGCTTCACGGTGGCCCATTCCATCACGCTCGCGCTCGCCACGCTCAACATCGTCAACATCCCCAGCCGCATCGTCGAGCCGATGATCGCGGCCTCCATCTTCTACGTCGGGATCGAGAACCTGGTCCGCCGCGGTGCCGAACCCAAGGGGCGCTGGGCGCTCACCTTCGCATTCGGACTGATCCATGGGTTTGGCTTTGCAAGCGTCCTGCGTGAGCTCGGGGTAGGCTCGAACGGCCACGGCCTGGCGATGCCGCTCTTCACCTTCAACCTGGGCGTCGAGATCGGCCAGGTCACGATAGCCGCGATCGTGCTGCCGATCGTCTGGCAGCTGCGCAAGAACCCGGCGTTCCTCCGCCGCGGGGTGCCGATTCTCTCGGGCCTCGTCGCGGCCGCTGGCCTCTACTGGTTCCTGGAGAGGACGATCTTCTAATCCCGACGCCGCCCTGCATCCGAGGGGCGGCCGAAAACGAATACCTCCAGATGCGCCCGTCCCCAAGGAACAAGCAGCCCCCCGGATGGCCCTTCTGGCTGCTCCTGGCGGCATGGTTCTGCGCGAACACTCCGCAGGCAGTGACGTATGACCTGATGGTCTGGGCCAAGGGATCCCGGCATTTCTCGCATCAGGATCGCCTCAAGGCGGACGTCGCGCGGCTGCTGGCCGGCGGCACCGCGCCCGTTGCGCTCAGGGCCGCCAGGCCCGCGCCTGCGCAGCCGTCGAGTTGTCCCATTCCGGCCGAGGCCGTCCTCAAGAAGCCCGACCTGAGCGCTCCGCTTGCCGTCGACTCCTTCGTGCCCGCCTCGCGGGCCCTCGTCCATCCGGAACCGGCCGTTCGCGAGCCCTGCGGGGCGCGGTTCGAGCCCCTGCTTCCTCCGCCGCGAGCGAGCGAGGCAGCCTGACGTCCGTCGCAGCGGCGCGGTTCGCCGCCCCGACCGATCGTTTCACGCTTCGCCGCCTTCCGGCGCCGAGCGTTCCCCGCAGCCATCGCGAGTCGTCGCGCGGCTTTCGTCCCTCCGGTCCCATTCCCTCCGCCTTTCCTATCTCGAGTACACTCCATGCACCTTCCATCGTATTGTGGCCGCACTCCGGCTGCACTCCTCCTCGCCCTGGCGCTCGGGATGGCCCGTTCGCCCGCCTTCGCGCAGGCGATGCCGGAGGCCGACCCCCCCTCGCTCCTCAGCGAGGTCGTCGTCTACGGCCGCGAAGACAACCTCATCGGGGAGGCCGATTCCCCCGCGGAGGGCCAGGTCGGCGCCGCCGAGCTCGACGCTCGCCCGTTCCTGCGGCGCGGCGAGCTCCTGGAGGTCGTCCCGGGACTGATCATCACGCAGCATTCCGGCGACGGGAAGGCGAACCAGTACTTTCTTCGCGGCTTCAACCTGGATCACGGCACTGACTTTGCGACCACCGTCGACGGGATGCCGGTCAACCTGCCGTCCAACGCCCACGGCCAGGGCTATTCCGACCTGAACTTCATCATCCCCGAGCTCGTCCAGGGGATCGACTACGAAAAGGGCACCTATTACGCGGCGAATGGCGACTTCTCGGCGGCCGGGGCGGCGCAGTTCCACCTGGTGGACTCGCTTGCCCAGGGGTTTGTCAAGATGGAGGTGGGAGAGGATGAATATTTCCGGCTCGTCGCCGCGGACACGTTCAGGTCGCCCGATGGCGCGGCGACCACCGTCGGGTTCGAGTACGGCTACTACAACGGGCCGTGGGTCAACCCGGAGGACGCGGACCACGTGACGGGCTACCTGCGCCGGGTGTGGAAGAGCGGCGACAATTCCTTCGCCCTGACGCTCATCGGGCATCACGCGTCATGGAATTCGACCGACCAGGTTCCCCTGAGGGCTATCGACGAGGGGATCATCTCCCGCTACGGGGCCATCGACCCCAGCGACGGGGGCACGTCCTCCCGCGCCAACGTCGACTTCAACTGGGTCCACTCCGGGCCTGACGGGCTGACCCAGCTCAACCTGTACGCGATGTACTACAGGCTGGGCCTGTACTCCGATTTCACGTACTTCCTCGTCGACCCGGTCCACGGCGACCAGTTCAGCCAGAGGGACCGCAGGGGCGTCTTTGGCGGATCCGGCTCGAGGGAGTGGATCTCGCAGGTCGCGGGGAAGCGGGTCACGACGACCGTCGGCTTCCAGGAGCGGTCGGACGTCGTCAGCCTGGGACTCTTCCACACCGAGGACCGGGGCGTGATCAACCCGGTCGATCTCTCCTCCGTCCNNTACGCGGAGAGCAAGGTGCAGCTCACGGACTGGCTGCGGGTCCAGGCTGGGCTCAGGGCCGACAGCGCGGAGTTCGACGTCGATGACAGCGACCCGCTGAATTCGGGCGACAGGACCGCCGCGATACTGAGCCCCAAGCTGAACATCGTCTTCGGGCCCTGGGACAAGACCGAATTCTACCTGGACGCCGGCGACGGGTTCCACAGCAACGACGCCCGGGGCACGGTCGAACACGTCGACCCGCAGGACGGTTCGCCGGCCCAGCCGGTCACGCCGCTGGTTCGCGCCGAGGGAGCGGAATTCGGCGTCCGCACCTCGTTCGTGCCGGGCCTCGTGAGCACCGTGTCCGTGTGGGCGCTGGACCTCGCCTCGGAGCTCACCTTTGACGGGGACACCGGCGAAACAGATCCCAGCGGCCCGACGCGCCGCTACGGCGTCGAATTCGCGAACTTCTACCACGTCACTCCCTGGCTGGCCCTCGACGGCGATGTCTCGTTCACGCACGCCCGCTACCTGCTGGAGACGAACGGCGGCTTCGACATCGCAAACTCGATCGGGACGGTCGTGTCGGGTGGGGTGACCGCGAACGCCGGCAAGGGCTGGTTCGGAAGCCTGCGCGGCCGATACTTTGGGCCGCAGCCGATCGTGGAGACGGGCGAGGTAAGCGAGCCGTCGTCGCTGACGTTCAACGGGCGCATCGGATGGCGAAGCGCGCGCTGGGAGGTGGCGCTCGACATGCTCAACATCCTGAACCGCGCCAATGACGACATCGCATACTACTATGTTTCCCGGCTGCCCGGGGAACCCGCCGCCGGCGTCGCCGACACGCACCTCCATCCGGCCGAGCCAAGGATGGTGCGGTTCAGCGTCCTGAGGCGATTTTGAGTTTTCGTGACGCGCTCCAGTTGCGACTGATTGGCGTCTTGGCGGCGTTCGTCGAACTGCGTAATCTTTTCCCACGCAACCATGCATCCCGAATGCGCCGTGAATCGAATCGTGCTCAATGCTTTCTCCGATTCAGCGCCGGATTCTATTGGTTGTGGGTTGCGCCGCTGCGCTGAGCCCGGTCCGGGCGGCACCCGCCGCCTCAGGGGGCGCAGGCGCCACCCTGGATGAAAGGATCATCCTCGTCCAGCCCTCGGGCGACGAGCGCGAGGACCGGGCCATCATCCTATGGCAGAAGCGGGTGAGGGCCGGCCAGGAGAAGGGACCGGACAATGTGGGAAATTACGAGCGCCTGGGCTGGGCCTACATCTCCAAGGCGAGGCGCACCCTTGACGCCGGCTATTACAAGCTCGCGGAAAAGACGGCCGACGTGATGGACGCGCGCTTCGGCGCGACGGACGAGGCGCTTCTGCTCCGCGGCCACGTCTACCACAACCTGCATCGCTTCCAGGAGGCCGAGGCGGTCGCGAGGAAACTCGTCGCCAGTCGCGGGATGGCGTTTGATTTTGCCCTGCTGAGCGATGCCCTGATGGAGCAGGGCAAGCTCGCCGAGTCCGTCGCCGCCTGCCAGCGGATGATGGCCCTTAAGCCCGGGCTCGAGGCCTACAGCCGCGCGGCAAACCTGCGCTGGCTCACCGGGGACCTCCCCGGCGCGATCCAGGCGATGGAGGCGGCGGTCCGGGCGGGAAGCCCGCTCGATGCCACCGACACCGCATGGACGCTCTCCCGCCTCTCGCTGTTCTATCTGCAGGCGGGCAGGGACCAGGACGCGCTCCGCGTCGCGGAGTCGGCGTCCGGGTACCTCTCCGACTATCCCCCCGCCCTCCTCGCCCGGGGACGGGCGCTTGTCGCCCTGGGCCATCCTGACCAGGCCGTCGATCCGCTGGAGCGCGCCGAGCGCCTGAATCCACTTCCCGAATACCAATGGTGGCTGGCCGACGCCCTGCGGGCCGGCGGGAATCCGGACCGCGCCGCCAAGGTGGAGGCGGAACTGGAGCGCCGCGGCGAAGCGTCGGATCCCCGCACGTTTTCGCTCTTCCTGGCGACCCGCGGCGGCAATTCCGCGGAGGCGGTCCGCCTGGCGCGGGCCGAGCTCGCCAATCGCGCCGATGTCTTCACGCAGGACGCGCTGGCCTGGGCGCTGGCGTCCGGCGGCGACTACGCGGGCGCGGACGCCGCGATGCGCGGGGCGCTGGCCGCGAAGACAAAGGACGCCCGGCTCTTCCTCCACGCCGGGGAGATCGCCATGCACCGCGGCGAGCCGGACTCGGCAAAGGCATACTTTGGCGAGGCCGCCAAGTACGTCGGCACCCTCACGCCGAGCGAAAGGACGCTGCTTGCGCAGCGCCTGGGGCCGGATCCGGCCGCAGCCAAGGCAATCTGAGCCCCGGGTCACCCCGCGATCCCTTCCCGTCACGCGCAAACCAATCTACCCATGAAAACAAATCACACACGAAAGTTCGCAGGCTTGCTGAGCCTGCTCGCCTGCTCGGCCCTGCTCACACCCCGCCCGGCGAACGCCTCGAGCCACATGGACGCGCCGCTGATCACCCTGGATCCGGCCGCGAACACGACCGATGTCTACGCCTTCGTCTCCGTGCAGCCCAACGGCAGCAAATACCTCGAGGTGGGCCTCGGGGTCTATCCCTTCGAGGAGCCGGGAGTCGGCCCGAACAAGTACAATTTCGACGACAACGTCCTCTACCAGATCATCGTCTCGACCGGCGCCGACGTGGCGGCCGGCAATGACTCGATCATCTACCAGTTCCAGTTCACGACCCACTACAAGACGACGGCAACGATCCTCCAGTCCTACGTCGGCGTGGTGAACACGGACGGGGACGCGAGCCAGAACCTGACGCAGACGTACACGGTGACCAAGGTGGTGGGCGGAACGAGCACGTTCCTCGGCACGGGCATCGTGCCCCCGAACAACCAGGGCATCGCGACGCCGCACTACAACCTGGCCGAGAATGGGAACCTCCCGGCCAAGCCGGGCGTGACGAGCGCGGCGCAGCTGGACGTCTACACCGCCGGGGCCGTCACAAACCTTGGCCTCGGCTACCGCTCATGGGCGGGCCAGCGCGAGGACGGGTTCTACGGCGACGTGAACGCGATATTCGATCTCCTCAACCTGAGGACGGGGTCCACAAACTCATTCGACAGCCAGAGCGGCTACAACATGCACACGATCTCGTTCGAGATCCCCGTATCCGAGCTGGGCGGCGACCAGCAGATCGTGGGGGTTTACGCGACGACCAGCCGCCAGCAGATGTCCGTCCTGGCGAGCGGCGCAGGCTCCTCGACTCCCGCGCTCAGCGGCGGGTGGGTCCAGGTCGCGCGGCAGGGCAATCCGCTCTTCAACGAGGTCCTCGTGGCGCTCAAGGACAAGGATCTCTACAGCCGCACGAAGCCCTCGAGCGACGCCTCCCTGTTCCAGCAGTACGCCAGCACGCCCGAGCTCGCCGCTCTGGTGAACGCGATCACGTTCGGCGGGATGAACGTGGCCCCCACGACGGGCCGCACGGACCTTGTCGGGATTTTCATCCCCGACATGCTGCGCGTCGATCTTTCGACCGGCTCGGCGCGTCTTGCCGCCGGAGGCTCAAACTTCCCGGCGTTCCCGGATGACGCCGGGTTCTCAAACCAGAGCGTGTTTGGAGGCGACACCCTGCAGAGCTCCATCCAGGCGGGCTTCGGGGGAGGCGCCGTAGCGGGGGGCTGGCCGAACGGCCGGCGCTATGGAGACGACGTCATATCGATCGCGGTCACCGCGGTCATCAGCGACCTTCGCACGAACCCGCTGACGATCCGCTCGGCGGCCAACATCGACAATGTCTCCGGGAACGACGCCGTGTACAACAAGGTGTTTCCGTACGCCGGCACGCCGTTCAACGGCCGCAACTACCTGCACAACCCCGGTCTCGGGCCCGTACCGCTCGTCAATTTCTCAACCCGCGGAATGGCCGGCTCGACCTCCAATCCCCTCATCGGCGGATTCATCATCCAGGGAGACAAGCCGGTGCAGGTGGTGGTGCGCGCCACGGGGCCTTCGCTCGCCGACTTTGGCGTGCCCAACCCGATTTCAGGAACGACGCTCGCCGTATATTCGGGAATGACGCAGATCGCGTCGAACAGCGGCTGGCAGACCGCCACCAACCAGGCGGCTATTCTGGCCTCGGGTTTTGCCCCGGCCAGCCCCAACGAGTCGGCTGTCCTGATGACTGCCGCCCCGGGCGCATACACCGTCATCGTAGGCGGAATGAACGGGGCGTCCGGCACGGCGTTGATTGAGATGTTTGTCGTGACACCGACGCCGTAATCAGAGCGCGAGGGTTCTCGATCGGAAGAAACCCGGGTGAGTTTAGCTTATCGGCCCATCCCGACCCCAAGGTCGGGATGGGCTTTTGATTTGGTGTTGAGCCCCCTTTTGTGCGGCGAAATGTGAGCGGACTGGCCGCGTCAAAAAATATTTAAATTAGACTTGTCTAACTACAATGTGTTATCGATGTTCGCGCATCGATGAATTCTGTTCCCAGCTTTTCGAGGTTTGTATGGCCGATTTTTTGGATTTTTCTGCTGGTTCCGAACGTCGACGCGCAAGACCGTGAAATCATCTCTGGAATATTGGATCGAAGGGTAGAGAACTTCCTTGTTCAAGGACAGGAGGCCCGAACAGTGCTCGAGGGAATAGGCGCGGGCTATCGGTTCCCTGTGGTCGTCGACCCCGATGTACAGGGGACAGTGACTTTCGAGGTTCACAATGCGACGGTTAGAACAGTCCTTGAGGCAATCTGTCAGCCTAAGGGCTGGAGCTATGAAGTCTCCGGCCGCGGATACCTACTCGTCCGCCGGTTCGTAACGAGAATCTATCCGGTCGACTACCTTCAAATGACCCAAACAGGGTCGAGCTCGGCAAGCATCAACCTTAGCGAAACCGCAGGCGGCTCCGCAGGGAGCGCCCTAACGTCGGCCAATGGCGGCGCTGGAACGTCTATAGGCGCGATAGGAAGCGCTGGCAACGGGGCGCTTTCCGGGCAGCTAGGCTCAACCGGCGCTGTTAGCGGCGGAAGCTCCACCCTCAGCGTTTCGCAGCAAAATGACGCGGATTTCTGGGGCAGACTGGAGTCGGACCTAAAGGGAATGGTGGGAGATGGGGAAACGCTGGTCGTCAACCGGTTCGCGGGCCTGGTCCAACTTCGGGGATCGCTGCGCACCCAGGCCGTAATGGAAGGATACCTTCGAAGGGTGCTCCAAAGAGTCGGCCGACAAGCACGAATCTCTGTAAAGATCGTGGAGGTGGATCTCAACGACCAGTCGAAGGCAGGAATCGATTGGAACGTCGCCGGAGCGTCTCTTGGACGCATCGCCAACACGGCGGTGAGCATTGCGGGAGCCTCGACCGCCACCGGCTCGGTCGCGCAGATCGGCTCCATCACGCTTAATCCGAACACCTTTAGCGGCACAATTAGCGCGGGTGGTGTCCAGGCGACCATAAGCGCATTGTCCGAACAGGGGACTGTGCGCGTTGAATCAAAGCCCGAGATTGCCGCCCTGAACAACCAGACCGCTTTTGTGCAGGTTAGCGAGGACCAGCCTTTCTTTAGCCGCACAAGCACGACAACGATCAATGCCGGCGGCACAAACCAGGCAGGCACGCAGCCGATCGTGAATACAAACTACACCGAAAGCACGGTTTCATTCGGAAACGTCCTTGAGATCACGGTCCAAATAGCCGACGACCTTACGACAAAGCTTTCCCTCTCCCCGGCGATGACCGAATTGAAGGGTACGGTGACCTCGCCGGATGGTCAGGAAACAGCGCCTATCACCGATACCAAGCGAGCGCGCACGACTGTCACTTTGCGCAACCACGAGACAGCGGTCGTCGGAGGTTTCATCACCGAGACGGTCGCCAAGGACAAGCGCGGCATTCCGGTACTTTCCAGCGTCCCTGTTTTAGGAAATGCATTCACCACTACGGTGAAGGCGAAGACCCGGACTGAGCTCATCTTCCTCGTCACTGTCAACGCGGAGGAGCCACCCGCACTCATTCCAGTCGAGGCGGACACGCCGTCGTCGCCTGGTGCCGACCGCTCGGCGCGGCTTACTCCCTTTCCAGTGGAAAACAGCAAGAGGGTCGAGCGGATAGACATTGGAGGGGGAACAATATGACATGCACGCCGACTTCTTCGGATCGAATCGGCGAACATTTGGATTCGTTTCTCGTCGAGAAGCTTCTGGGGACCGGTATTTCTGAAAGGCAAATAGCCTCGGCACAGGCCTATCACAGAGAGGTTGAGGGCCGGCAGCCAATCAGCAGGACCGTTGTTGAACTCGGTCTCGCCACTGATGAAGCCGTGGCGCGCTGGATTGCGGAATTTCACGGATGGAGATACCTCCCGAGGGAGGAACTTCGTGTTGAAGGTGACTCGCACAAGGCATTGCCCGAGGCCATAGCGAGAAATCGCAGCGCGCTCGTCATTGCGCGTCGGGGGGCACGACTGACCGTGGCGATAGCAGATCCGTCAGGCCCTCAGTTTGCACAAGTCAGGTATGCGCTTGATGGCAATACGGTCGAATGGGTTGTCTCGCCGCAGGCCGACATCGCGGCACGCGTCTCCGAGGTCTATTCGGCCAGCCTGGAAGTCCGCGATAACGAGCTGGAGCGATTTGTGGAGGGGATGATTCGCGAAGCGGCACATACGCGAGGGCTGTCGGATATTCATTGCATTCCCGAGGACCGGAGCTGCGACATTAGGTGGCGCATCGATGGCGACCTTGTCCCATGGGGGACGCTGCCGGGTGCAATGAAGGATGCAGTCTCGGCGCAGCTGAAACTTTCTTCGACCCGAGGCGCGGATGGCAGGTCGCGAGGTGTGGCGGCCTCGGGAGGGCTCGATGTTGCAAACAGACTCGATGCGCAGGACGCATCGGCAATTCGCGAATACGGAAGCAAGCGCGTGTCGCTCAGGTATTCCGTGATCCCGGCGATAAACGGCGAAAGCATCGTGATCAGGATACTGGACCAAAGTGCACAGGTTGGATCGCTAGAGGATCTGGGTATGCTCGAGGACACGGCTATGCGATTTCGGACGGAACTCAAAAAGCCGAACGGGATTCTCTTGGTTTCAGGCCCGACTGGACACGGCAAGAGCACCACACTAGCAGCGGCCGTTCCATGGCTCGATTCCCGCAATAAGCGGGTCCTCAGCATAGAGGATCCGGTGGAGTACCGGTTGCGCACTGTGACCCAGGCGCCCGTAAGCCCACGGATGCCCTTCGCATCCGCACTACGGGCATTCCTTCGCCACAATCCTGACATAATCATAGTTGGTGAGATTCGCGATGGCGAGACCGCATCGCTTGCGATGAGACTTGCGCTTACCGGGCACCTGATCCTCACCACAATCCACGCAAATACGGCGATTCAGGCCCTGTGCCGACTGCTCGACCTGGGAGTCGAGGCATCAATGATCGCGGCGACCACCCGGTTCCTGCTCGCTCAGCGCCTCGTCAAACGCCTCTGTCCGTTCTGTCGAAAGCCGCACCGGGATTCTGGTGCGCTTGCGGAGCGCTACGAGAACGTCATCGAGGTCGCAAAATGCTCCTTGGTCTTCCGCGCCCCCGAAAGGCAGGCTCCGGGGTTTTTTGAGGCGGGAGGGGGGTGCAACGGGTGCAATCGCAGCGGCTTTGTAGGAAGGCTTGGTATCTTTGAATTCAGGGAGATCCGCCGCCCCCTAGCCGATCTGCTCCTGAGACAAAGAGGCCGTTTCGACCCTGTCGGCGCCGAATCCATCTTTTCCTCGGCGATGCGCGAAGGCGACATCGGAGCAAGGTGCCTGCGCGAGGATGGCATCCTCAAGGCCTTCTTCGGAATCACCACCCCGGAAGAGGTCTTTGGTGCGACGATGGACGCTGCCCGCAACTCTTAAAATCTCCGAGAATATGAACACAAAAAACAAAATCGATTCCAGCTTTGGCCGTGCCCTAAGGACGCCTGGCTTNNTTTTCACTTATTGAAATACTGGTGGTCGTGGCCATCATCGGCGTCTTGGCGGCCATCCTGCTGCCTGCGCTGAACAGGGCCCTCTCCGCGGCCCATGTGAATAGAACGATTGCGGACCTAAAGCAGCTGAAGGGTTTCGCTGCGGACGCGGCCAACCAGCTCGGCGGCACGCTCCCACCGACAAAGGGCTATTTGTCGCTTTCCGGTACGGTAAATATCGCCTTGAATCCCAATTTGGCGGGCTCGGCGCCGGTTGATTTCAATAATGCGCTTAGGCTGGACGAGGTGCTCATGTCCGTCCCGAGTCCAAAGCTGGAACGGTATTTCACCCCAGCATGCGGCTCGCAGATGTTCTCGCCAACGGGGGGATCGACCGCCGTCGATCCACGATACAACGCGGCCACGGGAACTTTTTATAATCTACCGGATACTCGAATTACTAGCGGATACGGCTACGCAGTTGTCTCCCGGCTGGAATGCGCTGCCGTTAACATTGCCCAGGCGCCCGGGACGGTAGATGCCAACGGTGGCACTAACTTCAGGACGGATGGCGTTAATAGCTTGCCTGCCGGTCGCGTAGCCTACGCGGTGATCAAGGCTGTTCCCGGATCCGAGGCGGCGCAAATAGCCACGGCGATCGACACTCCGGCATTCATGGACGACACGACAGGTTCCGCCGGCGCAGCCCAAGGCCGGGGCGATGTTGTGTATGCGGCTGCAGTCGGCGGCGTCACCGACGTTTATGTCTATCTCGGAAATTTTTGAGCCATGACTGCGCGTATCGCGTTACTACTCGGTCGCACCGTATGGACCCGCGACGCGGGCGTCTGGCGGAGCGAAACATTTTCCGGAGAAGCCGGTTTATCTCGTGATTCAGTCGCGCGGATCGCGGAATTTCTTTCCGCCGCTCCGACTGAACGCGCCATTGCTGTGTTTGAGCCCGACGGGATGGCGCATCAGGCAGTTGAAATCCCAAAAGTCAACCGCACCGCATTTGCGTCACTGGCGCGGGTCCGAAGCGAGTATCCGGTCGTAACATCCGAGGATTTAGGCTGGGGCATTGAATATCCCGAATCCGGTCCTGGCGGCACATTTTCAACGCTTATTCACTCCGAATTGACGCCCGGGCTCATCCATGTGCGGGATACCTGCGTTCGCGGGGGATCCCAATTGTGCGCCGCATGGTCCGCATACTCCGCGGCGATTGCCTGCGTAGAGTCGGTCCATTCCGCCCCGAAAGCCAGATTTGCCCTAATATTGACGAACGAGTTCGCCGCAATTGCCTCATTTGGAGGAGGAAGGCGATCGTTTAGGGCCTGGACTGGAATCATGTCCGAACGCGATTGGAAGGCGTTTTCCGTCCATATCGGCGACGTTGAGGCGGGTCCGTCTCCGACTATGGGAGAGGCCGTGCTGAAGCGCGGAAGCATGGTCGTAATTGCGGAAAGCGAGCCGGAGCGATTTTGCCCGATATGGAAGGATCTTCGAACATCGGGAAGAGTGGAAGTTGTCGTGAACCTCGAAGCGTTCGCATTGAGCGCCGCTCGGATTCCAACTACCCACCCAGCAAACTTGGCCGACGCATTCCCACGGCCGCGCGACTTAGACCGATTCCTCGTTGCCGCCGCTATCACTGGCGCTTCGGTTGCTATGGCCTTCGGTGCGGCCGTCCTCGAGGACCGCAAGAAAATCAGCTCGGAGGACGCCGCGGATCGTGCGCGGGTTACGAGCCTTGAGGTCCGCGCGAATGCGTTAGGCAATAACCAGCGAGAAATGGCCCGACTTCGCCGCGAGGCTCCTGACGGGCCCGGATCATTTCCTATGGGCTGCTACGATGCCCTCGCTGGATTAGCGGCGGCGCTACCAGACGCGCTTACCCTTACTTCCCTGACAATTGAAAATGACCGCCATTTTGAGCTCGTGGCGCTCGTTATTGGAACCGACTTCGAGCCGGAGAATACGCGAATTTCGCTCGAGAGATGTGGGTTTGCTCCCATGGCGGAAGGTGGCTGGACCTATGATGCTGGGTCCGCTCGCCTCGTTGTGCGTGGCAGATACGGGGACCCTCGGCAATGATAAGGGGAGTCGCATATTCGAGGCGGCTTTTTGCGCTGAGCTTGGGGGCGGTGGTTGCGGCCTGTGCGATGGCACTCCTGCACCAACTACTTACGAGCGGAAGGATTGAGCGGCGGCGCCGCACAATGGACATCGAAGGCCGGCTATCCGGGCAAATTCTTGCAATGGCGGACTGCGAGGATTCAAGAGTTGAGGCGCTGCGCGCGCGCGTCGGCAGATTCCAAGTCCAATTGCGACCGGAGGACACCTGGGAACGCCTTATGCACCTGTTCGGCTCGCGTTGGAAGGCTGAGGCCGGAACGCAGGACAACAAAGAAGATTTTTCATACTTGGTTGGGACATTCACTCTGCTCTCACCAACGGTTTCGGACTGGCCGAAAATCCTCGAGACGATCAAGGCATCGGAGCTTCTTGCCGGCGTCGGGATCTCCCGATTTGAAATGAAGACGAGCGGCACCCGGAAACACCGGTCCGTTGACCTCGTTACAATTGCGGTGGCTATCCATGGCCGCCCTTCCGTATCAAATCCATGAAACTCAAGATCAACACCATTGCGGCGACACTCATGCTGCAGTCCGCGTGCTGCTGGGCTGCCGACGAGCACTCGATTTCACCCGCGATACATGCGGCTGAGCTTAACTCGCCTTCGAGCGGTATGGCGGCGAGTGACAACGACACGACCGGAAGAGCCGACAAGCGGTACGCTGAGATGCTCGATAAGATGCAGGCGGCCGTAGAAGAGATTGCCCAACTATATGGGAATCCCGTTTTTCTTCAGGTCTTCACAAACGATGAGGGACAGGCCTCTGAGCTGAAGCAGAGACTAAAGGCAGCCGGAACAGGGGAGGACATTCGGCAGCAATTGACGGATTTGGAAAAGAGGCGTGACGCGCTGCTTGGCGACATCGCCCTTCGGAAAATTGAAATCGTTCGGATCTCCGGCAGGCTCATACGGCAGCGGGCCGCACTCGACGCACTCGCAATGGCGGTGGAGCAGGCCCGCCGAGCAGTCGAGGACACCGACAAATGACCTATGAAATCCCAACGGTGGGGAACGGCCTTCCCAACCGATGCGACGTGCTGTCCGACGTTGAGGAGAGCGCTCTCGCCGTATTGAGGGAAATCGTCACCGGACTAAGGGTTGGCGACGGTGCGCTGGACATTAGATCGGTAGAAACGGCGATGTGCAGTGCCGGCGCGTCAAATGACGACAAAGGAATTCGAAGCGAATCCAACACCTTTCTTTTTCGCGGCGCCCGTTTCTCAATACTAGTGCAGTTGCATCCCGCAAACGGAATTGAAATTAATTTTGAACCTGA
>PLKS01000020.1 GCA_003140665.1 Opitutaceae bacterium
TGCCCTTGTAGGGCTCGGGGGGATAGTAGCTGCGGATCTCGGCGGTGACCGCCCCGACGAGCTGCTTGTCGCAGCCCTCGACCTTGAGGCGCGTGCCCTCGGTCACGGTGATCTTGATGCCGTCCGGGACGTCCATGAGGATCGGGTGCGAGTACCCGAGCGCGAGGTCGAGCTGCTTGCCCTTGAGGTTGGCCTTGAAGCCGACCCCCTGGATCTCGAGCTCCTTCGAGTATCCCGCGGTGACGCCCTTCACCATGCCCGCGATGATGGAGCGGGCGGTGCCGTACATGGCGTTTGCAAAGCGGGTGTCCCCGATCGGCGCCACGACCACCTTCTTGTCGGTGATGGTGATGGTCACGACGGGGGCGAAGGTCTTCTGGACCTTGCCCCTGGGCCCCTCGACGGAAATGGTCGAGTCCTTGATGTCGATCTTGACCTTCTCGGGGATGGGAACGGGTTGTTTGCCGATGCGGCTCATGGTGGGTGGGTCCTTACCAGACGTTGCAGATCAGTTCGCCGCCGGCCTTGTTGCGGCGGCAGTCGGCGTCCTTCATCAGGCCCCTGGAGGTCGAGAGGATGCTGATCCCCAGCCCATTGAGGACCCGCGGGATGTCGGAATAGCCGAAATAGAGCCGGCGGCCGGGTGTGGACGCGCGGTTGAGCCCGCTGATGGCGGGCGTGCCGTCGACGTACTTCATCTTCACGACGAGGGTCTTGTGGCCGAGCTCGTCGACGCTGTCGTGGTATCCCGAGATGAAGCCCTCGGACTTGAGGATGGCGGCGATGCCCTCCTTGAGCTTCGAGTGCGGCGAAGGGCACTCCTCGAGGCGGGCCTTGCTTGCGTTGCGCAGGCGCGTCAGAAAATCGCTGATCGGATCGGTCATGGTGGATGTTGTGTGGTTTTGGAGGCTCCGCGGGTCATATCCGACTCCCGCGGGCCCGGCGGGTTACCAGGATGACTTGATCACTCCCGGGATCTTGCCCGCGAGGGCCAGCTCGCGGAACTGGATGCGCGAGACGCCGTACTTGCGCTTGTAGCCGCGCGGGCGCCCGCTCATCGAGCAGCGGTTGCGGATGCGGGCCCTGGAGGAGTTCTTGGGAAGCTTCTGCAGCTTCGTCTGCGCGGCGAAGAACTGCTCGTCGGTCGTCGCGGGGTTCGCGAGGACCGCCTTCAGCTCGGCACGCACCTTGGCATACTTCTCAACGAGCCGCTTGCGCTTCTCGTTGCGTTCAATGGCGGAGGTCTTCGGCATGGCGGCGTCGGGTCAGGCGGCGGTGGCTGTCTTGGTTTCTGTGCGGCGGAAAGGCATCCCGAGCAGCCGGAGCAGGTCGCGGCCCTCGTCGTCGGTCTCGGCGGTGGTGACGATCGTGATGTCGAGGCCCATGCTCTTCTTGACGTTCTCGACCGTGATTTCCGGGAAGATGGTGAAGTCGGAGATCCCGAGGTTGTAGTTGCCCTGGCCGTCGAGCTTCGGGGAAACCCCGCGGAAGTCGCGGATGGTCGGGAGCGCGACCGCGAGGAGACGGTAGAGGAACTCCCACATCGAGTCGCCCCTCAGCGTGACGTGGCAGCCGACGACCTGGTTCTCCTTCAGCTTGAAGTTCGAGATGGCCTTGCGGGTCTTGCTGAGGACGGGCTTCTGGCCGGCGATAAGGCTCAGGTCGCGCTGGACGTCCGCGATCTGGTTCTTGTCGGCCTCGGCGTCTATGCCCGAGTTCAGGTTGATCTTCACGATCCTGGGAACCTGGTGCTTGTTCGTGTACCCGCGGAGCTTCATGAGCTCCGGGAATGCCTTCTCGGCGTAGAGTTTCTTGAGTGTGGGTGCGGTGCTCATTTTATTCCGCCTTCTTGCGCTTGCTCGCGTCGTAGTTCGACTTGAGCATCAGGTTGGATATGTGGACGGAGCCCTCGCGCTCGACGATGGCGCCCTGCGGGTGCTCCTGGGATTTCTTCGTGTGGCGCTTGATCATGGCGACGCCCTCGACGCGGGCGCGGCCCTTCGCGGGAAGGATCTCCAGGATCTTGCCCTGCTTGCCCCGGTGGGAGCCGGAGATGATGACGACGGGATCGCCGCGTTTGACGTGGAATCGTTGCATGGTCAGAGAACCTCCGGCGCGAGCGAGATGATCTTCATGAAGTTCTTCGCCCGCAGCTCGCGCGCGACGGGTCCGAAGATGCGGGTGCCCTTGGGGTTGCCGTCCGGACCGAGGATCACGATGGCGTTGCTGTCGAAGCGCAGGTAGCTGCCGTCGGAGCGGCGGACGGCCGCCTTCGTGCGCACGACGACCGCCTTCGCGACCTCGCCCTTCTTCACGGTGGCGTCGGTCGTGCTCTCCTTGATGTGGACCGTGACGATGTCGCCGACGCCGGCCGTGTCGGTGTTCTGGCCCATGCGGCTGATCATGGCGGCCTTGCGGGCGCCGGTGTTGTCGGCGACCTCGAGAATGGAGCGCAGTTGGATCATGGCGGGCGTTGGCTAGGGGTTGGGAGGGATGCGGCGCCCCGTTCAGGCGCCGGCGGAGGGTGCGGCGGCGGCGCTGCGGGTTGTCTTTGTCGGGACCGTCTCGGCGACGTCCTTCTCCGAAATGGCCTCGGGCGCCGCGCCCGCCGAGCTCTCGACGACCGAGACGATGCGCCAGCGCTTGAGCCTGCTCATCGGGCGCGTCTCCATGATCTCGACCTTGTCGCCGACCTTGGTCTCGTTCTTCTCGTCGTGCGCGTGGACGACGGTCTTGCGGTTGATGACCTTGTGGTAGAGCGGATGGGGCGTCTTGTAAGGGATCGTGACCTTGATGGACTTGTCGCCCGAGCGGCTCGTGACGAAGCCGATGATGGCCTTGCGCGTGTTGCGGGAATCTGAGGTGGCGGTGGACATGGCTTGGGAGGCGTCAGGAGGCGGCGGGCGCCGCCGCGCTCTTCTGGCGCAGGATGGTCTCGAGGCGGGCGACGTCCTTGCGGAGCGAGCGCATCTCGTGGGTTTTCTCGACCTGGCCCGTCTGCTTGCGCAGGCGGATCTGGAGGAGCGAATCGCGGGTTTCGCGGATCTTGGTCGTGATTTCGACCGAGGTAAGGTCTCGGATTTCCTTGGGTGTCATGGTGTGTCGGCGTCCGGGTTCCCGCTTCAGATCACGGTGCCCTCGCGGACGATGAAACGGCAGTGGAAGGGGAGCTTCGCGTCGGCGAGGCGGAAGGCCTCCTTGGCGATACGCGCGGGAATGCCCGCCAGCTCGAAGAGCACGGCGCCGGGCTTGATGACGGCCACGTAGAACTCGACGGGGCCCTTGCCCTGCCCCATCCGAACCTCGGCGGGCTTCTTCGTCACGGGCTTGTGCGGGAAAACGCGGATCCAGAGCTTGCCCTTGCGCTTCAGGTGCCGGGAGATCGTCACGCGGGCGGCCTCGATCTGCTGGCCGGTCATGGGGCCGCGCGTGAGCGACTGCAGGCCGAACTCGCCGAACGCGAGCGTGTTGCCGCGCTTGGCGTTGCCGGCGCGCGAGCCCTTCTGGGACTTGCGGTACTTGGTGCGTGCGGGGGCGAGGGCTGCCATGGGGAGTGTCTCCTGGTTCGGGGGGTTCGGGCGGACGCGGCCCTCAGGCGGCGTCGGCCTCCTTCTTGCAGATCCAGCACTTGACGCCGATCTTGCCGTAGACGGTGAGGGCCTCCGAGAAGCCGTAGTCGATGTTCTCGCGCAGGGTGTGCAGCGGGACGCGGCCCTTGCGCTGCCATTCGCGGCGCGCGATGTCGGCGCCGCCGAGGCGGCCCGAGCACTGGATCTTGATCCCCTCGGCCCCGAGCGCCATCGCCATCTCCACGGCCTTCTTCATGGCGCGGCGGAAGGTGATGCGGCGCTCGAGCTGAAGGGCGACGTTCTCGGCGACGAGCTGGGCCTCGATCTCGGGCTTCTTGACCTCCTGGATGTCGAGCAGGATCTCCTTGCCCGTCAGCTTCATGAGGTGGGCCTTGATGTTCTCGACCTCCTGGCCCTTCCGGCCGATGACGATGCCGGGGCGGGCCGTGTAGATCTTCACGCGGACGCGGTTGGAGGCCCGCTCGATGAAGATGCGCGGCACGGAGGCCTGCTTGAGCTTCTCCATCAGGGTCGAGCGGATCAGCTGGTCCTCGAGAAGGAGCTTAGGGAATTCCTTCTTGCTCGCGAACCAGCGGGACTGCCAGTCGCGGCGGACGGCGAGGCGGAAGCCGATAGGATTGGTTTTTTGGCCCATGGATTAGGCTTGGTTGGGGTTTCCGTCCGAGAGGACGATGCGGATGTGCGACATCTTCTTGCGGCGGGGCATCGCGGTGCCCTTGGCGCCCGCCTTGAACCGCTTGAGGACGGGCCCGTTCTCGACCACGGCGCTCTTCACGGTCAGCGAGTCGGACGCGAGATTGTTGTTGTTCTCCGCGTTCGCGATCGCGCTCTTGAGCGTCTTGGCGATCAGGCGCGCGGACTTGCGCGGGATCAGCATCAGGTACTCGACGGCGTCGTTGGCCATGCGGCCCTGGATCGTGCGGGCGACCTCGCGCACCTTCTTGGGCGACATGCGGGCGTTGCGGGTGAGTGCTTGGACTTCCATGGTGCGGTTCCTTAGATCTCCTTGCGGGTCATTCCGCCGTGGGCCTTGAACACGCGCGTCGGGGAGAATTCGCCGAGCTTGTGGCCGACCATGTTCTCCGTGACGTACACGGAGATGAACAGCTTGCCGTTGTGGACGTTGAACGTGTGGCCGATGAAGTCGGGGGTGATCGTCGAGCGGCGCGACCACGTCTGGATCGGCTTGCGCGCGCCGGACTTCACCGCCTTCTCGATCTTCTCGAGCAGGTGGTAGTCGACGAAAAAGCCTTTCTTGATTGAGCGTGCCATGGTGCGGGGCGGGAAGGGTTACTTTTTGCCGCGGGGCGGCCGGCCATTGTGGCGGACGAGGATGAAGTTGCTCGAGATCCGGGTGCGCCTGCGCGTCGGGAAGCCCTTGGCGAGCTGCCCCCACGGGGAGACGATCTGCTGGCGGCCGCCGCCGCCCTTGGACTTGCCCTGGCCGCCGCCGTTCGGGTGGTCGACCGGGTTCATCGCCACGCCGCGCACGCGGGGGCGGCGCCCGAGCCAGCGGTTGCGGCCGGCCTTGCCGAGGGACTGGTTGGCCTGGTCGCCGTTCCCGACGACGCCGATCGTCGCGCGGCACTTGGCGTTCACCAGGCGGATCTCGCCGGAGGGCATCTTGAGCTGGGCGTTGCCGTGCTCGACGGCCACGAGCTCGATGCTGACGCCGGCGGAGCGGGCCATCTGGGCGCCCTTGCCGGGGACCATCTCCACGCAGTGGACCCGCGTGGAGGGGGGGATGAGGCCCAGGGGGAAGCAGTTGCCCACGGTGAAGTCGTTGGTCGTCGCGGTGTTGGCCGAGACGATCCTGTCGCCGGCCTTCAGCCCCTCGGGCGCCGGGATGTAGCGCTTGACCCCGTTCGTGTAGGCGAGGAGAGCGATGTGGGCGGAGCGGTTGGGATCGTACTCGATCGCCTCGACGACCGCGGGGATGTCGAAGATGTCCCGCTTGAAGTCGATGATGCGGTACAGCTGCTTGTGGCCGCCGCCCATGCGCCGCGACGTCAGGCGGCCGTACGCGTTGCGCCCGCCCGTCTTGTGCTTGGGCTCCGTGAGCGCCTTCTGGGGGCGGTTCTTCGAGAGGCCGACGTGCTTGTTGAGCGACGTGAACCTCTGGGAGGGCGTGAGCGGCCTGAAATGTTTGATGGGCATGGCGATGGGTCCTTGTTGGCGGGGGCTCCCGTCAGACGAGCTCGATCTTGTCCCCGTGCTTGAGCGTCACGATCGCCTTCTTGTAGTCGGAGGTCGTGCTCGGCTGGCCGGTGCGGCTGCGCTTGTTCTTGCCGCGGTAGTTC
>PLKS01000106.1 GCA_003140665.1 Opitutaceae bacterium
GCGATCAACACCATGGAGCGGGCGCAGGCGCTCGGGTTCATGAAGACCCCGAAGGACAACTTCAACCTCTTCACCCTCTACTACAACAGCAACCAGTTCGGCAAGGCCGCCGACCTGCTCTACGACGGCCTGGAGGCCGGCACCATCGATCCGACCCTCGCGAACTGGCAGCTCCTGGCCTCCTCCTACGAGCAGACCAACCAGGAGTTCAAGTCGATCGAGGTCCTCAAGGAGGCGTCNNGAGCTCGATTTCAAGATTGCCCAGGTCTACTACGGCCTCGCAAAGAACGACGACTCGTTCGAGTACGCGATCATAGCGATGGACAAGGGCGGCCTCGCAAAGCCGCTGCAGACCTACGAGTTCATCGCCTACCTGGCGTATGAGCTCCACAAATTCGATGAGGCGAAGGTGGCGATCGACAAGGCGATCGACCTGAAGCAGGGCAAGCCCGACCACCAGATGAGCGTTCTGAAGAACGCCATCGACGACGCCATCAAGGAGGAGAAGGAAAAGGAAGCAAAGAAGGCCGCCGAAAACACTCCAGCAGTTCCGCCATCCACATGAAGAAAACGAAAATCTACTTTCTCGCCCCCCTTGTAGTCCTGATCGCGTTCGGCGCCTACTACTGGAACTTCAAGTCCGACTACGACGCCAAGCAGGCCGCCGTCGTCGCGCACGAGAAAGAGGTGAAGCTCGAGAAGCTCAAGCAGGAGGCCATCCAGCGCGAGGCCGCGATCCACGACGCGCTCGAGGCGCAGAAGGTGCGCAAGAAGGAGCGGGAGGATCGCGAGGCGAAGGAGCTCAAGCAGAGGGACGACAAGGAGAACGCCAAGCTGATCGAGGAGAAGGCCGACCAGGAATCGCAGAGGCTCCAGCGCCAGGTTGAAAAGCTGACGAAGGACGTCGAGACCGAGAAGGCCGAGGTCGCGAAGATCGTCGCCGACAACAAGAAGACCGTGGAGGAGGAGGGCTTTCTCAAGGAGTACGTGAAGATGGCCCAGGACAATCAGGCAAGCCTTGCCGCGGTGCTCACCAAGATCGAGGCCGCCGACGCGGCCGCGGTGAAGGCGGCGGCGGCGGCAGCGGCCGCGGCGGCCAAGAACAAATAGCGGAGTCTGCCCCCAAATCCAGAAGCCAATCTCATGAAAAAATGGATGTACGTACTCGGCCCCGGTATCATGCTGGCGGTATTCCTGTTCTTCTACCTCTCGAGCAGGGCGGAGACCGAGGCCCGCATGAAGGCCGAGCAGATCCAGAAGGCGCAGCTTGCGAAGGAGGCCGACGAGAAGAAGGCGATCGCGGAGAAGAAGGCCCAGGAAGACGCCGAGCGCCGAAACGTCGAGCGCGCGGAGGCCGAGAGGAAGGCGGCTCAGGATAAGCAGGACAAATACGAGGCCGACATGCGCCGGATCCAGGCGGACACCGACAAGTTTAACGCGGAGGTCGAAAAGTATTCAAACGAGGTGTCGGAGCTCACGATCGAGCTCGACTCCCTCCACAAGCAGAAGGACGCCCTCACCCGGGAGGGCTTCGACTTCGCGAAACGGGTCGAGCTGGCCCAGGTCGTGCGCCAGAATGCCGAGCTCGAGATACAGCGGATGGTCCAGATGATTGCCAACCGGGCAGACCAGAGCATGATGACCAAGATGCCGCCTCCCCCGCCGAAGGAGAGCTGAGCCGCCGGTGCCCGCCCGTTTCGGGGCCTCTTCCTCCTGCTGACCGCGACCCGCGCCGGTCGCCCGTCCTTGCCGCGGATGAACCGGGGCGCCCCTCGGCCGGTGCAACGCGCTCAGGGTTTGCCCTTCCCGCGGCCGTCCGGCACCGGTGCCGGGGAATGCGCGCCGCCTCCGGCGCCCACCGCCTTGGCGGATGACTCGGCGACCTGCCAGGCGATCAGGCCCGGCACAAAGATCAGCAGGTCCCGAATGCGGCGGGCCCCGGCGAGCGCCAGGCAGGTGGACGGGCCAAGTCCGAGCGCGCGGCCGATCAGGAGGAAGGCCCCCTCCTGCACGCCCAGGGCGGCGGGCACGAAAAACGCCGCGCTGCTGACCATCTGGATCAAGGATTCGATCACGAAGGCCTCCATCAGCCCCACCGGGGCGTTCAGGAAGCGGAGCGCCAGCCAGATCTCGAGCGAGGTCGCAAAATTCTGGAGGGTCTGCCAGAGGAACAGGTACCGGAGGACAACCGCACGCCGGCGCCAGATCCGCTTGATCGACTCGTCGATGTCCGCCGACCTGCCGACGAGCGAGGTCAGCTTCCCGCTCGTGACGCGGTTGAGCAGGCGCGTGATCCGCTCGAACGGCCTGGCGTGCTGGACCAGGGCAAAGAGCAGCAACAGGGGGGCGAAAGCCACGACGCCCCACGCAAGGTCGCCTGCCAGTCGAGCGCCGCCGGACGCGGCATGCGATAGCAGGAAGCCGATGCCGACCAGGGCAAAGAGCAGCTGGCTGATGAGCGTGAGCTGCATGTCGACGACCAGGCTCGCGGCCGCGGTCGACGCATCGACGCCCCGGTGCCGCATGAGCCGGAACGACACGATCTCGCCGCCGATTCGCGCCACCGGGAGCATGCTGTTGACGGATTCGCGCATCCAGACCAGGTGCAGCATGCCCGCGAGGCCGGGCCGATCGGAGCGAAGGATCAGGGTCTGCCAGTCCTTGGCGTTGGCCAGCATCGGCAGCACATGCACGAGGCCGGCCAGGACGAGGCCGGCTCCCGCCGCTCGCATGAGGGCGAGCACCGCCCCTGGATCGTCGCGCCAGACCAGCCAGAGGGCCGCGAGAAGCCCTGCAAGCGCGGCGACGCGGCCCAGGCGCTTCATGGCCGGATCACGGCGCGCCGCGCCCCCATCGCGCCGTTGGTTTCGCGCCCGGCGGCCCAGGGATTCACGGGATGCCATCCGATCGCGCGCCCATTGGATAGGTCCCTCATGCCGGGTCACTCATCCCGAACGGGAGACAACAGGCCCCTGTTGTCCACGTTGAAGCTGAACCCGCGCCACGTCACGCGCGCCGAGCAGAAGCTCGCCGCGAACACGCCAAACGAGACGAGGTCCGAGAGAGGCAGCATCCACAGGTGGCTGGCAGGCTGCCGCAGCACATGATCCACGCGCGCCTTCAGCGCGACCCGCGCGGCAAGGGCCGCCGCCGCCACGGGCCATGACCAGGCCGCGAATCCGGATAGCAGGACCGCCAACAACGCGAACCCGAGCGGATGGATCAGCGCCGAGCCCAGGTACCCGACCGGGTCGATTCTCCAGATGGTGCGGCTCCAGCGCAGCTCGTGCGCCACAAGCTTCGAGAGGCTGGCCTCGCCGCAGGCGTGCGAGATGGCAAAGGCGGGGATGGCCACGGTCCCGCCGGCCAGGCGCACCGCCTCCCCTATCGCGTGGTCCTCGGCCAGGTGATGCGCGAAGGGGGCAAAGCCGCCGATCTTCTCAAGGGTTTCCCGGCGCATCGCGATGGTCTGGCCGAAGCACGGGCGCGCCATGCCGAGGGCGAGGCCCATCACCGCGCTGGGGAGAAACTGGTAGTTGGTCGCCTGGGCCGACAGGCGCGGCCAGAACCCGGGATCGGGCTGACCGCGATAGAGGCAGGTCACCAGCCCGACACCGGGCCTCTCCAGCTCGGCGACGATGTTGCGCAGGTAGCTCGCATCGACGCCCACGTCGCTGTCGGCAAAGACCAGCACATCGTGCCGGGCCTTGGGCAGCATGTTCATGATGTTGCTGACCTTCCGGTTGGGCCCATGCAGCCGCGGGTCGGCCACCACGGTGATATCCGCCGCCGGGTGCAGGCTCCGCAGCTCGTCGACCGCCTTCAGGGCAGGATCCGCGGCGTCGTTCACGCCGAACAGGAACTGCACCGGCCCCGGATAGTCCTGCCGGCAGAAACTCGAAAGGTTGCTCCGCAGCGCCCACTCGACGCCGCGCAGCGGCTTGACGATCGTGACCGGTGGAAAGCGGGTGGGTTCCGGCGCCGATCGCCTGAAGGGGCGGCCGACCAGCGCGCAGGCTGCCAGGGTATAGCCGATGCCGAGCGCGGCGGCCGCGCCGCACGCGTAGGCCACCGCGATAGCGAGCACGTGGACGGCGTTCAACCGCGCCCCTTATGCGTTGGTAATGGATCTCCCGTGAGCAAGGGATGAACCGTCGTCCAGCCTCATCTCACGCGACGGGCATGCGGGGCGCGCGGTCACGCCTCGTGCGCGCGCAGGAAGCGGAAGAATTCGACGCCTTCACGCAGGCGGCGCTTCGTCATCTCCCAGCTTGTCAGCATCTCCTGCACGATTTCCCAGATCTTTGACGGGCGGAAATAGAAGCGCTTGTAGAAGCTTTCGAGCTGGTGGTAGATCTCCTTGCGTGAAAGATGCGGATAGCCGATCGCGGCAAGCTGCACGCCGTCCGCGCTCACGAGATTGGCGGCCTTGTTCTCCTCAAGCCACCCGTTCTCGACGGCCTGCTTGTAGAGCGCCGTGCCCGGGTACGGGGCCGCGAGCGACACCTGGATCGTGTGCGGATTGACCTCCTTTGCATACTGGATCGTCTTCTCGATCGTCTCGTGCGTCTCGCCCGGGAGCCCTAGGATGAACGTGCCGTGCACCTTGACCCCGAGCTTCCGGCAGTCCTCGCTGAAACGGCGCGCGGTGTTCGTGAGAAGCCCCTTCTTGATGTTGACCAGGATCTGGTCGTCGCCCGACTCGTAGCCAACCAGCAGCAGGCGCAAGCCGTTTTCCTTCATGACCTTCAGCGTCGCGTAGGGCACGTTGGCCTTCGCGTTGCAGGACCATGTGACGCCGAGCTTGCCAAGGCCGCGCGCGATCTCCTCCACGCGCGGGCCAAGATCGGTGAACGTGTCGTCGTCGAACATGATCTCCTTCACCTCGGGCATGTTGTCGCGGATCCACTTCACCTCCTCGAGAACGTTTTCGACGGAGCGGGTGCGGTAGCGGTGGCCGCCGACCGTCTGGGGCCACAGGCAGAACGTGCAGCGCGACTTGCAGCCGCGCCCCGTGTAGATCGAGACGTACGGGTGCTTCAGGTAGCCGATGAAGTAGTTCTCGATCTTCAGGTCGCGCTTGTAGACCGGCGCCACGAACTGCAGCGCGTCCATGTTCTCCAGGATCGGGCGCGGGTCATTGTGCCTGATCGAGCCGTCGGGCGCGCGGTAGCTCAGCCCCAGGATCTCCTCGAAAGGCCTGCCCTCCGCGACCTCCTTGCAGGTGAAGTCGAATTCCTCGCGGCACACGAAGTCGATCGCCTCGGTGGCGGTCAGCGAGTTGTGCGAATCGACCGCGACCTTCGCCCCGACCATCCCGATCAGCGCCGAGGGTTTGCGCCTCTTGAGGTCCTGCGCGAACAGCGCGTCGGTCGGGAACGAGGGCGTGCTCGTATGGAGGATCACGAGGTCGTATTGCTCCGCGATCCCGAGCGTTTCCTCGACGGACAGGCCATCCGCCGGAGCGTCGAGCAGGCGGCTCTGGGGTACGAGCGCGGCCGGCTGGGCGAGCCACGTCGGATACCAGAATGAGCGGATCTCGCGCTTCGCCTGGTAGCGCGAACCCGCGCCTCCATCGAAACCATCATAGGACGGAGCCTGCAAAAACAGCGTTTTCATGGATGTTCGGATAGCCTCACGGATTACAGTGGAGCGATTCGCCCGATATTCAAGCTTCCCAGTGCACGAAGGGGAAATCCCGGCGGCAACCCGTTCACACCACATAGCCACGGCCCGGATCTGCCTGAGGCAAATCCGTGACCGCCCCAAGGCAATGACTTACGTGGGGTCTCACAATCTGTGAGATTTTTTGTGTGAAATGACCTCTCACGCAGACAAGTCGGGGCGGAGCTTAGCCTGGTGGAGCGCTGCGTTCGGGACGTACCGATTGTACAATGGTCATCAATGACTTGCGTGTCATTTCAGGAAACTGCTCCGTTTTCGTGTGAAATTATTCGGTCCCAAACCGTTTTAAGGCATCGTGCGCCGGGACACTTGACGCACAGTGTAACAACCATATAATGACATTATGAAGACACTAACAATAACCGCCGCCCGTCAAAATCTTGGCCACTGGCTGAAGCTCGCTGCCAATGGCGAGGACGTCGGCGTCATTGTTGGATCGGATATCATTGCCCTTCGGAAAGTGGAAATCGAATCGGCAGATTATGCCTATCAGGAATACGGATTGACTCCAGTTCAAGTCGAGGAAGCCGGAAAACGAATCACAGCCCATATCAAGCGGGAACGCCGAGCAGGAACGATAAAAGAGTTTAAGGGTGATTGGCGTGAACTTCGTGGATGAAGGTTGAGAAGTCTAAGTCCTTCCTACGTTCGCTGAGTCGATGCACGGATGACGAGTTGAAATCTGTTGCGGAATCAATGCGGTCGACGGGCGAAACCTTCGGCCGGCCCCATCTCCACACGGGAGTGGACATTCGCAGGCTCCGGAAAAACCTCTTTGAATGCCGTACAGGCATTCATCTTAGGCTCCTATTTGAAAGCGGACCGGACGTAATCACGTTCGTTTTCGCGGGCAATCATGACGAAGTGCAGGCTTATTTGAGGAACACGCGGTAGCCTCGAGGGGACGAATCCGCTAATCAGTTTCCCCGCGATAAATGACGGATCCGATCATTGCACTAGCGGATACCTTTTCTGCTTGCGGCTGATCCCCGGCCGGAGCCTACTCATCTCTCA
>PLKS01000076.1 GCA_003140665.1 Opitutaceae bacterium
AGGATGCGGAAGAAGTTACGCAGGATGCCTTTATCAGGGCCCATCGGGGTCTGGCGAATTTTCGCGGGGATTCGGCCTTCTCGACCTGGCTTTACCAGATAGCGACCAACCTTGCCCGGAACCGCTACTGGTACTGGTGGCGGCGCAAGCGCGACAAGTCCGTGTCCCTCGACGCTCCGGTGAGCGCCGACAACGCCACGACGCTCGCGGAGATCATCCCTGCGGAAGTCGCGACGCCCGACGACATCACGGTCACCCGGGAGTTCGTCACGCGGATCGCCAGCGGGATGGAGCGCCTTGGCGCCAAGCACCGGGAGATTCTTATCTTGCGCAACATCAAGAACCAGTCCTACGAGGAGATTGCCGGGATTCTAGGCATATCCGTGGGAACCGTAAAAAGCCGCATAGCCAGGGCGCGCGAGAGCCTGCGCGCCAAGCTTGGCGACGACTTCAAATGAACGACCGGGAATTCATAGAACTCCTCAACCTTTACGTCGACCGCGAGATCTGCCCGGAGGACGCGGTCAGGCTCGAGGCCGAGGTGGGGACGCATCCCGAGCGCCGGAGGGTCTATGACCAGTACTGCAGGATGCAGAAGGCGTGCTCGATGCTTTCCGCGCAGCTGCCCGAGGCGGCCCTGGGAGGGCCGGAAAGGCCCGTGGTCGCCTTCCCCGAGCCGGGCGCATGGAGGATTGGGCCGGTCTTCGTGGGATTGGCGACCGCCGCGTGCATCATCGCCTTCTTCGGCCTTCGCGAGCGCAGCGTCTCCAACGCCGGCAGGTCGCCGTCGGCGGCGGTTGATTCCGGCCGTTCGCGCTCGGTCCCGGACACCATGGACCTCTCGCTTGCGCCCGACCCGATGAGGTCGGTCTTCTTTGCTCCCATCCCCGGGAGCCAGGCGGCCCTGGCCGCGCCGAAGCCGGTGCTCGTCATGGCCGAGCAGTCCCCCCAGCTGGACCAGCTGGGGTGGATCGGCGACATCCACATGGCCCCGGTCTTTTCCGCGGCGAATCCCGATTTTCTCCTGACGCCGAAGGCCCTCCAGAAGGCCGCGGCGTCGGATGAGCCCCAGAACGGCCGCGCTCCCCAGGAGCCCGGCGAGATGACGGCGTTCCGGTTCCAGCGCTGAGCCCGCGCGGCAGCCCGAAGGGGCCGGTCAGCCCAGCGCCTTCTTGACCATCGCCTCGGTTGTGGCCGCCGCGCCGAGGGCCAGCGACGCCCGCCGGACCGCCTCATCCGCGTCGTTCACCCGGTAGCCCAGGGCGACCAGCGCGGCCACCGCGTCCGCGTGGGGCGTGCGGGCGGGGACGGAGCCGTCCGCGGCGAGGAGCGCGTGAACCGCCTCTCCCGTCGCGCCGACCCTGGCCTTGAGCTCAACGACGAGCCTTTCCGCGGTTTTCTTTCCGATCCCCGGGCACTTGGCCAGGGTTGCGATGTCGCCCGACCGGATCGCGCCGACGAGAAGGGGTAGCGAAAGCCGGCTCATGATCGAGAGGGCGACCTTCGGGCCGACGCCGGTCACGTTGTCGATCATCAGCCGGAAAAAGTCCCGGTCGTCGGCGCTGGCGAAACCGTAGAGTGTCTGGGAGTCCTCACGGTAGACGACGAGGGTGTGGAGCCGGACGACCGAGCCCGCCCGCGGCATGCGCTCGGCGGTCGTCACGGGCACGTTGACCTCGTAGCTCAGCCCGTTCACCTCGACGACCGCGCGAAGCGGCGTGGCCTCGACGAGGAGCCCCTGGATCGAGGTGATCATCCGGCGGGCCTCACGCGAGCCCGAGCACGTCCTGCATGTCGTACACCCCGGGCTTCCGCGTCGAGACCCACTGGGCGGCCCGGAGGGCGCCCCGCGCAAACACCGCCCGGTCGCCGGCCCTGTGCGTCAGCTCGAGCCGTTCGCCGGCTCCCGCAAAGATGACCGTGTGGTCGCCGATGACGTCGCCGCCCCGCAGCGAGTGCACGCCCACCTCCGTCCGCGCCCGCTCACCCGTGATCCCCTCGCGCCCGTGGCGGAGCGCGGTCCGGTCCAGCTTGCGCTCCTCCAGTATGATTTCGAGGAGCCTCGCGGCGGTGCCGCTGGGCGCGTCCTTCTTCATCCTGTGGTGCATCTCCACGACCTCCGCGTCGTAGTCCTCCCCGAGCGCGCGCGAGGCCCTCCTTGCGAGGGCGAAGAGAAGGTTGACGCCGATCGAGAAGTTGCCGGCCCAGACGCAGGGCACCCGCTCCGCGAGATTCAGGAGCCGGGCCTTTTCCTCGGGGGAATGCCCCGTCGTTCCAATGACGACCGGCTTGCCGAGGGCGACGGCGGCCTCGAGGAGCTCGCGCGTCGCCTGGTGCGAGCTGAAGTCGACCACGGCGTCAACCGATCGCATCGGGGCGCTCACATCGTCGCCCAGGTCGGTTGAGGCGGCGACCGCAACGCCCATTTCCGGGGCGGCGGCGGCCACCGCGCGGCCCATCTTGCCGCGGGCGCCGTTCAGCAGGATTCGCAGTGCCATGGCGGGGATCAGCGGCGGAACGCGGAGACGGCCTTCGCCAGGACGGCCCGGTTTGCCGGCTCCATGCGGCACAGCGGCAGGCGGACCTCGTCGCTGCCGATGATCCGCGCGAGCGCGAGCGCAGCCTTCACCGGCACCGGGCTCGGCTCGATGAACAGGGCCTTGAAAAGCGGGTAGAGCCTCCGGTGGAGCCTCAGTGCGCCGGAGAAGTCGCCCTCTTGCATGAGGCGCACCATGCGCGTGACGTCCCTTGGCACCAGGTTGGAGGCCACGCTGATGACGCCCTCGGCGCCCGATGCCATGAATGCAAGCGTGAGCGCGTCGTCTCCGCTCAGGACGACGATGTCGTCGCCCATGGCCCGCTTCAGCTGGTCCACGCGGTCCACGGAGCCGCCCGCCTCCTTGATCCAGCGCACGTTGGGGTACCTGGACCTCAGGCGCTCGACGACGGGGACGCCGATCTCGACCCCGCAGCGCGACGGCACCGAATAAAGGATGATGGGAAGGTCGGTCGCCTCGGCGATCGCCGAATAGTGGCGGAACAGGCCCTCCTGGCTGGGCTTGTTGTAATAGGGGGCCACGACCAGCACCGCGTCGGCGCCCGCCTCGTCGGACATCCGGGTGAGCTCAAGGGCCTCGGTCGTGGAGTTGGAGCCGGTGCCCGCGATCACGGGAACGCGCCCCCGCGCGAACTCGATCGTCGCGCGGATCACGTCCATGTGCTCCTCGTTCGACAGGGTGGGGGATTCGCCGGTCGTGCCGACCGGCACGACGCCGTCGATGCCCCCCCTAACCTGATGGTCGACGAGCTTTTTCAGGTCCGCAAAGGAGACGGCCTTCCCCCGGAAGGGAGTGGCTAATGCGGTGATCGCTCCTGTTAGGGTGCGTGGCTTCATTCGAGGGTGCCCTGAGGCATGGCAAAGATGCCTTGCCGCGTGGAGCAGGCCAAGCTACAAAATCCGGACCAACGCTTTTTGTCCATGAACGTAGTCACACCCCACACGGAGATACTCAACGACCTGCTCAAGCTCGGTGTCGATAGCGGCGCGAGCGACGTCGTCATCAAGTCGAACAAGCCCGGGTATGTGCGCATCGCGACGAGGCTGAAGGCCGTGGACATGGACCCCGTGTCGAGCCCGGAGGCCCAGGCCTTCGTCGACGAGCATGTGCCGGAGGTCTTCCGGAAGAAATGGGAGGAGCTGGGCCAGATCGACTTCGCGTACGCGGCCGAGGGGGTAGGCCGGTTCCGCGTGAACGCCTTTCACCAGCGCGGGCTGGTGAGCATCGTGTTCCGGCACGTGAAGAGCCGCGTCCCCAACTTCGAGGACCTCAAGCTCCAGGAGGAGCCCCTCCTCAGGCTCGCGAACGCCAAGGACGGGATCCTGCTCTTTTGCGGCGCCACCGGCTCGGGCAAGAGCACGACGATGGCGGCCATGCTGAACTGGATAAACCAGAACATGGACAAGCACATCATCACGATCGAGGACCCGATCGAGTACACCTTCCAGGACGACAAGTCGGTGATCCAGCAGCGCGAGATCGGGCTCGACGTTCCCACCTTCGAGCAGGCGATCAGGTCGGTGCTCCGGCAGAATCCCGACATCATCCTGATTGGGGAGATGCGCGACAAGGAGACGTTCGACACCGCGATCTCCGCGGCCGAGACCGGGCACCTCGTCTTCTCGACGATGCACGCGGCCACGGTCGCGCAGTCGCTCACGCGCCTCTTTGAGTTCTTCCCGCCCGAGCAGACGGCGCAGGCCCGCAGGCAGGTCGCCGGCTCGATCCGGGGATTCGTCTGCCAGAAGCTGATCCCCAGCCTCGAGGGCGGGGGCCGGGTCCCCGCCAACGAGGTCCTGAACGCGGACGCGACGATCCGGAACCTCATTCTCGAGGGACAATTCGACAAGATAAACGCGCTTCTGGAGAGCGGAATCGACGCGAGCAGCTACTCCTTCAACAAGGATCTCTACCGGCTGATCAAGGGGGGCTTCATCAGCAAGGCCGACGGCGTCCGGTTCTCTCCGAACCCGCAGCAGCTCGAGATGAACCTGAAGGGCATCTTCATCAAGAGCTAGCGGGAGAGCCGGGATCCCCATGCGCGTCACGGGAACCCTGATGATGGTGGTTGCGGTGGCGGCGGCGCGGGCCGGGGATCCGCCGGCCCCGGCCGGGGATTCGATCGCGGCCGCAAGGAAGGATTTTGCCTCCATAAAGCCGGCTGTCTCGCCGGCGGAGTCCGGGCCCGGGCCGTCGGTATTCGACCTGAAGGATGACGGCCCGCCCCCGGGCGGCGCCCGCACGGACCCGGCGCTTTCGCCGATGGCGCGATCCGCGGCCGATCCGTCCAAGAAGGGCGGCGGAACCGGCAATTGGCTCGTCGACGCCATGGAGCGCAGGGCCGACCCTCTGTCGTCCTACCGGGACGGCCTGGACCTCCTTGGAGGCTCGGACAGGCCCCCTGCGCGGGCGTCAGACGAGGCCCGGCTTGCGGAAGCGGGCGAGAAGGCCGCGTCCAAGGAGGTGGCCCCAGCGGTCTTCAACCCGCTGGACGCCTTCATGACTGGCTGGATATCGGCGCCGGACCGGGAGCTGCTGCTTCCCGCGGCCCGGGGGGAGGGTCTCCTGGGCGCCGAGCAGGGGAAGGGGCGCGCGGATACGCTCCCCGGCCTAGGTATCGGCCTTCGGGAGACGCAGGCTCCGCCGTCCCGGGACGCGGCGCTGGCCGATTCGAGGACGATGGCCAATCCCTATGTCGCCGAGATGGACCCGGTGTCCCTGGCGCCCTTGCAGGCTCTCCCGGTCCCCGATTTTCCCGGGCTTTCGCCGGCCGGGCTCCCGGGCCTCTCCCCGGGCGCGTCCGGGCCGGGCGCCGACCCCAGGTACCTGGACCTTTCCAAGTCCCTGGCGCCGGATTTCACGCAGCCGGCCGAGGACGACAAATATTTCTGGCAAATGAAGCGATTCTGAGGCGGCCGGCGGCGCTCCGCGGAAGGGAGTGCGCGCGCGGTCGTTATTTGGCTTGGATTAAGGGCGTTCGGGGGATTGTTTAGTCGGTTCTCCAATGGCCACGGCACTTCTATTTGCAGGTCAGGGCGCCCAAAGCGTCGGTATGGGCAAGTCCCTGCACGATTCGTCAAAGGCCGCCAAGGCCCTGTACGCCGAGGCGACCGGGGTGCTTGGCTGGGATCTGGCCAAGGTCAGCTTCGAGGGCCCCGAGCCCGAGCTGACCGAGACGCGCGTGTGCCAGCCCGCCCTCTTTGTGCACGGGCTTGCGCTCCTGGCGGCGCTCCGGGAAAAGGGCATGCTCCCGCGCGTCGACATGGCGCTCGGGCTCAGCCTCGGCGAGCTCACGGCCTACGCGGCTGCGGGCGTGTTTGATTTCCCGACGGGCCTTCGGATCGTGGCCGAGAGGGGCCGCCTGATGCAGGAGGCGTGCGAGAAGAGCGCCGGGGCGATGGCGGCCGTCATCGGCGAGCGGGAGGCGGCGACGCGCCTCTGCCTCGAGTTCGGCGTGGAGCCCGCGAACTACAATGCCCCGGGCCAGACCATCATATCGGGCGAGAAGGCGAGGATCGACGCCGCGGCGGCGGCGGCCAAGGAGCGGGGGAAGAAGGTGATCCTGCTCAACGTGGCCGGCGCCTACCACAGCCGGCTGATGGAGCCCGCCCGGGCCGGGTTTGAGAAGTTTCTGAAGGGCGTCCCCTTTGCCGAGCCCCGCTTCCTCGTGTTCTCGAACACCACGGGCCGGGCCGTGTCCCAGCCCGCGGAGATCAGGGCCGCGCTGGTGCGCCAGGTGGTGTCGCCCGTCCTCTGGGAGGACTGCATGCGCAGGGCCGCCGGGGCCGGGGCCTCCGAATTCTGGGAGCTCGGGCCGGGCGGCGTCCTTGCCGGCATGGCGCGCCGCACGGAAAAATCCTGGGTGGTGCGCAGCTTCTCCGAGTACGCGGACCTGGCGGCCTGATCCGGAGCCGCCGACCGACGATGGACGCACCGTTCACACGCAATTTCTGCATCATCGCCCACGTCGACCACGGAAAGACGACGCTGTCCGACCGGCTGCTCCAGCACACCCACACGGTCTCGGACCGGATGCTCAACGAGCAGCACCTGGACTCGATGGACCTGGAGAAGGAGCGCGGGATCACGATCAAGTCGCACCCGGTCACCATGAGCTACCCGGCCGCGGACGGGAAGACCTACAAGCTGAACCTGATGGACACGCCGGGCCATGTGGACTTCTCCTACGAGGTCTCGCGCAGCCTGGCGGCGTGCGAGGGGGCCGTCCTCCTGGTCGACGCCTCCCAGGGGGTCGAGGCGCAGACCGTGGCGAACGCCCACCTGGCCTTCGCGCAGAAGCTCAAGATCATTCCGGTCATCAACAAGATCGACCTGCCGAGCGCCAATCTCGAGCTGTGCCTGAGCCAGCTCGAGGACATCCTGGCAATACCTGCGGGCGAGGCCATCCTCGCGAGCGGCAAGTCGGGGATCGGGATCGTGGAGATCCTTGAGGCGGTGGTGACGCGGGTGCCCCCGCCGCGCTGGACCGACTACCCGCAGGTGAGGACGCTCGTGTTCGACTCGATCTACGACTCGTACCGCGGCGTGATCGCCTATGCGCGGGTCTTCTCCGGGAGCCTTCGCGCGGGGGACATGATGATGCTGATGAGCACGGGGCTCAAGTCCGACATCAAGGAGGTCGGCATCTTCACGCCCAAGATGGAGAAGCGAGACATCCTCACACCCGGCGACGTCGGGTACATCGTCTCCAACATCAAGGACACGGGGGAAATGAAGACGGGCGACACGATCACGCTCGCGAGCAAGCCGGCGCAGGTGATGCTGCCGGGCTACAAGGAGGTGCGCCCGATGGTGTTCTGCGGCCTCTACCCGATCGAGAGCTCCGACTATGAGAAGCTCAAGTCGGCCCTGGGCAGGCTTCGCCTGAACGACTCCGCCTTCGTCTACCAGCAGGAGAGCTCGGTCGCGCTCGGCTTCGGCTTCAGGTGCGGCTTCCTCGGCCTGCTGCANNCATGGAGATCATCCAGGAGCGCATCCGGCGCGAGCACGACGTCGAGATCATCTCAACGTACCCCAGCGTCATCTACAAGGTGGTGAAGCACGGGGGGGAGACGATCGAGGTGGACAACCCCGTCAACCTTCCCGACCCGAGCCTGATCGAACAGATCCTGGAGCCCACGCTCAAGGCCTCCATCCACATCCCCAACGACTCGATGGGCGACATGCTCGCGCTGGTCATGGAGAAGCGCGGCATCGTCGAGCACACCCACACCCTCGACTCGACTCGCGTCATGATGAGCTGCATCCTGCCGTTGAACGAGGTCCTCGTGGACTTCAACGACCGCCTCAAGGGCGTGACCCACGGCTACGGGTCGATGGACTACGAGCTCGGCGACTACGTCCCTGCCGACCTGGTCAAGATGGAGATCCTGATCAACGGCGACCCGGTCGATGCGTTCGCGAGCATCATCCACAGGGACAAGGCCGAGGCCAGGGGCCGCGAGCTCTGCAAGCGGCTATCGGAGATCATCCCGCCCCAGATGTTCCGGATCGCCCTGCAGGCGGCCATCGGCGGCAAGATCATCGCNNATGCGCAAGGACGTGACGGCGAAATGCTACGGCGGCGACATCTCGAGGAAGCGAAAGCTGCTTGATAAGCAGAAGGAAGGGAAACAGAAGATGAAACTGATCGGAAAGGTCTCCATCCCGCCCGACACTTTCATCAAGGTACTGAGGAACAACTGACGAGGCGCGGTCCCAACCAACCAACCAAGCAACCATGTTCGGAATCTTTGACTCGCAGGAAAAGAAGATGCGCGACAACGCGTCCAACTGGCTCGAGCTTGCCGCGAAGGTATGGAACTACAGGCGGGACCGGCTGAACGCGAAGGAGTCGGCCGAGCTCGTCGAGCGCAGCCGGGAATTGAAACGGCTGCTGAGCGAGCGCGCGGACGCGGCGAGGCTGAAGCTGGGGATCGAGTCGCTCGAGGGTGTCCTGGGCCGGACGGGCGGGGCGGTCTACCCCAAGACCTCGCTGGTCGAGAACGTGGAGTTCTTCCTGGTCGCCGCGATCGTGATCCTCGGGATCCGAACCTACTTCGTGCAGCCGTTCAAGATCCCCACGAACTCGATGTGGCCGACCTACTACGGGATGACGCCGGAAAACTTTCCCCCGGGGACCGCGGCCCCAAATCCGGTCGAGAGACTCTTCAGGTTCGTCGCCTACGGCGCCGTCCGCCACACGGTGGTGGCCCCGCGGGACGGCCAGGTGTCCGTCCCGTTCCTCATACGGGGCGACATGCCGAGCGTCGACTACACGATCAAGGAGGGGCGGACCTGGCTGGTGCTTCCCGCGAAGTTCAAGGAGTACACGTTCTACGTCGACGGCGAGCCCGCCACGGTCCAGGTTCCGGTCGACTTCAACGGGTTTGACGAGATCGTGCTCGGCACGTTTTTCCCCGACCGGAGCGAGGTGGAGGGACTGCGCCGCAGCCTGATGGAGAACATGAGGCGTGACGACGAGGCGCTCCAGGTTCCGACCGGAAAGACGGTGCGGATGGGCGAGCCCGTCCTGAGGTTCGACCTGCTGACGGGCGACCAGCTGTTCGTCGACCGGGTGAGCTACAACTTCGTGCGGCCGACCGCGGGGCAGGGATTTGTGTTCAGGACAGACAACATCCCGCGCATCATGCAGGCCTTCGGGTCCCAGTATTTCATCAAGAGGCTGATCGGGGTGCCGGGCGACAGGATCGAGATCAGGGAGCCCATGATCTACCGCAACGGGGCGCCGATCACCGGTTCCAAGGCGTTTGACCTGAACGGCCGCCGCGTCAGCCCGTACCTGGGCTACTTCAATGCGATCCACGAGGATCCCCGCTACCGGCAGCTCTTCAAGGGAGAGACGATAACCGTCCCGGGCGATTCCTACCTGGCGCTCGGCGATAACTCGCGCGACAGCTTCGACGGCCGATTCTGGGGCTTCGTCCCGGCGAAGGACGTCGTCGGCCGGCCCCTGTTCATCTATTACCCGTTCACGCGGCGATGGGGCACCGCGAAGTAGCCTTCTGCGCCGGGACGGCCGCCCGGCCGGGCTTGAACTTCGGCCCCCCACAGCCAAGCTGGCCGACGATGCGCCACAGGAGACTCCGGGTCATCATGCTTGGGGCCAGGATCGTCCTCGCGGCTTCCGGGCTGGCGGTTGTCGCCCGCTCGGGCGCGGCGGCGGGGAATCCCGGACTGTTCGATGTGAGGTCGTTTGGCGCCAGGGGAGACGGCTTCGCCAACGACACGACCGCGATCAACGATGCGATCAAGGCGGCCGCAGACGCGGGGGGCGGCATCGTGGAGTTCACCGCGGGCAGCTATGTCTCTGGCTCGATCCACCTGCGAAGCAGCGTCGGGCTCCGGCTGGGGCCGGGCGCGACGATCGTGGCTTCCTCCGAGGCCCAATCCTACGACCCCCCGGAGCAGAACGAGTGGGGCGATGCGTTCGGGTACCAGGACGCCGGCCACAGCCACTGGCACGACAGCCTCATTTGGGGCGAGGACCTGACCGACGTCTCGATCACGGGCCCGGGCCGGATCTTCGGTAGGGGACTCAGCCGCGGCCACTCCTCGGACGATGCGCCGCAGAAAATCGGGAACAAGGCCATCGCGCTCAAGAACTGCAGGAACGTCACGCTGCGGGACTTCACGATCGAGCACGGGGGCTGGTTTGGACTGCTTGCGACCGGGGTCGACAACCTTACGATCGACGGGCTGAGGATCGACACCAACCGGGACGGGATGGACATCGACTGCTGCCGCAACGTCAGGATCTCGAACTGCTCGGTCAACTCGCCGTGGGACGACGGCATCTGCCTCAAGAGCTCTTTCGGCCTCGGGAAGTTTCGCGCGACGGAGAACGTGACCATCTCGGACTGCCTCGTCAGCGGCTATGACGAGGGGACGCTGCTGGATGGCACCCGCAGGCACTCCGCGGAGAATCCGGCGCCCACGGGGCGGATCAAGTTTGGCACCGAGTCGAACGGGGGATTCAAGGCGATTACGATCACGAATTGCGTGTTTGAGTGCTCGCGAGGGCTCGCGCTTGAAACGGTCGACGGGGCCGCCCTGGAGGACGTTACGATATCCAATCTCGCCATGCGGCGGATTTTCGGGGCCCCCCTATTCCTGCGGCTCGGGGCCCGGATGCGCGGGCCCCAGAACACCCCGGTCGGCGTGATCCGGCGCGTGTCCATCTGCAACGTCGTCGCGGAGGACGTCGCGGACGGGCAGGGGATCCTGATCCTTGGCCTGGATGCGCATCCGGTCGAGGGCGTGACGCTGAGCGACATCCAGATCGAGTTCGCGGGAGGCGGGAGCCTGGCCCAGGCGGCCCGCTCCGTCCCGGAGATGGAGCGGGACTATCCTGAGCCGGAGAGCTTCGGGGTCACTCCGGCCTGGGGATTCTATGCCCGCCATGCGAAGGGCATCGTCGTGAGCCACGTGGACCTGCGGGCGAAGGCGGACGACCAGAGGCCCTCCGTCGTCCTTGAGGACGTCGCCGGCGCGGAATTCGACCATGTGAAGGCGGCGCCCTCATCCGGCGCGAAGACGTTTGTTCTCAAGAACGTCGCGGCGTTCTCAGCGCAGTCCTGCCCGGGCGTTGCGGACGCCGAGCGCCCCAAGGCCGTCGAGAGCGAGAGCTTTTAGCAGCCTCGAAGCGCGAAGGGCCGGGTAGCGCTGGCATCCGGCGGTCGTGCGCATGCAAGGGTTTCACCCCATAGCACTGGACGGTTTCCGTGCCTATTATGTGCCCATGCACTTCCTTGCACCCATCTGGCATTCATTTCAGGATCTTCCCTCCGATGCCGGCGCGGCCTGTGTATCGGCGTCCTGCATCTTCTCGCTCGCCACCCTCGAGGTCGCCTTCAATCCCGGGATCACGATCTTCGCCCTCACCGAGCGCAAACAGCCCGATGTCTGGCGTTGGGCGATCGTGGACCCCGAGGGATACCTCCTTAAGGAGGGCTGGGAGCCGACGCAGGAGTATTCCAAGAGAGCCGCGGTCGATGCGCTGGAACATGAGATGGATGGCGGAAAGATTGAGTATTCCCGGATGGACAGCTGAGGGATCGGCCGGTCGAAGGCACGGCGGGTTTCCGGCGGTCCCGGCCTCTCGCCATTCCGCGGCGGCCGATCCTCAAATATCCCGCCAGCGGCTCGCGCGGGCTCCATCGCCCCGGGGCTGAGCGTTCACGGCTTCATCAGACCGGGAAGGAGGCCGGTCTTGGGCGGCGGCTCGACCCTGCTGGCCGCGGACTTGACCGGAATCTTCGGAGACCACTTGACCCATTCCTTCTCCGGCTCGTAGGCGAGGTCGAAATGGGCGCCCTCGGCGGCGACGGGCGCCAGCGGCAGCGCGTCGGGGGTGGCGAAGGACACGCCGCCGGACACAAGCGACTCGAGCGAGGTGTCCTTCAGCTCAGCCCCGAACAGGCTGACCTTGAAGGAGAAGCCGCCGGTNNTTCCAGAACCGGGAATTGGTCCTGACCAGGTCCACGTAAGGCGCGTCGATGTGCATGCGGATCAGTACCGCGGTCGAGTCGTCGGAGAGGCGGCTGGCCTCAACGGCCCCCACCTTAAGCTCGCGGAAGAAGACGGGCGCGCCTGTCGTCAGGGAGCCGAGCTTGTCGGCTTGCAGGTAGAAGGTCCGCCCCTCGTCGGTGACGTCCGGAGCGGGCGTCTTGTCGAGGCCCCTGAAGTTCTTTGCGGGCGCCCCCGTGCCGGGCAGGACGTTCAGTCGGACGCCTGTAACGAGGGTGTCGAGCCCGCGGACGCCGGAGAAGCCGATCTCGGGGTGAACGATCCAGAACTGGGAGCCTTGCCTGCCGAGCGTCTCCGCGCTCCTGGTGAGGCGCAGGCGGATGATGACGCCGTCCAGCCCCGGCTTCATCGTGACCATCTCGACCTTGCCCACAGAGACCCCCTTGAACTCGAGCATCGTCTTGTTGGCCTCTACGCCGGAGCCATCGGCAAACTCGATGGTGATCTCGGGTCCGCGATTGTAGAGCTCCCGGTAGCCCATCCACAGGCCGATGAGCAGCGCGACAAGAGGAACCACCCAGATGAGCGGGAACGCGGGCTGTCGGGAGACCCTGGGTGCGGGGGAGGAATTCATCTCGGGGAAGCGTGGGAGGGGGTGTGCCCGTGGTCGGGCCAGAGGATGCGGGGATCGAAAGCCTGCGTGGCGAGCACGGTGAGCACCACGGCCGCCGCAAACGCGACAATGCCGCTGCGCGGCTCCACGGTCGAAAGCTCGCCGAATTGCACCAGCCCGGCCAGGAAGGTGGCGAGAAAGACGTCGAGCATCGACCAGCGCCCGATGAAATCGAGGGCGGCATAGAGGCGGGTCAAGCGGCGCGAGTCGGCATGGCCGCCCCTTTTCGCGCTCACCAGCAGCCAGCCCAGGCCCGCGAGCTTGAAGACGGGTATGAGGATGCTCGCCGTGAAAACGATCAGGGCGAGCACCCACAGGCCGTGGTGCCACAGCTCGACCGCCCCGGAAAAGATCGTGTCGCTGCGGTTGCGGCCGGAGGTCTCGGTGTCGAGGACGGGAAGCAGGTTGGCGGGCACCAGCATGATCGCTGCGGCGACCGCCAGCGCGGAGGCGACGGAATTGCTCCTTAGCCTGACGGCGGGAAAATAGCGGTTCATGTCGGCGCGGCTATCCTGGCCGCGCTGGGGGAGGCGAGCGGGATGTAGGGATCGTAGTCGAAGCTGCGCTGGGCGAGCACCAGGGAGAGGGCCATGCCGCAGTAGCACCAGAACCCGGGCCCTATCGAGACGTCGACGACGCTGCCCATCTTCATCAGGGCGACCAGCACCGCCAGCACCTGCACCTCGGGGAAGGCCCAACGCTCCATGATGCGTGCGGCGTGGGACAGGAAGCGCATGTTGGAGATGTGCCATCTGATCCGGTCGGGGGCATGCAGGATCGCCACGGTGGCGAGGAGGGCCACGGGAAGCACGGCGCCGCAAAGCAGGACGAGGCAGGCGAGCAGGCGCATTCCATTTTCCCACAGGTAGGCGACGCCGGTGAACAACAGGCTGACCCGCTCGTCGCCGAACTTGCCCGCGCTGATGAGCGGCAGCAGGAGCGCGGGGACGGCCAGGATGAGGCCGGTCAGCGAGAAGACGAGAGGGGCGGCGGAGCCTGATCGGCTTTCCTTTGCCATCATCGTGTTGCAGCGCGTGCAATAGGCCTTTTCGCCCGGCGCAAGACGGATCGGCCGGTGTTCTTGGCCGCACAAACGACATGTTAGGTGCATCTCTTTGGCCATCGTCAGTGTGGAATCCCATCCATGATAGCCCCGGGACATCGCTTGCGATATAGGGTGTTACCCCCTCGCGGGGGCGCCATTCCGGCACCCGATGAAAGGCGCATCCGCCCGAAATCATCTGAAAGCGGCGCCCCAGGCCTGCCCGAAAGGGGCGGCCCGGCGGCCGGGATGGGGTATTTCACCCAATCACGGCGCAAAGGTTTCGGCGCGGGCCATGGGCCTTTTGGGCGGATTGATGGTCTAATGGTCAATCCAACCATGAACGACGAAAAATCCCCCCGAAAAGGTGACGCACCCGCTCCGCACAAAACCGAGGCAACCGCCTCGCACAAGGGCAACGGACCTGCCCCGCATAGGAGTGAGGCCGCCGCCGCTCACCGGGGTGACGCGACGGTCCACAGGACCGAGGCTTCAGCCTCGCATCGAGGTGACGCGACAGCCCCGCACAAGGGTGAGGCGGCAGCACCCAAAGCTGAAGCGACCGCCCGCAGGAGCGATGTGCCGCAGAAGGGAGGCGGCATGCGCGCGGGATCGTTCATCGGGATGCTCGCGGCCTGCGCAATCCTGGCGATTGTCATCATCGTCTTCGGCGTCAAGGTGCACCGCCTCAACGCCAAGCTCGCGAGCTCCCAGGAGCAGCTCACGCAGTCCAAGTCCGACGCCACCCAGGCGCAAACCGACCTGACCAAGGCCAAGTCCCAGGTCGCGGACCTGCAGACGCAGCTCGACAAGGCCAAGGGCCAGCAGGCCGACCTTCAGGTGCAGCTGGACAAGTCCAAGGCCCAGCAGACCGAGATTCAGGCGCAGCTGGACAGGTCCAAGGCGCAGTCGACGGACCTGCAGGCGCAACTTGACAAGGCTAAGGTCCAGTCGGCCGACCTGCAGGCCCAGCTCAACCAGGCCACGTCCGGATCGTCCCAGCTTCTGACCCAGCTCGACCAGGCGAAGATCCAGTCAATGGATCTGCAGTCGCGCCTGCAGAAGGCGGAAGGCGAAATCGCCGAGCTTCAGCCCCTTCTCCTCAAGGCGCGCCACATGCCGGTCACCACGTCGCTTGAGAAGGTCCATGGCGGACGCAGCTTCACGCTGCACATCAACAACCTCAACGTCCAGCCGCTCTCCGTGAACGTCTCGATCACGGGCCCCGACAAGGCGCGGTCCCAGACAAACATAATAGGGGCCAGCGCAACCCTGAATGTCGAGAAGCTGGCCCCCGGGGAGACGGTGGTCATCGCCAGCGACGGCTTCGACCCGGTGACCCTGACGGCGGAGTGAAGGGGAAAACGGTCCCTCGCCCCCAAGCCTAGTCGGCGGGGAAGAACCCCTTCCGGTCCGCTGCGGCGCTGTCCTCCGCGCGCCGCAACTCGGCATCGCTCCACGCCTCCTGCCGGAGCCCGACGGCCGCGCGCACCTTCGCCACGGTGGCGGCGCCGACCGCGCCCATGCGCAGTCCCCAGGAGTTCCTCGAAAAGGTGAGGACGGCTGCTATCTGACGGTCGCTGAGCATGCCGCCCATGGGCGGCATCGCGGCGGGGAAGCCGGGGGAGCCCTGCTTGCCGCAGAGTATGATGCGGATCGCAATTTCCGGGTAGGTGGTCGCCCAATGCGAATCCACAAGCGAGGGCGCCACTCCCGGCCGCCCCGTCCCGGACAGTTGATGGCAGCCTGCGCAGATTTGGTAGGCCAGCCTGCCTTCCTCGTAGGACTGCTGGCCGCCTTCCGTGAGCGGCGGTCCCGCGGGCGCCGGCCGCGGGCTCTCCTGCGCCCGCGCCAGTCCCTCCGACAGACTCAGGGCGCCCAGGCGCGCATCCTGGTCCGGACCGGCGAGCAATGGGGCAAGGATTTCAGGCCGTGGAATGCGGGCGGGATCCATCGAGTGCCGGAATTCCGGCAGCAGGAGCGGCTCAAAGCCGGCAAGGATGGCCATGCGGCAGGATTTCGGGTTGCCATCGTCGCCGGCGCACACGATCAGGCGCTGGACCTGGTCGGTGCTGCCCCCGTGCACGATCGCCGTGGAGAGGATCGTGAGCATCGAGACGATTTCCGGGCGCGGCCCGAGCTCGCTGAGCTGGCCGGCCAGTCTCTGGAAAAAGGCGAATTCGCGGCCGCCGAGCCCTGTGGCGAGGGCCGACGGCACGTCGGGGCTGTTGCCGGCGGCCAGCAGCAGCTGGTACATCGCCTCGAGGGACGCGGGCGTGTGCGCCTCGCCGAGGGTCAGCGCCAGCTGGGCCGAGACCTCGGGCTCGGCATCGTGCAGGACGGAGGAAAGCTGCGCGACCATGGCGTCGGCCGTGGGGCCGCCAAGCCACCGCTCGTGGAGGCGAACCGCCGCGGCGCGCACCCTTGGGGAGGGGTCGGAGAGGGCCTGCCTGAGCAGCTCGGGCGTCGCCGCCTCCAGTCCGCCGAGGGTCCACAGGGCGCACACGCGCGTGATCGCCTCCTTCGCGTGCAGCGCCAGGTCCTCCAGGGGGGGCACCCCGCTCCAATCGCCGCGCTCGACGATCGCCTGCTGCGCCGTGTCCCGCCACCAGCCGTCGGGATTCACGAGCAGGGAGGCCAGTTCCTTGCCGCTCATCCGGTCCAGGGCCGGCGTGCGCCTTTCCACGGGGCCGCCCTGGAAGGTGACCTTCCAGAGCCTCCCCAGCCCGAACGCCGGCCGGTCCAGGCCGCGGGCCAGGGACTGGTCCCGCAAGAACGTGGACATGAAATGGTAGTCCTCGAGGATCCCGCGGTACATGTCGGTCACGACGAGCGAGCCGTCGGGGGCGTTGAGAAGCGCGACGGGACGGAACCGGCTGTCGGTCGACGTGAGGAATTCCCCACCGTCATACGCGTTGACCGCGGTGATCCGGCCTCTCGCCGCCAGCAGGAGGTCGCGCCTGATCAGGTTGGCGGCGGGCTCCGGCACGAACGCATTGCCATAGAACCCGGCCGGGAAATTGACGCCCCGGTAGATCAGCGGGGAGCAGGCGGCGGTGAACTCGAGCAGCGTGCCGTCCTCTCGGACGCCGTCGATGTGCCATCCGGGGATACCTATGCGATAGCCGCGGTTGACGGTGCTGGGATGGCTGGGCCAGACTTCCTGGTCCGCCGCGATCGGCGCATCGACCCACGGCACCGCGGGCACGTTGGGGTTTCGCAGGCTGTACGCGGCCCCGTAGAGATCACATCGAAGGTGGTCGGTGCTTCGGCTGAAAAAGAGCCGTCCGATGTCGTCCTGCGAGATCCCGAACTGCCCCCGGGCGGGGACCGCCACGCGCTCGACCACCCCCTGAACGTAGCGGAAGTCGCAGGGAAAGCCCGAGTCGTGGATCACGTTGTCGCGGCCCCAGAGCAGGCTGGTGGGCTCCGCCGGGCGCTTTGAAGCGCCGCGGGTGTCCAGGACCAGGGTCTTTTCGTCGCAGTGGCCGCCGCCGTGGGTATCGCGCGCCAGCCAGATATTCGGCGGGTCCGATATGAGCACGCCGTCCCGCACGATCATGAATCCCTTGGCCCCGGCGAGGCCGTCCAGCCAGACGACCCGGCGGTCGAGATGCCCGTCGTGGCGGCTTGACTCCAGCCTGACGATCCTGCCCGCGGGGACGTCGGGCTCCCTTGCGCCCGCGGCGGGGGCGGACGCGTCCCGGGCCATCCCGGCGTTGAAGTTCCCGAACTCAAGCACCCAAAGGTTGCCCTGCCGGTCGTACGCCGCGGCGATCGGGTCCTCCACCAGGGGCTCGGCGGCCATCAGCTCGACCCGGAAGCCGGCGGGAACCTTGAAGGTGAGAAGCTCCTGGTCCGCGGAGAGGGCAGGCGAGGGGGCGGGATGGCGCGCAGCCTCTGTGCGCGGGACCTGGGGTCCCTCCTCCGGCCTGTCGCCGAGCTGGCCCCGCAGCACCGCCGGAAGGAGCAACGCCAGCAGGAGTGCCTTGGGATTCATNNGACGGGGCGGCCAACGTTCCACGGGCGGCGCCTCAGCCGGCCGATTCATCCAGGACGGAGCGGACCTGCGCGACCAGTTCCTGCACCTCGAAAGGCTTGTTGATGACGCATCGCACGCCCGATTCGCGCGCCTTCTGCTGGGCCTCTGAATGCAGGTATCCCGACGTGAGGATGATGGGGGTCTCCGGCCGTATGGAAAGGACATGCCTGGCCAGCTCAAGCCCGGTCATCTCGGGCATCGTCAGGTCGCTGATCACGGCGGAAAAGCCGCCGGGATCGGCCCGGAACGCCTCGACCGCCTCGGCGGGCCGCGCAAAGGCCACGGGGACGAACCCCAGCCGCTCCAGCAGGTCGGCGCCGATGACTCGGACCGCGTCCTCATCGTCCACCAGCATGATCCTTCGGTTGTTTCCGAAGGGGACGAACTTGTCCTGCCTGGCCTCCCTGGCGCCGAGCCCCGGCACGGCGACGCTCAGGACCGTCGCGGGAAAGTAGAGGTCGAACGTGGTCCCGGAACCCGGGACGCTTTCGACGACGATGGACCCGTTGTGGCTCTTCATTATCGCGTGCACCATGGCAAGGCCGAGGCCCGTGCCCTGGCCCAGCGTCTTCGTGGTGAAGAACGGCTCGAAGATGCGCTTGAGCACCGCCTCCTGCATGCCGCACCCGTTGTCGCGCAGCGTCAGGCAGACCGTCTGGCCGGATATGACCTGGGGATGGCGCTCCCGCAGGGCATTGCCCGGCGTGACGGGGCGCAGCTCCACCGAGATGATCCCGCCGCGGCCCCGCATCGCATGGGCGCTGTTCGTTCCGAGGTTCATGATGACCTGGTGGATCTGGCCCGAGTCGAAAACGACGGGCGGGCACCCGGGATCGATCTCGGTCCGGATCTCGATCTCGCCCGCAAGCCCGGCGCGCAGAAGCTGCACCGCCTCGAGGACCACGGTGCCGAGCGAGGCGGGAGACCGGTTGTCGCGCTCGAGCCGGCTGAAGGAGAGGATGCGCGCGACGAGGTCGCGGGCGCGCCAGCTCGCCTTGTCCGCGGCCTGAAGCGCGACGAACGCCGGGTGCCCGGTGGGCAGATCCATCTCCGCGATCTGCAGGTTCCCGAGAATCCCGGTCAGGATGTTGTTGAAGTCGTGGGCGATGCCGCCCGCGAGCGTGCCAAGGGCCTCCATTTTCTGCATCTGGCGCAGCTGATCCTCCAGGTTCTTCTGCTTCTGGTCGGCCTGCCGGCGCTCGGTGATGTCCCGCAGCGCAGTCATCCTCACCATCCGGCCGCCCAGGCGCATCATCTTGGCCTGCGCCTCCGCCTGGAAGGTGGTACCGTCCTTGCGCACCAGCTGGTGCTCGTAGGCCATCTCGCGCTGGTTGCGAATGCTCTCGGCCACGATCGCGCGGGTCTCCGGGCTCACGAAGTCGACGGCCTGCCGGCCGATCATCTCGGAGCGCTCGTATCCGAGGAAGCTCAACGCCTGGTCGTTGATGTCGACAATCCGTCCGTTCTCGGTGATGACGATCCCCTCGAAGGCCGCCTCCGTGAGGTTTCGAAAGCGCTCCTCGCTCTCGCGCAGGGCCTGCTCGGCCCTCTTGCGTTCGGAAATGTCCTCGATGATGCCGTCGTAGTACTGCGCGCGCCCGTCGGCGCCGCGGATCACGGTGGCGCTCTCCCGCACGAGGACCGTCGTCCCGTCCCGCCTTGTCCATGCCGCCTCCCAGCCGCTCAGGAGGCCCGCGCGCTCGATCGTCTCCCGGAACTCCGTCCGGGGGTAGCGCGCATCGTGGCTGTCCGCCTCGAGATTGCGGGACGCCATCTCCTGGAACGAGTCATAGCCAAGGATCCGCAGCATCGCGGGATTCGCCATGATGATCCGGCCCTCGGGCGTCGACCGGTAGATGCCGACGGTCGCGTTCTCGACGAAGCTCCTGAAGCGCTCCTCGTTGGTCAACAGGGCACTCTGGGTGCGCCGGCGCTCCGTGATGTCATGGATGATCGTCAGCACGCACCGCGCGCCGTCCAGCTCGAAGCATTCGGCGCTGTAGACGACGTCGACGGCGCGCCCCGAGCGGTCCAGGATCTTCCGCTCGATGCCGCGCACCGACCCCTGCGCCCGTAGCGGCGCCGCGAAGTCCTCCCGGTCCTCGGTGCTGGTGAAGGTCCCGATTTCGACGGACGTCCGGCCCAGAACCTCCGCCCGCCTGTAGCCGGTGAGCCGCTCGTGGCTGTCGTTGACGTCGATGAAACGGCCGGACTCCAGCTCGGTTATGACCATCGCGTCGGGGCACGTCCGGAAGGCCTTTGAAAATTTCTCCTCCGCGTGGCGATACTTGACGATGAGGGCCCGCATCTCCCGCAGAATGTAGGCCACGGTCCCCGTGATCGCGCATACCGCCAGGACCTGCGCGAACACCGTGCGCATCCAGATGTCGTAATGCTCGGGCCGCAGCCGCGGGACAACCGGGCCGATCGGCAGAAACCCCTCGATCCAGCCCCAGGCGCCTGCGACGATCAACAGAATGCTTGCGATGCCGGCCAGCATTCCGCCCTTCCAGTCGTAGTAGACAGCCGCCACCAGGATGAAAAGGCCCAGCAGCACGGGAACGCCCGGGGACGTCCCATATACCAGGATCGCGCTCAAGGATGCGCTGAAGTAGCAGACCTCGATGACGGCGAACCGCATGCGATCGGAGGCCGGCACATATGCCGCCACCCAGACCGCGGCCAGAAATGCGACGTTGCTTATCCCGAAGACGCTCCGCAGGAGGCTGGGCGTCGTGATGAATATCGCCGCGATCCAGGCGGCTCCCACCACTGCCGACAGGCGCAGTA
>PLKS01000219.1 GCA_003140665.1 Opitutaceae bacterium
CTGCAGACGACCAGGGATCCGGGGGAGGAGCGGCTCCACCAGACGGCGATCGACAAGATGGAGGTGATGCGGCGCTACATCTCGGAGGCCATCTTCTTCGCGCAGACCCTCACCCCGAAGTACTCCAGGGCCGGCCTGCAGGGAATAGTCGAGGCGGCCCGCGAGGTCGCGGCGGGCCGGTGCGAGCACGCCGGGGTAGTCGTGGACACGACGGGGGTCGAGGACTTGCTTGTCATCGCCGACGGTATCTTACTGCAAAGAATGACCGCCAACCTGATTGCGAACTCGGCCGATGCGTCGGGGCTTGGCTGTCGCATATGGATCACGGCGAGCAAGTTGACGGTTCCCGCGCAGCGGGGGCCGTGGTACCGCCTCCAAGTCATCGACGAGGGGCATGGCATCGCGCCGGAGCACATCACGAAGGTCTTCCAGCCCTACTTCAGCACCCGGGACGCCGGCGACGGCGCGCGCGGATTCGGGCTCGGGCTCACGATGTGCGCCAAGATTGTCGACCTGCACCGCGGCGTCATCAAGATTGAGTCGACGATCGGGAAGCAGACCGTCGTCACGGTCGACATTCCAGTCGACCCGAGGGAGGACGCCAAGTGACGCTGATCGTCGTCACGCAGGATGCGAACCTGTGCCCGGCGCTGATGGAGGCGCTGGGGCTGCAGGAGTCCAGCATCAGGGTGGTGCCCTCGGTCGAGCTGGCCGCGCAGACATGCGCGCCGGGCGCGTCGCGCTGGATGGTGATCGATGCGGAGAGGGCGGACGGGGATTTTCTCGCGGCTGTCCAGAGGGCGAAGGGCGCGGGATTTGCCAGGATCGCGGGCCTGGTGAGGGAGCGCTCCCAGCAATGGGAGGAAAAGGCCATCGTCGACGGCGTCGGCCATTTCCTCGAGCGCCCCGTAAACGGGGCCATCTGGAAGGCACTCGGCATCGGCCGGGAGGACAGTAACCCCCCGTTTGCCGCCAGGCCGGACACCTCTGCCGCGTCCGCGAGGGATGGGCAGCTGCGACGGGGACATGCCGTTGCCGCGATGCTCGAATACACGCAGCTCATGCGCGAGGTGGTGAGCGGGGAGCTCCTCGACACCTTCATGGAGCGCCTCCGGCGGATCCTCGGCGCGACCAAGTGCCTGCTTTTCCTCCAGAGCGAGGAATCCAAGGTCTGGCTCACCTGCGCCTACCGCGCGGGAATTTCGAGCGAGGTGGCGGCCAACATCCGGATCAGCCTGAACGAGGGTCTCGGGCTGATGGTGCGCAAGAAGGGATGCATCGTGCGCAGGCAGTGGGCGGAACAGGGCGTCGCCGACGACGCGCGGGGCGAGATGGAGGTGCTCGAGGCCGACTATGCCATACCGGTCCATGACAAGGAGGTGGTGCGGGGCGTCCTCCTCCTTGGGGGCTCGGTCCTTGGCGAACCGCTTGGGGAGGAGGCGCTCCAGGTCATCTACCACCTGCTGGAGGAGCTCGCCGCCGCGCTCGGCATACGCAAGCTGATCGAGGACAATCGCAAGGAGACGGAACTGCTCAGGGCCATGCTGGATTCGTCCGGGGAGGCCGTCGTCGCGGTGGATGACGCCCTGGCGATCCGGTACTGCAACAGCAGGGCGCAGGCGGTCCTCTTCGGGGGGCCGGGCAAGCAGCCGATCTTCCACGGGCTGCCGCGCGAGCTGGCGTCGGCCATCTACACGACCCTCAAGCGGAAGCGGGGGCGGGTTTCCGGCAGGCTGGAGCTTTCGAATCCGCCCGAAAAGTACGCCTACGCCACGCACCTTCTCGCGGGACCCGTCGTCGTCGCCAAGCTTTCGGAGCCGACGGACTGGATCGATGCCGGGGGCGGGGCCGACGGGCAGAGGCTGCTCCGGCGGCTCGGCCGCCAGCTGTCGAACGAGCTGAGGAACGGCCTCACCAGCGTCACCACCTGCGCCCAGCTCCTGACCCTCAACGGCGCGGCGCCCGCCGAGATCAAGGAGATGGGCGACATCATGCGCAAGGACATGCAGAGGCTCGGCCGGCTTGCGGACAATCTCTACATGCTGTCGAGGACGCGGCTGGAATTCAGCGACGTCTCGCAGGTGGGCGATGTCGTCACGGCGGCCTGGACCAAGGCGCTCGCCCACGCGGACCGGCCCTGCAAGCTCGAGCAGTTGGGCGACACGGCGAAGGTTTCCATCGACTGCGACAAGAAGGCGATCGAGGCCGCGGTGGCGGAGGTCTTCCTGAATGCGATCCAGGCGGGCGCCAATGACAGCGGCAAGGCGGTCACCTGCGCGGTGAGCCACCAAAATGGCGTGGTGAGCATCGCGATCAAGGGCCCGGGCCCGTGGATCGACGACCAGCGGATCGGCGAGCCCTTCTTCTCCACGAAGGCCGTCGGGGTCGGGCTTGGGCTTGCGGTGGCCAGGAAGGTCATCACCGACCACAGCGGTAAATTGTCATTCGACGCCGAGAAGGGCGTCGAGATCGAGCTGCCGACGGACGAAGACTGATATTCCTATGCAAACGATACTGGTGGTTGACGATGAGAGCGGCGTGCGGATGTCGCTGGAGATGGTGTTCCGGTCGCTGTACCGCGTCATCACCGCGTCGAACTCGACGGAGGCCGTCGACCTGCTGCGCAAGGAGTCGCCGCACGTGGCGATCCTTGACATCAAGATGGTCGGGGAGAGCGGGCTCGACCTGCTCCCCACCCTGAAGATGCACGATCCCCAGCTCGAGGTGGTCATGCTGACCGGCTACGAGACGATCGACGCGGCAAAGATGGCCCTGCGACGGGGCGCGTGCGATTTCCTTTCCAAGCCCTTCGACCTGGGGACCCTGAAGCAGGCGGTGGAGCGCGCCTTCAAGCTGAGGGGGGCGAGCGAGGCCGCGGAGCAGAACCGGCTGCTGATGAGCGAGCTCAGGCTCAAGAACCCGGCGCTCACCGCGGACCACTTCCTGATGCAGATGGGCGTCCTGCACGACGTCCGGAACATGCAGACGGTGCTCAACGGCTATTTCGAGCTGATGGACATGACGCTGGAGGAGATGAAGGGGGGCGGCGCGACCGCGGCCCAGCTGGGCGGCCTCCACTCGCAGATCAAGGTGGTTCACCACTCGCTCGACACGTGCATGCAGATGATGAACCGGTTCCTGTCGTTCGGGCGCCAGAGCATGCAGACGAAGCCCGAGGCGGACATCGGCGCGATACTCGGGGACATCAAGTCTCTCATACAGACCCATCCGGATGCCCGGCAGAGCACGTTCACGGTGGTGCCGGCAGGCGAATCGTCGATCGTCCAGGTGCCCTCCGGCGACGCGATAAGGATCCTGCTCAACGTCATCCTGAACGCCGCGCAGAGCACGAAGAAGAGGCAGAACATCAGCCTGCGCCTCGCCAAGGCCGCCGGCGCGCTGGTCTTTGCCGAGCGCCCCGGCGACAACTCGTTCGTGATCGGGCGGGAGAACCTGCAGCCGGAGCAGCCGTACGTGATCGTCGACGTGCAGGACCAGGGGCCGGGCATCCCGGAGGGCCTGATGCAGAAGATGCTCCAAAATTTCACGACGAGCAAGTCGGAGTCCGGAGGCTCGGGCCTCGGGCTTGGCGTCGTCAAGCAGCTGGTGGTCCAGAACAGGGGCGCCCTCAGGATCACCTCGGTCCTGGGCCAGGGCACGCGCGTCTCCTGCGCCCTTCCCGCCAATGTCGCCTAGCCCCAGGCCCCGTTCCCCCTCGTGACGACCCNNCGTTCTTCGCCGCCGGCGCCGCGTTTGCGTGGATTGTCCAGTCGGGCCGCAGGGCCGCGCTCGCGGAGCGCCTCAAGTCGGCCGGGGCCGACAACGCGCGCCTGGCCTCGGAGCTGGCAGCCGAGAAGGCCGCCCGCCAGGCGCTCGCGCTGGACGGCGCCCGCCTGGGCGCGGAGCTCGCCGCCGAGCGCGCCGGCGCCGAGGCGCGGGTGGCCGAGCTGCGGTCCGCCCACGAAAGGCTCAAAGGGGAGTTCGCGGAACTCTCCGCCCTGGCGCTGCGCGCCAACCGCGACGACTTCCTCAAGCTCGCCGAGCAGTCGTTCGCCCAGCTCCATGACAAGTCGGCCGGCGACCTCACGATCCGCCAGCAGGCGATCGACTCGCTCGTCAAGCCGCTCCGCGAGTCGCTGGAGAAGGTCGACGCGAAGATCTCCGAGCTCGAGCAGCGCCGGGAGCGCGCCTACGGCGACCTCGGCCGCCAGCTTGAATCGCTCTCCTCGATCCAGGTCCGCATGAACGCGGAGACCACCAAGCTGTCCACGGCGCTCGGCTCGACCCGGACCGCGGGCACGTGGGGCGAGGTCCAGCTGCGCCGGGTCGTCGAGCTCGCCGGGATGACCGAGCACTGCGACTTCGAGGAGCAGCCGGTTTTCAAGAACGAGGATGGGCGCAACCGTCCCGACATGGTCGTCTCGCTGCCCGGGAACATCCGGATCGTGGTCGACGCGAAGGCGCCGACCGAGGCGTACCGGGAGGCCGCCGCGGAGGGCGATCCCGAGATCCGGCTCGCGAAGCTGAAGGTGCACGCCGCAAGGATCCGCGGGCACGTCGAGGCCCTCGCCAGCCGCGACTACTGGGCCAATGTCCAGCCGTCGCCGGAGTTCGTCGTCCTGTTCCTTCCCGGAGACTCGTTCCTTTCGGCTGCCATCGAGTCGGACCCCGGGATTATGGACCGGGCGATCGACCGGAAGGTGCTCCTCGCCACACCGATGACGCTTGTCGCCCTGCTCAAGGCGGTCGCCTACGGCTGGAGGCAGGAGGCGGTCTCCGAGAGCGCGGAGGAGGTGAGCAAACTCGGCCGCGAGCTTTCCGACCGGATGGCGACCGTCCTCGAGCACCTCGGCCGCGTCGGATCGGGTCTTTCCAGCGCCGTGCAGAACTTCAACAAGGCCGTGGGTTCGTTCGAGCAGTACCTCGTGCCGGGTGCCCGGAAGTTCAAGGCGCTCGGCGCCGGCGGGATAAAGGAGCTGGACGTTCCCGAAAGGGTCGACGTCGAGGTGCGCGAGGTCTCGAGAAAAATCTGACGGCAGGAGAGAATGCACCCCGCCGACCTTCACTCGAGCCTGGTGAAGTCGCCCCGCGTTCGGGCGCCCCGATCGAGAATGTCGATTAACGAGGAACCATTTTCTCGCCGCCGGGGTCCCGTCCTTTCAATCTGCCCGCTGGTCCAGCCCTCATTCCCGCTCTAACTGCCGCCCCCACATGTCCTCCGGTCCCGCATGGTCCCAGAAACTCCGCGCCGAAATCGGCAAGGCCGTCGTCGGCCAGGATGCCGCCGTCGAGCGCCTCCTGGTCGCGCTTCTCGCGGGGGGCCACGTGCTCCTCGAGGGCATGCCCGGCCTAGCCAAGACGTTGCTGGTAAAGTCCTTGGCATCTGCCATCGGCATCCAGTTTGAGCGGATCCAGTTCACGCCCGACCTGCTGCCGAGCGATGTCGTGGGGACGATGGTCTTCCAGCCGAAATCCGGCGAATTCACGGCCCACCAGGGCCCGATCTTCGCCAACCTTGTCCTTGCCGACGAGATCAACCGCGCCCCCGCGAAGGTCCAGAGCGCCCTCCTCGAGGCCATGCAGGAGCGACAGGTGACCATCGGCGGCCAGACCCATGCCCTGCCGACCCCGTTTTTCGTCATGGCCACCCAAAACCCGATCGAGCAGGAGGGCACCTACCCCCTGCCCGAGGCCCAGACGGACCGGTTCCTGTTCAAGCTGCTCGTGGGCTACCCGAGCGCCGTCGAGGAAAGCATGATGGTCCAGCGATGGGGACAGATCACCCAGCAGCCCTCGCTGTCCTCGGTCTCAAGCGGGGCGGAGCTTCTCGCGCTCCGCGCCGAGGTCGACCGCATCCACGTGTCGCCCGTCGTGCAGAACTACATCCTCACCCTGGTTCGCGCGACGCGCACCCTCGCCGAGAACCCGGAGGCCTCGGCACGGCGGCTCAATTTCGGGGCGTCCCCCCGCGCGTCGCTCGCGCTTTTCCAGGCCGGCCGCTCGCTCGCCTGGCTCCGGGGGATGGATTACCTGTCGCCCGCCCTCGTGCAGGAGCTGGCGCCCGAGGTCCTCAGGCACCGGCTCGGTCTCACCTACGAGGCCGAGGCCCAGGAAATCACCCCGGACGCGGTCATTTCCCAGGTCGTCTCGACGACGCCCGTGCCGCCCGCTTGATGCTCCCAGGCAACAGCCACGCAAGCAACCCGCTGGCCCTCCTGCGGCAACTCGAGTGGCGGGTCCGGCACGCCGTCGAGAACATCCTGAGCGGCCAGTACCGCTCCGCCTTCCGCGGGCGGGGCATCGAGTTCGACCAGGTCGTGCGCTATGAATACGGGGACGACGTCCGCGACATCGACTGGAACGTCACGGCCCGCCTCGGGGAGCCGTACCTGAAGAAGTTTGTCGAGGAGCGGGAGGTGACGCTGCTTCTCGTGCTAGAGGATTCGCCGACGCTCAACTTCGGATCGGGCGCGCAGTCAAAGAGGGAGGCCCTCCTCGAGCTCGCCGGGCTCGTCATGCTCCTTGGCGCCGTCAACGGCGACCGCGTCGGCTTTGTCCACGCCGCGCCGGAGGGGCCCGTGTTCCGCGAGCCGGTCCGCGGCAGGGGCGCCATCCTGCATGCCGCGGCGTCCCTGATCGGCCGGGCGGCTCCCTCGCCCGCCAGCCCGCCGCCCGACATCCCATGGCGCTTCGTCGCCCGGGCGGCGCCGAAGCACAGCGTCCTCATATGGCTCGGCGATTTTCCGCCGCGTCCCGAGCCCGAGGGATGGGCCGTCCTCAGGCGGCGCTACCAGACGATGGGGTTCCGGGTGGACGACCCGTGGGAGCGCGCGCTGCCGAACGAGGGCCAGATCGCCGCGTACGACCCTTCCTGCGGGCGCCTCGTGACCCTCGAGGGCAGCCAGGCGGACCGCGCCGCGCACGCCGAGTGGCGCGCGGGCCGCAGCGCCGCCTGGGAGGCGCTCTTTCCCGACCCGCTGAGCCGCCTCGTCGTCAGCACGGCCGACGACCGGTTCGACGCGCTCGTGCGATTCTTCCATGCCCGGATGCGTTCCGGGGCAAGCCGCGGCCGATGGTAGGCAGCACCGATGAGCCCCTTTGACGCAGCCCCCTGCCCGATCGCCCTCGCGAACCTCCGGCTCGCCGATCCCCTCTGGCTCCTCGCCGTCCTGGCGCTGCCCATGGTGCTCTGGCTGCGCGGGCGCACGCGCGTTTCGGTCCTCCTCGTGCCCTTTGCCGCGGCATGGCACCGGGCCTCGATCGTTGCGGCCTCGAACTGGACCGCCGGCTGCGCGGTGGCAGGGCTGGTCCTCTTGATCGCCGCCCTCGCCCGCCCCCAGAAGATCGAGGACAAGCGGGACGTGCGCACCCAGGGATTCGACATCGTGCTCGCGATCGACCTTTCCGGGTCGATGCTGAGCGAGGATTACGAGAAGGACGGCGAAAGGATCAACCGCCTCCAGGCGATCAAGCCGGTCATCCAGGCGTTCATCGAGCGGAGGCCGTCCGACCGGATCGGCGTGGTGCTCTTTTCCGGGCGGGCCTACACGCTCGCGCCGCTTACGACAAACCATGAGTGGCTCGCCAAGCAGCTCGAGCGGGTCAAGATAGGCATCATCGAGGACGGCACCGCCATCGGCGATGCGCTGGGAGTCGCGATCACCCGCCTGGACCAGTCGAAGCAGGAGGCCAACGGCAGGCGCAAGGGGGCCTTCATCGTGCTCCTCACCGACGGCGCGAACAACATGGGACTCATCACGCCCATGCAGTCCGCGCAGCTCGCCAAGGCCCGCGGGATCCCGATCTACACGATCGGCGCGGGAAAGGACGGCCTGGTGCCGTTCCCAATCTTTGACGACACCGGCAAGAAGATCGGATACCGCCGGATCCCGGCGGACCTCGACGAGGGCGCGCTCAAGGCCATCGCGGAGACGACGGGCGGCCGGTTCTTCAGGGCCGCGGACACCGGCACGATCGAGTCGGCGTTCCAGGCGATCGATTCGAGCGAGAAGATCGAGTTCCAGGCAAAGAGCTACCTCCTGACGACCGAGCTGTTCCCCTGGCTCGCCGTGCCGGGCCTCGCGCTCTTCGGGGCCGGTGCCTGGCTGTCGCGCCCACGATGACCTTCGCCTGGCCCCAGCTCCTCTGGCTGCTTGCCGCGCCCGCCGGGCTCCTCTTCTGGGAGCTGCTGCGGACCCGGCGGTTCGCCGGCGTTCTCCATCCCAAGATCCTGCGCGCGGAGGCGGGCCTAAAGAGCGTGAGCCTGTCCGGCGGCTCGACGGCCCCGTTCTCGTCGTCCAGGCGGCGCCTGCTCCTATGCGCGGGTCTGGCGTTTGGCGTCGTGGCCCTCGCCCGCCCCCAATGGGGCCGCGTCGACGAGCCGGTGTTCGACCAGTCGCGCGACATCGTCATCGCCCTGGATGTCTCGCGCTCGATGCTGACCCCCGACGTCAAGCCCTCCCGTCTCGAGCGGGCGAAGCTCCTCATCCAGTCGCTCCTGGACCGGCTCAGCGGCGAACGCGTGGGGCTCGTCGTTTTCTCGGGGACCGCGTTCCTGCAGGCGCCGGTCAGCGCCGACTACGAGATCCTGCGCGAGTTCCTGCCCGCGCTCGGGCCCGATTTCCTCCCGGAGGGCGGGACCAACTATCGCGAACTGATCGACACCTCGCTCGAGGCGTTCGGGGGCAGCTCGTCCGCGGACCGCTACCTCATCATCCTGAGCGACGGCGAGGCCACCGACGACGACTGGCAGGACGGAATCGCGGAGCTTTCCAAGCGGGGAATCCGCGTGATCGGGCTCGGGGTGGGCACGGCCGCCGGCGGCATGATCCCGGACGGGGCCGGGGGCTTCATGAAGGACGAGAACGGCGCGGTCGTCATGTCGAAGCTGGAGGCCGGAACGCTCCGTGAGCTGGCCAGCGCGACGCACGGCGTGTACCGTGACGCAAGCCAGTGGGTCGACCTGGCGCAGGTGCTCGCCTCAACGGTCGAGGAGGGCCGCAAGGGCCGCTTTGTCGAGCACAACACGGTGCGGCTCGTCGAGCGCTACCAGTGGGCGCTGGCGCTGGCCCTGGTCTGCCTCGTCGCAAGCTTCTGGCTCGAGTTCCCCGTCCGTCCGAAGTCCAGGGAGATCCGCATGAGCGGCTCGCCCGAGCCGAAGGCCGCCCTGCGGCCGCTCGCGTCCGCGGCGCCGGTCGCCGCGGTCCTCCTGCTCGCCGCGGCCTGCTTCGCCGCCGACCCCTCGACCGATCCCGCCTCGAACCTTTCAAAGATCGTCGGGCGCCTCTCGGCCCAGGAAAAGTGCAGCGCGCTGGATTGGTCCGAGCTCGGCCGCGAAACCGTCAACTGGGGCCAGAACCTGGAGTCCGGTCACCAAATCGTGCCCGAGGGGCCCGTCCGCGACGCGCTCGCGGCGGTGGACCTCGGGGGCCGCCTCAATCCGAAGGCCGCGGACTGGGGACGCTTGCGGGCCGACCTTGAGGAGCTCCTCAAGAAAGCGGAGGAACAGAAGCCGCCTCCCCAGCAGCAGAAGCAGCAAAACCAGAATCAGGACCAACAGCGGGAACAGCAGCAGAAAGAGGACCAGCAGCAAAAGCAGGATCAGCAGCAGAAACAAGACCAGCAGCAGGGCCAGGGCCAGGATCAGCAGCAGCAGGGTTCCCCGTCGCAGTCGGGCAAGCAGGGGAACCCGGCGGATTCGAATGGCGGCCAGCGCGACAAATCCCAGGGTTCCCCCCAGCACGAGAAGCAGGACGCCTTCGGCGACATGGGCAAGCCGTCCTCGTCCCCGGCGGGACGCAACGAGACCCAGGGCGGCATGCAGAAGGTGGGAGGCCCGAGGCACAACCTGCCCAGGGATCCCGCCCGGGACGACCCGGAGCTCGCCCTTCCCCTGGAGAAGCTGGAGCAGGTCAGGAACCAGGACTCGCCCGCGGAGCTTTTCGACCTTCTGCGGCGCGGCGAACCCGCGCCTCCGGCAAAGAACACGGGGAAAAACTGGTGACACGCATGCGAAGGACCCCCATCGCCTCCTACCTCGCCGCAGCCGCCCTCGCGGCTGCGGCCGCCCTGTCCGGGCAGTCCGTCCACTGGGACCCGCCGAAGGGGTCGCTGCCCGTGGGCGAGGTCTCGCCGCTGCAGCTGGTCTTTGACGACTGCACCCCTGACGACATCCCGGCCCCGCCGAAGGTCGACGGCCTCAGGCTCGATTACGAGGGCCAGTCGAGCAACATCACGATGATCAACGGAACGTTCACCCGGAACGTCTCGGTCACGTTCTCCGCCCTCCTGTCGCAGCACCAGGCGGTGGTGATCCCCGAATTCTCGGTCGACACGAACAAGGGGCGCTTCCGCGTGCCCCAGGCGCAGTACAGCCCGGCGGGCGCGACGGTCGGCCTGAGCGGCGTCTCCCTCGGCGACGCGGCCGCCGCGAGGCTGACGACGTCCCCGGACAGCGTCTGGGCGGGCGAGGTCTTCGACGTCAAGTACTCGATCGACGTCGGCGCAGGCTACTATCCCAACTGGGGTCGCGGTACCTTCGACTGGGATCCGAGCCCTCTCACCGTCGAGGATTGGTCCCAGCCCGAGCCCTTTGAAACCCGCGGGGGCGACCCGCGAACCGGCCTTTCCTACCACACGCGCGCCATCGCGCGCACCGCCGGGCGCATCCGGCTCAACCCCTCGAGCCAGATCGTGAACCTCAGCGTGGGGGTCACGGGCTTCGGGTTCTTCCAGCAGCGCCAATACCAGCAGTTCGCCGTGCCGGCCACGCCCGCCATGATCGAGGTGCGGCCCCTGCCGCCCGCACCGGATGGATTCACGGGGGCTGTTGGCGACTTCAAGGTCGCCTCGAAGGTGGTGCCGGTCCACGTGAAGATAGGCGACCCGGTCACCTGGACGGTCGAACTGTCCGGCTTCGGGAACTGGCCCGAGATCCAGGGGCTCCCGGCCCGCGAGGCACCCCAGGCCTTCCAGGTGATCCAGCCGAAGCCCAAGCGGACACAGTCCCAGGGCAAGCTTTTCGAGGCGGCCATATCCGAGGACGTCGTGCTCGTGCCGACGCAGGCCGGAACCTACGAGCTCCCTGCCCTGGGCTTCTCGTACTTCGACCCGAAGGCCGGCGGCTACAAGACCGTCGAAGCGCCAGGGGCAACCGTGATCGTGGACGCGGCCGCGCCGGCAGCAAGCGGCCCGGTCGGCGAGCCGCCCGCCGCCGAGGGCAGCCCGGCATCCGAGGCGAAGGCGCCCGACCTTCCGGTATCGGGCCTCGGGGACCCCGTTCCCCCTTCGGGTCCGGCGTCCGGTCCCCTGCCGACGATGACGCTCGCCGCCGCATGCGCGCTGCCGTTCGCCCTCCTCGCCCTCCTCTGGATCGCACTCGCCTACCGGCGCGCGAGGGCGACCGATCCGCTGAGGCCCCTCAGGGACGCCCGGCGGCGGATCATCGCGACCCTGGAGGCCGTGCGGGGCGCCCCCGCGGCCGAGAAGCCCCCGTTGCTCCTCGCCTGGCAGCGCGACTCCGCGATCCTTTGGGAGATCGCGCACGCCGCGCCGCCGGCGGAGGCTCTTTCCGACCCGGACTGGAAAGGCCTGTGGGACGAAGCGGACCGATGCCTCTACAGCGCCGACACGGTGCTGCCGGGGGACTGGACCGGCCGAGCCCACGCGGCGCTTGCCAGGAAAACCCTGCGCCCGTTCAGCGCCGCCCGCGTCATGCTCCCGGGCAACCTCCTTCCGTTCCTGGCCCTCGCGCTCGTCGCCGCCCTCGGGCCCCGCGCGCTGGTCGCCGCCGATGCGGCGGCCTCGTATCGAAGGGGGGATTTCACGTCGGCCGGGGAGGCCTGGGGCAAGCAGGTGGCCGACGACCCCCTCGACTGGTCGGCCCGCCACAATCTCTCGCTCGCGCTCTCCCAGCAGGACCGCTGGGGCGAGGCGGCGGCCCAGGCGTCGGCGGCCTTCGTGCAGGATCCCTCCGAACCCGCCTCGCGCCGGCAGCTGGCGCTCGCCTGCGACAAGGCGGGATTCGTCCCGGAGCCCCTCGACATCCTTCTCCAGGCGGGCCCGGCGCAATCGCTTGCCCGCCTCGAGTCTCCCGCCGGATGGCAGCGGGCGGGGG
>PLKS01000096.1 GCA_003140665.1 Opitutaceae bacterium
CGGAAACCTGGGCCGTGTAGGCCCCCGGCGGCAGGGTGACGAGTAGCGCGGAGTCATTGCTCGACGGGTTGGACCAGGCAAAGGCTCCGACCGAGGCCGCGGCGGCCGCTATCTGCGCATTGCCGGACCAACCCGCGTTTGTCGCGACCAGCGGGGCGGGGCTTCCCTGCCCATAGAGCTGCACCTCGGGATCCGCAAGGGTCCCGGGCACGTTGAAGGGCGCCGCGGCGATCGCGGGACCCGACGCGCGGATGAGCACGGTCTTTGACGTCGTGCCGCCGACCACGAATCCGGCGATGAGGATATTGGCGCCTGTTCCGACCTGGCCCCGCGTTGAGATGTTGATCAGGCGGGGGGCGGGGGCCGTGGCGTCCACCGCAAGGGTGGCAGGCGCGCTGAGCACCGAGCCGGCGGAATTGATCGCGGTGCAGGTGTAGGTGCCCGCGTTCGCCGAGGTCGTCCCGGTGATGACCAGGGTCGCGCTCGTCGCCCCTGCGATCGGCGCCCCGTTGAGATACCACTGGTAGGCGGCCGCCGGCGCGGAGGTTGCCGCCAGGGTGAAGGCGACCGTGCTCCCGGCCGAGATCGTCTGCGAGGCGGGCTGGGCGCCTATGATCGGCGGGGCGAGCGTTGCGGACGGCGCGCTGAGCTCCTGGATGAGCCCGGTGCCCAGGTTGGCGATGAGGAGGTCCCCTGTCAAAGGCTGGACCGTGATGTCGGTGACCCCCATCGTGCTGGAGATCTGGCTCACCTGGGCGGCCTGGAAGGGCCGCGTGGCGGGGGAGCTGGCGGCCCAGATTCGGCCGCTGATATAGTCGCCAAAGATGTATTGACCCTGGAGCTCCGGGAAGCGGGCGCCGTGGTAGAGGACGCCGCCGATGACGCACATGTCGCTGGCGTCGTGGTTGTACTCCCAGACGGGGGGGACGAAGGCTATGCCCGCGGGCAGCTCCGCATAGTCGGGTCCCGGGATGGTGCCCTCGTAGAAGCTCCAGCCGTAGTTCGAGCCTGCCGTCACCACGTCGATCTCCTCCTCGGAACTGAGGCCGACGTCGCCGGCCCACAGCTCGCCGTTGGCGGAATCGAACGACATCCGGAAGGGATTTCGCAGGCCGACGGCCCAGAACTCGGTGCGCACGGAAGCCGGGTTGACCGGCTTGCCGTTGAAGGACGTCGCGCCGACGTAGGGATTGTCGGCGGGAATGAGGTACCCGGTCGGCTGCTGCCCGAGATGGGGATTNNCGATCGCCTCCGCGCCCGCCACGCCCTCGTCGCCGTCGCCGATCGACAGGTAGAGGTAGCCGTCCGTCCCGAAGAGCAGCGTTCCCCCGTCGTGGCCGCCCGAGCCCACCGGCTGGTTGATGAGCGTGAGCTCCGAGGCCGGGTCCACCGTGCCGCCTGCCGACAGGGTGTATCGCATCAGGCGCGTGAACCGCGACCCGCCTTCCCATATCGACGTCCAGACGTAGAAGTAGCCGTTTTGCGCGAAATTGGGGTGGAAGACCATCGAGAGCATCCCGTGGCCGCTGTCGTTCACGCTTGGATTGACGCTGCCCGAGAGGTCAAGGATGACCTGCCTCGCCGGGTTGGTGATGTCCGGCACCATCGCGATCGTGCCGGCGCGCTCGACGACGAAGGCGCGCGTCGTCTCGCCGGGTGCAAAGACCACCTGGACGGGCTGCTGGAACGATATCCCGCCAAAGGCCGCGACGACGGGATAGGCCGCCGCCGCCGCGGCCTCGGTCGTGACGCCGAGGATTCCCGCCCACAGGAGCGCGGCGAGGACGAGCGGCGGCAGTCCGCTTCGGGTGGCATGGCGACGAGGATGGGGAATGGGCATGGCAGGGCGTCGGGGGTTCATCTGTCTTAACATAAGACAACCAAGGGGATGAAATCCACTACTCTCGGGAACGAATGTCCGCCATCCCCGGCGGATGCCTTTGCGTCTGCCGCCCCTATTCCCACGGCCGCCAGCCGATCATGCCACTGAGGAAGGGGGTGTCCGGGCCGATCTACGGGCCTTGGGATGAGATGCCGGGCGAATTTCGGGGTGGCGCGGGGGCTCCTTGACGGAATTTCGGGCGGCGGATTGAATTCCGCATGAATTGGCCGCCCTGGTTTAGAGCACGTCGAGTCCAGGCCTGGACCGGCGTCGCTGTCCTCATCGCATCGCTTGTCTGCACCGCCGGCCGGGCCGACCCGGCTGCCTCGGGGGACGAGCTGCGCCTGGCGATCATACTGACGCGGCACGGCGTCCGCTCGCCCCTGCAGACAAACGAGGCATTGGCGACGTTCGCCGCCCAGCCCTGGCCGAGGTGGGAGGTCGCGCCGGGAATCCAGACGCCCCGGGGCAATGCGCTGATCGCCCTCATGGGCGATTATTACCAGGCGCGCTTCGCCGAGGCCGGCGCCCTGTCCGGCGATCCCGCCGTCGACGGGCCGCGCGTCTTCATCCGGACGGACAACGACCAGAGGACGATCGAGACCGGGCGCATCCTCGGCAAGTCCCTCGTCAGGGTGGTCGAGCCCGAGGTTCATTCGCTTGCGGCGGGCGCAGCCGACCCGCTGTTCCGGCCGGTCACGGCCCACGTCGGCCATCCCAGCACGCAGCTCGCGATCGCGGCCGTCCTGGGGCGCATGGGAGGCGATCCGGCGAGGGTCGATCGCGCCTACGCCTCGCAGCTCGCCCAACTGATGGGGATACTCTTCGGGCCCGGGGGCGCGCCGGCCGGGCCGTCGCCCTTCGACCGCCCGACCGCGGTTGTCTCGGGAAAATGGGACAGCGTAGTGACGCTCACGGGCCCGATCCATGACGCGGCGCAATGCACCGAGGGCCTCGTCCTCGAGTACGCCGACGGGATGGCGAGCGCGGACGTGGGCTGGGGCAGGGCGGACGGCCGGGCGCTCACCGACCTGCTCGCTCTCCACGAGCTCTATTTCGACCTGGCGCAAAGGACCTTCTACCCCGCGCAGGTCCAGGGTTCCAACCTGGCGAGCCATATCGTCGACACCTTGGAGCAGGCGGCCCTTGGCGACCCCGTCCCGGGCGCCCTCGGGCCGCCCGGCGAACGCATCGTGGTCCTCGTGGGACACGATACGAACATCGCCAACATCGGGGGACTCTTCGGCATGAACTGGTGGATCCCGGGAACCCAGGCGAATCCCATGCTGCCCGGGGGCGCGCTCGTGTTTGAGCTATGGAAACGCGCGGGCCAGACGAGCGCGTTCTATGTCAGGACAAGCTACGTGGTCCAGACGCTCGACCAGATGCGCGAGGCCACCACGCTCACGCTGGCCAATCCCCCGGCGCGGTCCCCCATCTTCGTCCCGGGATGCAGCGGGGAGGGACCGGCCTTCGACGCGCCCCTCGCTTCCTTCGTGCGGGTGGCGCGGCACGTGATCGACCCCTCGTTCATCGCCGAGGACCAATGAGGCGGTTGCAAATCCCGGCGGCCGGCCGATAATGGCGGAATGGTGCGGATAACAGGCGAATACCAGGGCGACCTCCACTGCTCGGCCATCCACGATCCGTCCGGCAACGCCCTGGCCACGGACGCTCCCAAGGACAACCAGGGGCGGGGCGAGGCGTTCTCGCCCACCGACCTTCTCGCGACCGCCTTCGGGACATGCATCGCGACGACCATGGCCATCGCCGCGCGCAGGCACGGCGCGGACATCGCGGGCATGAGATACGAGGTGACCAAGGAGATGGCCGCGGATTCTCCCCGCAGGATCTCAAGGCTCACCGCGCGCCTTTGGCTGCCCGCGTCCGCGCGCGGCGTGCCGGCCGGCGTCCTTGAAAAGGCGGCCAACACCTGCCCCGTCCATCAGAGCCTGGCGCCCTCGGTGGAGAAGGTCATCGACTTCGCGTGGGAGTGACGGGCGCCGGAGCGGCACCCTCCAGCACGTAGGTGGTGTCGAAGGCGAGGAAGATCCTCCTCGACACGAAGACCCGCACGCGGATCCTGCCGCCCGAGGGGCCGGTCGGGGTCGCGCGCCCGTCGATCTTTCGCTCGTCGCCGGACTCGCTTATTCCGCGGCCCGTGAAGTCGACGGCCTCGCCCTGCACGACGCGGCGGATCTTGTCGGCGGGAACCACGATCCAGATGCGGCCGCTCTCGTTCCAGAAAAAATAGGGGAACACCTGCGCCATGTACGTGGACGAGAAGACGGTGTCCCGCCGCACGAAGGGGGGCATGGTCATCGTGACCGTCCCGATGAAGATGGACGACGTCGTCGGCCTGATCTCGACCTGGTTGAACCGCGGGGGGATGTCGTCGGCGCTCCGGAGCGGCGCGGCGGCTGCAAGCAGGATGGCGGCGATGGCGGCGCTTCGAGGCACCCGCCAAATCTGGGGCGGCTGCGCCGTGGGGTAAACTGGAAAGCGAGTGGGAATCTTTCGCGTTGCGCCTGCGCGCCGCGGCGGGTCATCTCGTTGCCCGTCATCCATGGCCAAGCCTAAACATGCCACATGGGGTGGGCGCTTTCATTCGGGCCCCGCCGATCTGATGCTGAAGTTCAGCGAGTCGGTCTCGTTCGACCGGCGCCTGGCGCCGTTCGACATCGCCGGGAGCAAGGCCCATTCCGCGATGCTGGCCCACGTCGGCCTGATCACGCCGGGGGAGCGGAACGCGATCCATGCCGGGCTCGACGCGATCCTGGCGCAGATCAAGGGCGGCCGCTTTGCATGGGACGAGAAGCTCGAGGACGTCCACATGAACATCGAGCGCGCCCTCACGAGGCGGGTGCCCGCCGCCGCGAAGCTCCCCACCGCGCGGAGCCGCAATGACCAGGTGGCGACCGACATGAGGCTTTTTTTCAAGTACGCCTGCGCGGCCCTCGGCGTCCGGGTGCTCGGGGTGCAGCGCGCGCTGCTGGGCGTCGCGGACGCCAACCGGGGGGTGGTCATGCCCGGGTACACCCACCTCCAGAGGGCCCAGCCCGTCTGCGCGTCCCACCACCTTCTCGCGTGGATCGAGATGCTCGAGCGCGACCGGACCCGGCTGTCGGAGGTCGCCGGCAAGGCGAACGTATGCCCGCTCGGCTCCGGGGCCATCGCGGGGACGACGCTGCCGATCGACCGGGAGTTTGCGGCGCGGATGCTGGGGTTTGTGGATCGCAGGGGCCGCCCGCGGGTCACCCAGAATTCGATGGATGCCGTGGCGGACAGGGACCTCTTCATCGAGTTCGCCCTGGCCTGCGCGCTCCTTGGCGTGCATTTCTCGCGCATCGCCGAGGACCTGATCCTCTGGACAAGCTCCGAGTTCAGGTTCGTGTCCCTGCCGGACGCGTTCTCCACCGGGAGCTCGCTCATGCCCCAGAAGAAGAACCCGGACGCGTGCGAGCTCCTGCGGGGGAAGTCCGCGCGGCTGCAGGGCAACCTCCACACGCTCCTGACCCTGGTGAAGGGGCTCCCCATGACCTACAACCGGGACCTCCAGGAGGACAAGCCGCCGGTCTTCGACAGCTTTGACCAGGCGTCGATGTGCGCCGATGTCCTCGAGGGGACGGTTCGGGGGATGTCCTTCAACCGCGGCCGGTGTGCGGATGCGGCGTCGGATCCCGCCCTCCTCGCCACGGACCTTGCCGATTACCTGGTGTCGCGGGGCGTCCCCTTTCGCGAGGCCCATCACGCCGTCGGCGCGGTTGTCGCGCTTGCGGAAAGCAGGGGGTGCGCGATTCCGGATCTCACGAATGCCGAGGTCAACCGGGTTCACCCGCGCTTTGGCAAGGGCTGGGCGTCGGTCTTCGACCTCGACCGCGCGCTCTCGATGAGGAAGGGCACCGGCATGCCCGGCCCCGCGCAGGTCGCCCGGCAGCTCGCGCGCTGGAAAAAGACTCTCGGGTAGCCCGTTCTGATCCGCGCCCATAATCCGGAATGGCCAAGGTCCTCATCCTACCTGACCGGGTGGCCAACCAGATCGCCGCCGGGGAAGTGATCGAGAGGCCCGCGGCGGTGGTCAAGGAGCTGGTTGAGAACGCCCTGGACGCCGGCGCCACCCGCGTGGTCGTCGAATTCGCGCATGCGGGCCAGGCGCTCATCCGGGTGGAGGACAATGGGCACGG
>PLKS01000258.1 GCA_003140665.1 Opitutaceae bacterium
CCCGTCGGGGTCGGCCTGAAGCTCCCGCCCGAGGGACCCGTACTCCGTGGCGAGTTCGGAAAGCTCCGCCGATGCGGACGCCAGGCGGTCGGCAAGCTCCTTGCTCGCGGGATCGATGGACTCGAGGCGGCGCGCCTCGCGCACGAGCGCCGCCACCCGCGAGGTCGCGCCCTCGTCCCCCGAGAGCCCGGATTCAAGCGCCGACGCAAAGGCCGCGATCTCCTGCGCCCGGCTCGTCCGCTGGAAGTCGCGCTCCAGCGCGGCAATGGCCTCCTCGGACAGATCGAGCCCGTCGAGCTTTGCCAGCTGCGCCTCCGTGAAGGCCAGCTCGTCCGGCGAGAGCCTCGCCTCCGACGCCGTCCGCTCCCGCTCCGACTGGAGGTCCCGCCACGCCCTGTACCGCCCGACGTAGGCCTCGAGCGCGGGCCCGGCCCTGCCGTAGAGGTCCAGGAGCTCGAGCTGGCACGATTCCCTGAGGAGGCGCCTCGGCTCGCTCGGGCCGTGGAAATCGATCCAGCGCTCGCCGATCCGCTGCAGGGCGGAAAGCGTCGCGAGGCCGCCGTTGACCGTGATCTTCGGCGCGCGCTCGCGCGGGACGCTGCGCTTCAGGACGAGCAGGCCGTCCTCGCACGCGGGCAGGTCCAGCTCGGCCAGGAGCGCGTTGATGCCGCCCGAATCCTTGAAATAGAGCGAGGCCTCGACGTCGCACGCCGGCGCCCCCTGCCGGATGATGGTCTTGTCCGCGCGCTCGCCCGCGAGCAGGCCCAGCGCGCCGATGAGGATGCTCTTCCCGGCGCCCGTCTCCCCGGTGACCGCGGAGAACCCCGGGTCAAAGTCCACCGACACCTGCTCCAGGAGCGCGAGGTCGCGTATGAATAGCGTCTGGAGCATGGGGAGCGTTCCCTCGGCGGATCGGAGTCCTAGATCGTGTGCTTGGGAAGCAGGGGGGTCAGCTTCTTGATGTCCTGCACGGAGTCCCGGTGGCACACGAGGACGGCGTCGGCCATCTCCACGACCACGAGATCCTTCACTCCGCAGAGGGCGATCACGCGCCCGTTGCTGACGGCGATCGTGCCGGTCGTCCCGACGGAGAAGACGTCCCCGCGGGAGACGTTGCCGGACCCGTCCGCCGCGAGGTGGCTGTGGAGGGCGGTCCACGCGCCGGCGTCGTGCCAGTCGAATTCCGCGATGACCGTGGCGACCGCCAGGGCCTTCTCGAGGACGGCGTAGTCGACCGAGATCTTCGGCAGCGCCGCGAACCGCCTGGAGACGTACCGCGCCGGATTTCCCGCCGGGAAATCGCGCACAAAGGCGGCAAGCTCGGGCGCCGTGCGCTCGACCTCGGCGAGGAACCGCCCCACCCCCCAGACGAACATCCCGGCGTTCCAGGCGTAGCGGCCGCTCCTGAGGTAGCCCCGCGCGGTCTTTTCATCGGGCTTCTCCACGAACCGCTTTACGCGCAGGAGGCGGCTGCCGTCGCCCGACCTTGCGAGCTCGCCGCCAAGCTCCAGGTAGCCAAAGCCCGTCGCGGGATAGGTCGGGGGGACCGCGAACGTCAGCAGGCCGTAGCCGGAGCCGGCGTTGCCCTCCGCAGCCGCCCAGGAGAACGCCTGCCTGAGCTGCTCGGCGAAGCGCACCGGGTTCTTGATGAGCGCGTCGGCCGGCAGGAGCGCCACCACGCCGTCGGGGCGGCGCGCGCGCACGAGGCCCGTGGCCAGCGCCGCGGCGGGCGCCGTGTCCCTCTTCGCGGGCTCGGCTATGATCTGCCCCCGCGGGAAGGCCGGCAGGGCCTTGCGGATGCGCGGGACCTGCGACTTGTTCGTCAGGATCCAGATGTTCCTGGCGGCAACGACGCCCTTGAGACGCAATATCGTCTCCTCAAGCAGCGTTCTGTCGGAGAAGAGCCGCAGCAGGTGCTTGGGCGCGCTCGCCCGGCTCATGGGCCAGAAGCGCTCGCCGCTCCCGCCGGCAATGATGCAGGCGTGGAACCGGGGATCCGTCTTCGTCTTTGGCACCTCGCAAGACTCATGCTCGAACGGGCCCGCGCCAAGCCGGAATGGTGCGGGAACGCCGTTTTCGGNNGGGAAGACATCGCTGACGACGGGCGTGAGCCGGTGGCGCGCGACGAACGCGGTCATCGCGGACCAGTCGGCCGGGCTTCCCATCGAGGTTCCCAGGAGTGAGATCTGCCGCCAGAAGATCTTCCTCAGCGCGACGTCCGGGACATTGCCCCGGGTTGCGCCGAAGAAAACGATCCTCCCCCCGGGGGCAGCCAGGTCGATGAGGTTCCCGAAACCCGCGCCGCCCGCGCTGTCGACGATGACATCGAAAAGGCCCGGCTCCTTGGAGGCGCCCGCGGCCCATCCGTCGCGGTCATAGCGGAAGCCGCCCTTCGCGCCCAGGGCGACGGCCCGTGCGATCTTGGCTTCGGAGCTCGAGGTCACCCACACCTCGTTCCCGGAGGCGACTGCGAACTGGAGCGCAAAAATGGCGACGCCGCCGCCTATGCCGGTGACGAGGACGCGCTCGCCGGGAGCCAGGCGCGCCCTGCTGATCAGCGCCCGCCAGCCTGTGAGCCCGGCGAGCGGAAGCGCGGCGGCCTCCTCCCATCCCAGGTGCGCGGGCTTGGGGGAAAGCTGCGCCGCCGGGACGGCGATCCGCTGGGCGAGGGTGCCGTCACGCGGCAGGCCGAGGATGGAGAACGTCGAACCCTGGGCGCCCTCGGACGGGCCCCAGTCGAACCCGGGATTGACCACGACCTCGCGGCCCACCCAGGACGCGTCGCCGCCCGCGGCCACCTCCCGGACGACGCCGGCGCCGTCGGAGCCCGGGATGCATGGGAACTTGAGGCCCGCGTACTGTCCCAGCTTGATCCAGACGTCGCGGTGGTTGAGGGCGGCGGCCCTGAGCTCGATCACCGCCTCGCCCGGCGCCGGCACGGGTTCCGGGACGTCGGTGACGGCGATCCTGTTGACGGCCTCGATCCGGACGGCGCGCATGGATTCGGGGCGGCCTCAGGCGTGCGCGATCACGTCGTGCGGCTTGAAGCGCACCTTCGGCTGGCCCGCATACTTGTCGTCGCTCGAGCGGTATCCCGCGGCGCACGCGCAGAGCGCCCCGTAGCCCTTGTCCGCAAGCCCGAGGATCTCGTCGAATTTCCCGGGCTCGATCCCCTCCATCGGGCAGGTGTCGACGCCGAGGACGGACGCGGCTGTTATGAATCCCCCGAGCGCGATATACACCTGGTGGGCCATCCAGAAGTCCAGGATGCCCGCGGCGCGTCCCTTCCCCGTGCCGCCCTGGAGCATCTCGGCGAATCCCTTCAGGCTCTCGCGCGTGACGCCGCGAACCTCGGCCGTCCTCGCCAGGTGGCGCTCGATATCCGTGTCATCCAGCCCCTTGCGCCCCGCAAAGACGACAAAGTGCGAGCAATCGAGCGGCTGGCGCTGCCCCCACGACGCCGCGGACAGCCTCTCCCGCATCGCCGGTTCCTGCACCACGACGAACCGCCAGGGCTGCAGCCCCATCGAGGACGGCGAGAGCACGAGCGCCTCCTCGAGCGCGGCCCAGGTGGCCGCTGGGATCCTCCGCGTGGGATCGAATTTCTTCGTGGCATAGCGCCAGCGGAGCGCCTCGGTGACAGAGTGGATGGATACGGGCGTCATGGGGATCCGATCAGAACGAGTCGCGCATGCGGCGTTTGTCAAAGGCCGGAGCGGAATAATCGCCCCACCACGGGCAGGCGGGCGAGAAGCGCCCCAAGTTCGTCCCTCCCCTCGATCCGGAGGAGCCAGAGGGCGAGGCCGTACGCTCCGACGCCGCCGGGGATGAGCCCTGCGACCGCGATCGCGTCGGTCGCGCGCCGTCCGAGCGCGAGGGCCTGGAGCGCCCACCAGCCCCCGCAGACGACGCAGGCCATCGCGGCCGTGCCGCCAAGGACCTTCGCGATGCTCGGCAGGAGCGGCGCAAAATGCATCTCGGGCAGCTTCCGGACGAGCGCGCGCTGCAGCAGGATCGCCTGCGCGATGATGGCCGTCGTGCTGGCCATCACCAGGCCCGGCACCCCCAGCCAGCGCATGAGCGCGAGGCTGACGGCGATGTTGATGCAGAAATCAACCGCGGCCACCTTGACGGGCGTCCGGATGTCCTTGACCGCGTAGAAGGCCCTCACCGTCAGGTTGACCACCGAGAAGAAGGGCATCCCGATGGAGAACAGCATCACCACGACCGACAGGCTGTGGGCGTCGGCCGCGGTGAAGTGGCCGCGCTCGTAGAGCAGCCGCACGATCGGGCCGCTCAGCAGCGCGAGGCCGGCCGCCGCCGGGACGTTGATGATGATGATCAGCCGGAGCCCCTTGCGGAAATCCTCGGCCATCTTGCGCCGGTTTCCCTCGACGGCGTGGCGCGCGAGCCGCGGATACACCACGGTCGACACCGCGATGGCGAAGACGCCGATCGAGAACTCCATGAGGCGGTTGCCCATGAACAGCAGGGTCGGGCCGGAGTCGCTGACGAAGAACGCGAGCTGGCGGGAGACCAGGATGTTGATCTGGTAGATCGCCGTGCCAAAAAGGCCCGGGGTCATCAGCGCCGCGATCTCGTGCATCCTCGGCGAAAGGCCGAGGTCGACCCGGGGCCGCCAGCCCTCGCGGATGAGTACGCCGGCGGGCACGGCCATCTGGAAAAAGCCGCCGATCAGCACGCCGACGCAGAGCCAGTGCATCTCGCCGAGCGGCGTGTGGGCGAAGTGGAGGCCCGCCCCCCCGAGCGAGACGATCATCGCGATGTTGAGCCAGATCGGCGAAAGCGCGGGCTCCGTGAAGCGCTCAAGGACGTTGAGGGCCGCGTTGAAGCCGGCCGCGACGCACACCAGGACCATGTAGGGAAACAGCCACACCGCGAGATCCGCGGCCAGGTACCATTTGTCGGCGTAGCCGCCGAGCACCCTCGCGTTGCGCAGCGCGAGCATGGCCAGAAGGACGAGGCCGCCGGTGACCACGAACAGCCAGGAGGTGACCTTGGAAAGCAGCTGGAACGCGCCCGCCTTTCCGTTCGCGTGAAGCTCCTCCTGGAGGGTCGGCACGAATGCCGCGGACATCGAGCCTTCCCCGAGCAGCCTGCGGAAGAGGTTCGGCCAGCTGAATGCGGTCAGGAACGCCGAGTACAGCACGCTCGTGCCGAAGATGGACGCGGCCAGGACGTCGCGCGCGAGCCCCAGGACCCGCGAGACCACCGTCAGAAAGGAGAGGACCCCGATGTTCTTGAGGCTCTTCGACACGCAGGCTCGGCCCGCCCTACGGCATTATCAGCCGCATCTTGGATCCCTCGATCGAGACGTCGGAAAGCTTGGACCAGGCCCCGACGATGTCCTCCGGGATGGGCTGCGTGAACAGCGTCTTCTTCATGAGCCACTCCCGGAGATACGGGAGCCGCTGAAGGGGGCAGCAGCCGATGTAGAACTCGTCGGGGACGAACTCAAACGTCGAGCCGTTCTTCACGAACTCCCCGCGGGCCTGGACGACAAGGGACGCGTTGAAGCCATTCTCGTTGACCGTGTAGGTCACCGCGAACTGGATCTTGCCGTCGTGGATCCGCACGTTGAGCGGCGTCTCGTCGTGCTCCTTGGGAGGGGGGGGAGGCGGAGGCTGGA
>PLKS01000098.1 GCA_003140665.1 Opitutaceae bacterium
AGCATGTCGGGGTCGTTCCAGTGCCCCGGCCCGGCGTACTTCTCGAGCCCGACCTGCATGTCGAGGAGGTCCTTCCAGCCGTGCTCCCACTTGTTCTTCCCCACGCCGGAATACAGCGGCCCGATGTCGCCCGTCGTGCGCCACAGCTGCCCGACCGGCTCCGCCCAGAGCCAGGGCTGGTTCTGGCCCCACTCGCACAGGCTGAACACGATCGGCCTTCCCGCCGCGTGGAGAGCGTCGCTCATGATCCGGTAGCTCTCGGGGCCGTTCGCGGTGCCGTGGTCGCACCAGTCGTACTTGAAGTAGTCGACGCCCCATGACGCGTACTGGCGCGCGTCCTGGAATTCATGCCCGCGGCCGCCCGGGTAGCCGCCGCACGTCGTCCTGCCCGCGCAGCCGTACATGCCGAACTTGAATCCCTTGGAGTGGAGATAGTCCCCGAGGGCCTTCATCCCATTGGGAAACTTCTCCGGGTCGGGCACCAGGCTGCCGTCGGCGTCCCGCTCCTTCTTCGCCCAGCAGTCGTCGATCACGATGTTGACGTAGCCTGCGTCGCGCATCCCATTCGCCACCATCGTGTCGGCCGTCTCCCTCACGAGCGCGTCGCTGCAGTTGCCGGCGAACGTGTTCCAGGTGTTCCAGCCCATCGGGGGCGTGGGGGCGAGTCCCTCGAATTTCTGGGCCTTGGCGGCGCAGGCAAGGAGGGCGAAGCACGCGAGCAGGCTGGGCAGTCTTTTCATGGGGAAGGCGGGGGTTGGGGGTCCCGGCGCTCCGCGCTTGGAGCCCCGGGGGCCCCCGATCTTGGAGGGCGGGGGACCCAAGTCCAGCCCGGGTGTGGGAACGTCGGCACCCCGGCTCGAGGCGGAACAGCGCCGGGTNNGGGCGCCGGGATCAGGGAAGCTTCGCCTGGATCAGCTTGCTCGCCGAGGAGAAGTCGATGAGGGCGGCCTCGGGCTTTTTCTTCAGGGCGCCGATCACCTTGCCCATTTCCTTCCGGGACTGGGCCCCCGATTCCTGGATGGCCTCGGCGATGAGCGCATCCAGCCTCGCGCCGTCGATGCCCTTGGGCAGGTATTTCTCCAGGAGCCGGATCTCCGTCTCGTTCGCGAGGACAAGGTCGGCGCGTCCGCCCCGCTCGAAGTCCACCTTCGCGTCCGCCAGGTTCTTGACCCCTTTCCGCAGGGTCCCGACGACGAGCCCGTCGTCGATGGGCTTGGCGAGGTCCATCGCCGCCCGCTGGATCGCGGCGTCCGCGGTGCGCAGGGACGTGGCCGTGGCGGTGTCGCGGGCCTTCATCGCGGTCACGATGTCGGCGCGCAGCTGTTCATAGAGCGTGGGCATGCCGGTAGTGGGACGCACAAACACGCGTTTCGCAACTCCGGGGCGCGACACGCGCCTATCAGCTTTTCTCCGGGGGGATTCCCTGCTGGACTGGCTTACAGATGTGCGGCCATCCCTCCGTCCATGGGGCCAAATGCCAGAACTGCGGCGAGCCGCTTTCGGGGCCCTATTGCGCGAAGTGCGGGCAGCGCGACATCGATTTCAAGCGTTCCTTCTGGCACATCGTGGAGGAGGCGCTCGAGGGGGGCCTGCATTTCGACGGGAAGTTCTTCAGGAGCGCGCGGTACATCTTCACCCGCCCGGGGTTTCTCACGAACGAGTTCGTCGCCGGGCGCCGCGCCCGGTACACCCAGCCCGTTCGCTTCTACATCTTCGCGAGCTTCCTCTTCTTTGCGTTCAGCGTGGTGACGAGCCACCACGTGACGCCCGCCGAAAGGGCCGCGGAGAAGGCGGAGTCGAGGGACGCGAGGGCCGCCGCCGGGGACCTGGCGGGCGCGGGGAAGGACCCGGCCGGGAGCAAGGCCGCCCCCGAGCCGGGGCCGCCCGCCGGATTCCATGTGACGGTGACCCCGCAGGGCGCGACCACGCCAAGCTGGCTCGACGACCCGCTCCAGATCAGGTTCGACTCCAAGGACAGGGTCGGCCTGAAGGACTTGAGGATCGAATTCTTTCACCTGCTGCCGACCATGCTCTTCGTCTGCCTGCCCCTCCTGGCGCTCGTGCTGCAGATGGCCTACCTCCGGTCGGGCCGGCTGTACATCGAGCACCTGATCTTCGCCCTCCACGTCCAGGCCCTCGCGTTTCTCTCGTTCATCGTCCTCAAGACGGGCGCATGGCTCGGGTCGCTTTCGGGACCCGGGGTGGAGACCGCGGCCGGGGACGTCGTCATGCTGGGGATGCTCTACCTGATCTTTCGCGCGTTCCGGACGGTGTACGGCCAGGGACGCCTGAAGACGGCGTTCAAGATGGTGCTGGTGGGCGCCGCCTATGGATTGATCCTGATCTTCGCCTTCGCGGCGGTCGGCAGGATCTCAGTCTACCTGGTTTCCCGGAACGCCTAGCCAGCGCTCGACGATCTCAGGAAGGTCGAGGAGCGACTCCGCCTCGAAGAAACGCCCCTCGCTCGCGGGCGGCTTCTCGGAATGCTCGTGGTGCCACGTGATGCGGTACGGCACGTGCACGCCCGAGCCGCCCAGCGCGAGGATGGGCAGGATGTCGGACTTGATCGAGTTGCCCACCATCAGGAACCTCGAGGGCTCGACCTCGTGGCGCCGGAGAACCCGCTCATAGGTCCTGGCGTCCTTTTCCGACACGATGTCGACCCCGTGGAAATGCTTCGCGATCCCCGACTTGGCGAGCTTCCTCTCCTGGTCCCTGAGGTCGCCCTTGGTGATCAGGAGCAGGCGGTACGCGGGCGCCAGGTTCCCCAGGACCTCCTCGGCGCCGTCGAGGAGCTCCACCGGGTGGTCGAGCATGCCCCGGCCGAGCGCGATGAGTTCGCGCAGCTCGTTCACGCTCAGGCTGCCCCCCGTCAGCTCGATCGCGGTCTCGATCGACGAGAGCATGAACCCCTTTATCCCGTAGCCGTAGAGGCCGAGGTTGCGCATCTCGGTCGCGTACAGCGCGCGCCTGACCGTGTCCGCGTCGTGGTGGCGGGAAAGCAGCTCGCAATACCGGCCGTGCACCTCCTCGAAGATGTTCTCGTTGTGCCAGAGCGTGTCGTCCGCGTCGAAGCCTATGCAGCGCACCTGGGACATCCGGGCGCGGGGTTCAGGTTCTTCCGCCCCGGCGGAAGCGGTCCAGGAAGACGGCGACGATGATCACGAGGCCGATGATGATTTCCTGGAAATAATTGGGCCAGCCCATTTGCTGCGACCCGTTGCGAAGGACCGACATGATGAGGGCGCCGATGATCGAGCCGAGGACGGTGCCCGAGCCCCCGTTGAGGCTTGCGCCGCCTATGATGACCGCGGCGATGATGTCGAGCTCCAGGCCGACGGCGACCGTCGGGTCCCCGAGGCGCAGGCGCGAGAGCTGGAAGACGCCCGCAAGCCCGATGAAGCAGCCCGCGATCACGAAGACCATGATCTTGAGGCGGGTGGTCGGGACCCCGCAGAGCCGGGCCGCCGCCTCGTTCGACCCCAGCGCAAAGACGTGCCGCCCAAAGACGGTCTTGCGCAGGAGGAGCGAGGTTGCGGCCGCGAGCGCGACCGCCACCCATACCCCGGCGGGAAGGGCGCTCCCGGACGGATTGGCCGTCGTCATCCAGCCGTTGATGGGGGAGGACTCGTAGTTCACGGTCTGGTTGTCGGCCAGCCACTTGGCCGTCCCGCGCCCTATCCCCAGCATGCCGAGGGTGATGATGAACGACGGCATGCGGAGCCCGGCGACCGCCGAACCGTTCAGGAGCCCGACCAGGCCTCCCGCGCCTATCGCGGCAAGGGTCGTCGCGGCCGGCCCCCATCCCCTCTGGATGAGGAGCGCCGCGATCACCCCCGTGAGCGCGACCGTCGACCCCACGGACAGGTCGATCGCCCCGCTGACGATGATGAGCGTCATCCCGAGGGCCCCGACCGACACGATCACCGTCTGCGTGAGGATGATCTTGAAGTTGTGGTAGGAGAGGAAGTGCACGCGCGTCTCGGCCGGCAGTGCGAAGAGGCCGATGACCAGGACAAGGCCGATGAAGGGGCCCGCCTTTCCCAGGATCCGGCGAAGCGCGGCGATCATGGCGTCACGCTTCGCCCACCGCGGCCCGGAGCAGGTCGGGCTCGCTCCATTCGCCCCGTGGCCTCACGGCGACAAGCTCCCCCCGGCGCATCACGCCGATCGTGTCGCAGAGGCCGAGCAGCTCCGGCAGGTACGAGCTCACGAGGATGACGGACTTGCCCGCCGCGGCCAGGTCGCCGATGAGCTGGTAGATCTGCGCCTTGCTTCCCACGTCGATCCCGCGCGTCGGCTCGTCGAGGAGCAGTATCCGGGCCGGGTGCTCGAGCAGCCGCGCGAACGCGACCCTCTGCTGGTTCCCGCCGGAGAGCTCGCCCACGTTCTGGTCGACGCCGCGGCACTTGACCGCGAGCTGGTCGGTCCACCGCCGCGCCGCCGCGGCCTGCCGCCTCCGGCCGATCCAGCCCAGGCGCCCGAAGGTCTCGAGCTTCGTGAGGGTGACGTTGTCCTGGATGGGCAGGTTCAGCATCAGCCCCTCCTCCTTCCGGTTCTCGCTCAGGAATCCCACGCCCTCGGCCCAGCGCCTTCGCGGCGTCTCTCGGTTGGCCGCCCGGCCAAAGACCGCCACCTCGCCCGCCGCCGCGGCGTCCAGCCCGAAGATCGTCCGGACAAGGTCGGTCCGCCCGGCGCCGACGAGGCCGGCAAGGCCGAGGATCTCCCCCTCGCGCACGCGCAGGGAGGCCGACCTGAGCCGCGGCGGTCTCGAGAGCGAGCGCGTCTCGAGGACGACCGGACCCATCCTCCGCGAGATCCTGGGGTAGAGGTCGGCGACCGGGCGGCCCGTCATGAGGGCGACGAGGCTGTCCACGCCCGAGTCCCGCATCTCGCCCGCGCCGGCCGTCTCGCCGTCCTTCAGCACCGTGTAGCGGTCGCCGATCCGGCGGCATTCCTCGAGGAAGTGGCTCACGTAGATGATGCTCACCCCCTGTGCGCGGAGGCGGCCGATCACGGTGAAGAGCTTCTCGGTGTCCGACTGGGTGAGGCTGCTCGTGGGCTCGTCCATGATCAGCACCCTGGGCTGCGCGAGGAGCGCGCGCGCGATCTCGATCACCTGCTGCTCGGCGATCGAGAAGGAGCCCGCCTCCCTCTCGAGCGGGAAGTGCCCGTACCCGAGGGACGCGAGCGCGGCGCGGGCCCGCTGCCGCGAGTCCTCGGCATCGATCCAGCCGAGGGTCGATGACTCGAGGCCGAGGAGGATGTTCTCCCGGACCGACAGGTGCGGCGCGAGGTTGACCTCCTGGTAGATCATGGCGACCCCGCGCTCGCGCGCGTCCAGGGGCCCCGCCGGGCGGTACGGCCGGCCGTCGAGCTCCATCGCGCCCGCGTCGGCCCCGTGCGCGCCGCTGAGGATCTTCAGGAGCGTGCTCTTGCCCGCTCCGTTCTCGCCGATCAGCGCGTGCACCTCGCCCTCGGCCACGTCGAGCGATACGGACCTCAGCGCGTGGGTCGCCCCGAAGGACTTGCTGATCCCGTCGAGGCGCAGCCGCGCGGGTTTCACTTCAGGTATTCCGCGAGCGGTGGATGGATGAGCGCCGAGATGACCGGATCGTCCATGTTGTCCCGGGTCACGAGGCCGACGCCGGTGTCGATGGACAGGGCGACCGGCTCGTGGCGCAGCACCGCGACAACCGTGGTCACCCCCAGATAGCCCATCTTGAGCGGGTCCTGGACGACCAGGCCCTGGATGTCGCCCTGCCTGAGCGCCGTCACCAGCTGCTCGTTGGCGTCGAACCCGACGAACCGCAGCTTCCCTGCGAGCCCCGTCTCGCGAAGCGCGAGGAGGGTTCCGCTGGCGGTCGACTCGTTCGGCGCGAAAATCCCGTCCGTTTGGTCCCCGAAGCGGTTGAGGAGGTTCTGCGCGGCGCGGTAGGCCGTCTCCCTCGTCGCGCCGCCGTACTGGTCCGTCGAGATGAGGGCGATTCCCGGGAAGTCGCTCTTCATGACCTCCAGGAAGCCGGCCTCGCGCTGCTCCGTGCTGTCGGAGCCGACCTCGTAGCGGAGCATGACCACCCGGCCCTTTCCGCCGAGCAGGGTTCCCAGCCTGCGGGCCCCGATGCGGCCTCCCTTGCGGTTGTCGGTCGCCACGGTGCTCGACGGCAGCTTTGAATTGAGCCCCGAGTCGATGATGACGACGGGGATGCCCGCGGCGACGGCCTCCTCGACGGGCGCCACGAGCGCGCGGCTGTCGAGCGGGGCGAGCACGATCGCCGAGACATTGCGGCCGATGAAGTTCTCCACGACCTGGATCTGCTGCTCGCGGTCGTCCTCGAGGAGGGGCCCCTTCCAGATGATGTTGACCGCAATCCCCTTCGCGGCGAGCTCGCGCTGGGCCTTGACCGCGCCGGCCTCGATCGACTTCCAGTACTCGTGGGTCGTCCCCTTGGGAATGACCGCGATCTGGTATTCGACGGCGCGGGCCGCGGGGGTGATGGCCGCGAGGGCCATTAGGAGGCGGAGGCGCATGGCGGGGTGTGCGGGGCTAGGGTTTCTTCGCGCGGAGTCTTTTCCAGACTTCTCCCGAGGGATAGCCGTGAGCCTCGAGCGATTCGAGCTTCATCGTGATGCTGGTTCCGGGGGCCGTCGGGGCCTGGTAGCGGCCGCGCCGGATCACGCATGGGTCGACGAAGTGCCCGTGCAGGTGGTCCACGAACTCGATCATCCGTCCCTCGTGCGACCCGGTGACGCAGATGAAGTCGAAGATCGACTCGTGCTGGACATACTCGCAGAGGCCCACTCCGCCGGCGTGGGGGCAGACGGGCACGCCGAACTTCGCCGCGAGCAGCAGGACCGCGACGACCTCGTTCACGCCGCCCAGGCGGCACGAGTCGATCTGGCAAAACGAGATCGCCTCCGCCTGCAGCAGCTGCTTGAAGACCACCCGGTTCTGGCAATGCTCGCCGGTGGCGACGCCTATGCCGAAGGGCGCGAGGGCCCTGGCTATGGCGGCATGGCCGAGGATGTCGTCGGGGCTTGTCGGCTCCTCGATCCACAGCGGATCGCACGGAGCCAGCGCCTGCACCCATTCGATCGCCTGGGCGACGTCCCAGCGCTGGTTGGCGTCGATCATCAGCGGCAGGTCGGGCCCGATCTCGGCGCGCACGATCGAGCACCGCCGCCGGTCGTCCTCCAGGTCGGCGCCCACCTTCACCTTGAAGGCGGTCCAGCCGTCGGCGAGCGCCTCCCTGCACAGGCGGCGGATCTTGTCGTCGGAGTACCCGAGCCATCCCGCGGAGGTGGTGTAGGCGGGATAGCCCGACGCGATTATCTCCGACTCGCGCGCCGAGCGCGTCGAGACAAGGCGGTCGAGCATCTCCTGCGCCTCGGAGGGCGTCATCGCGTCGGAGAGGTAGCGCCAGTCGACGAGCTCCACGATCTGCGCCGGCGACAGCCCGGACAGGAGCTTCCAGAGGGGCTTGCGCTCGATCTTGGCCCAGAGGTCCCAGAGCGCGTTCACGACGGCCGCCGTCGCGAGGTGGATGACCCCCTTTTCAGGGCCGAGCCAGCGAAGCTGGCTGTCGCCGGTCAGGTGCTTCCAGAAGGCGCCCGGCGACCCCGTGAAGGCCGCGAGTGGCTGGCCGACCACCAGCGGGCGCAGCGCCATGACGGCGGCGACCACGATCTCGGTCCCCCGCCCTATGGTGAAGGTGAGCCCGTGGCCCTGCAGCCCGTCGGGCCGGTCGGTCCTGAGGATCACGTAGGCCGCCGAATAATCCGGGTCGGGATTCATCGCGTCGGAGCCGTCCCTGTCCAGCGACGTGGGGAAGCGGATGTCGCGGACCTCGAGGTCGGTGATGCGGTCCATCGCCTACTTTCCGGCGCTCCAGCCCCCGTCGATCATCAGCGTGCTGCCTGTCACCATCTCGGACTCGTCCGCGGCAAGGTACAGCGCCGCGGCCGCAATCTCCTCGGGCCTCGCCATCCTGCCGTTCAGCTGGGTCGAGGCCATGTCGCGGTAGGCCTTCTCGGGGTCCGGGTATTCGGCGATGCGCGCCTTTACGAACGGCGTCTCCACGCGTCCCGGGCAGATGCAGTTGAAGCGGACGCCCTCGTGGGAGTGGTCGAGCGCCAGCGACTTTGTCAGTCCGACGACGGCAAACTTGCTGATCGTGTAGGCCAGCCTGTCGCGCACGGCGACGACCCCCCCGATCGACGCCAGGCTGACGACGCTTCCGCGGCGGCGCCCGAGCATCGCGGGGACGAAGGCCTTGCAGAAGTTGAAGGGTCCCCGGACGTTTACCGAATACATCCGGTCAAGGTCGGCGGCGCTCGTCCCGCGCAGGTTCCCGACATGGCCGATGCCGGCATTGTTGACCAGTATGTCGAGCGGCGGCAGCCGCGCCGCGAGCGCGAGGACCGCCTCCGCGTCGCTCACGTCGGCGCTGGCGAAGTCCGCCTTCCCCCCGTCGGACGTGATCGCCGCGACGGTCGCAGCCCCGCTTTTCTGGTCGCGGTCGACCACCCACACGACAGCGCCCTGCCCGGCGAAGCACCGAGCGATCGCCTCGCCGATGCCGGACCCGGCCCCGGTCACGAGGGCGGTCTTGCCGTCAAGCCGGAACATGGTCGGGGCGGATGCGGGTTGGGGTTTCGGCCGCGGCGGCCTGGCGGGCGGCGGTTGTCTTTGACGGTGGGCGCATGGCGGGGCGCGTCGGGAGTTTCGAACGCGGGACTGATCGTGGGGACGGAATGCCGGGGATCAAGCGCGGTCGCGCGCGGGCGCCATGCGGGCCGGGAATATTCCGGCGGCCGCTCCGGGCCGCGGGGGCGGCCCGGCGTTGATCGGACCCGCCCTGCGAGCACCGTCCGGGGGCCGAAAAAACCAGGTTTGTATTCCTGCGTCCAAGCCCTACCAAATCGCTCGTGACCCTGGCCTTTCCGCGTCCTTCAGCATGCCGGAGACGCTGACTCCCGGCGAATCCCTGTTCTCGTACGGCACCCTCCAGCTCGAGCCGGTGCAGGTCGCCACATTCGGAAGGACGCTTGCGGGGGCTGCCGATTCCCTTCCCGGGTTCGAGCTGTCGACGGTGAAGATCGAGGACCCGGTGGTTGTCGAGACAAGTGGCACGTCGCGCCATCCCATCGTCAGGTACACCGGGCGTGCCGAGGACGTCGTGCGGGGTACCGTGCTGCGGATCACCGCGGAGGAGCTTCGGAATGCGGACAGGTACGAGGTCGCCGCCTACAAGCGCGTCTCGGCCCTGCTGGGTTCCGGCCTTCGCGCGTGGGTATACGTCGACGTCCTGCACGCGCCGCCGGACCCGTGAGGCGCTCCGGCGGAGCGGCCCGGGGGACCGGTCACTCGTGGTGAAACACCTCTTCCATCGGCGCCCACCATTCTCCCGGGGCGCACGTGGGCAGCGGCTCCTGCATCGGCTTCATCACGTCCCACCACCTGAGGGTCTCGGGGTCGGCCTCCATGCGGCGCATGTCGGCCGCGAAGTCGTCCCCCCCATACTCGAAATAGGAGAAGAGCCAGCCTTCCCTGTGGTAGATCGAGTAGTTCGAGATCCGGCACGAGGTGATGCGGCGTAGCACGCCGGGCCACACGGCGACGTGGAGCCGCCTGTATTCCTCAAATTTCTCGGCCTTCACGCGGAGCATCATGCCATATCGGCGGTGTTTCGTTGGGCTGGGTTTCATGAGGGTATCGGGGTGGCCCCGCCATCGCTGGACGCGTGGCAGGCCTCGACGACGGCCATGGTCCGCCACGCGTCCTCGACCGAGGTGGGAAGGTCGGCGGACTCGCCCGAGGCGAAGCGCATGAGGCTCGCCATCGGGCCGATGAACGCGTCGGGGAACCAGGAGCCCTCGAGGCGGACCGACGTCCATGCCGGGGGCCCCCCGTCGCCGATGAGGCAGTACTCGAGGCCGTCGGGCATCCCGCGGGGATAGTCAAGGTTGACTCCCATCTGCACGACCACGGCGCCGCGCGTGCCCTCGAGCTTCAGCCGGCTCTCCTGGTGGCGGGTTCCGAAGCGGTGGCCGTGGTTCGTGGCGATGTTCGCCCTGCGGACGTCGCCATAGTCGAGGGCGATGGACGTCCGTGTGGAGGCGAGCTCCATCATGTCCGGGTGCTTGAGCGTCTTGCACCAGGCGCCGGCCGGCTCGCCGAGCAGCGAGCGAACGAGGTCCACATAGTGGATGCTGTGGTACACGATTTCCATCCGGGGTATGCCGTACAGGAACTTCCAGAGGTGCCAGGGAGTGAAGCAGGTCACCCGCACGTCCACGTCATGGAGGTCGCCGATCAGCCCGCGCGAGACGAGGTCGCGGGCCGCGATCATGTTCGGCGCGAACCGCAGCTGCAGGTTGACGGCGGCGGCGAGCTTCTTTTGGCGGCAGACCGCGCGGATGGCCGTCGCCTGCGCGAGGTTCTCGCCCATCGGCTTCTGGATCAGGACGGGGGCGCCGTCGGGAAGCGCGGCGAGGACGCCCAGGATCGCGGAGGCGGGGAGGGCCAGGTCGAAGACGGCGCCCGGCGGCGCCGTTGAGACGGCCTCGTCCAGGTCGGAGCACGCGCGCGGGATGCCAAAGTCCCGCGCGACCGCATCCGCCCGGGCCCGGTCGAGATCAAACACGGATGCCACCCGCCAGCCGGCCTTCCGATAGGCCGGCAGGTGGGCGTTGCGCACGATGCCGCCGGCGCCGATGCTCACGATGGGCCGCGGCTGGGCAGGGTGGGTGGCTTGCTGCCGGAGGGGCGGGGCGAGCATCCCAAGGCCTATTTTCCGTCCGGGCGCCCCGGCGCGTCGTGCCGCGGAGGCGCGGGCTTCCCCGCCTGGCCGGCGGCCTCCTCCGGGTCCAGCGCCAGGACGTCCCGCACGAGCGCCGCGCCGCGCTCGGCATTAAGCTCCAGCACCGTCAGCATTCTCGCCCCTTTTTCGTCGGTGACCTTTTCCTTCAGCAGCGCGACCGCCAAGAGGATCGGGGCGAACACATTGTTGAAGTTATGCGCGATCGAGCCGGCGCGCCCGGCCAGGCTTTCGAGGCGCTCGTTGCGGCGGGCGAGCGAGTCGCTTTTCAGCTGGGCCGCCGCGGCGGCCCTCAGCGCGGCCTCCGCCTGCTCGAGGCGCGCCGAGAGGTCCGCAATCACGGCCCTCAGCCGCGTTTCGTCGGAGGGCGGGATGTTGTCCATTCTTGTGGGAGTTTCGGCGAGGCCGGATGTGCCGGCGTGGGATTTTTGAAGTCGGAACTCTCATCGCGTCGCCAGCGCGCCCCACCAGGTTGGCGGTCCGCGCCTGCTCCGAACCAGAGCCGCTGGGGTCAGGCTCGAGTTACCGGAAAACAACCAGATTGCAAGCATATGGCCCGCGGTCCGGCCGAGAGGCGCCGCGGCGTCAGCGCCGCGCGTCGGGACCGGCCCACTCCGCGTCCTTGAGGTTCCAGCCGCCCCCGAGGGCCTTGTAGAGCTGCACGATAGCGACAAACTGGTCCCGCCTCGTCTGGGCGAGCGACACCTCGCTGGGAAAAAGCAGCTGCTGGGCCTGGAGCACCTCGTAGTAGCTTGCCCTGCCCGCGGCATAGCGCTGGGTCGAGATCTTGACCGCCTCCCCGTAGGCGCCCACCGCGCGCTCCTGCTGTTCGCGCACCTCGTCGAGCCTTTGGCGCGTCACCAGGGCGTTGGCAACGTCGCCGAACGCCTCGAGCGCGGTCTGCTGGTACCGCAGCTTGGCCTCCTCCCAAGCCGCCCTTGCCTGGTCATACTGCCCGTGAAGGCTGCCGCCTTGGAAGAGGGGTCCGGTCGCCCCCGCCCCGATGGACCATAGGCCCGCGCCGCGCGAGGTGATGCCGTTCAGCTGCGGGCTGACGGCGCCAAGCAGCGCGCTCAGGCCGATTCGCGGGAGGAATCCGCCGATGGTGGCGCCGATCCCCGCGTTGGCCGCGCGCGCGGCTTCCTCCGCCCCGCGCACGTCGGGACGGCGCTCGAGCAGCGCCGAGGGCAGGCCCGCCGGAACATCCGGGGGGGCGGCAAGGTCCGTGAGGCGCGCCCCCCGCGCGACGGGGCCCGGGTTGCGGCCGACAAGGATGCTGATCTGGTTTTCCTTGATCGATATCTGCATCTCTATGTCGGGGATCCGCGCCGCGCTCGCGGCCATCGCCGCCTCGGCGCTCGCTGTGTCGAGCCTGGAGACGGCACCTCCCTCGAGCTGCTGGTTGAACAGCTTGAGGCTTTCGCCAAACGACTTGGTCGCGTCCTGCGCTATCGCCAGCTCGTCGTCGAGCTCCAGGAGCTCATAGTAGGCCGTCGCCACGTCGCTCACGAGGCTGATCAGGACGCCCCGACGGGCGTCCTCCGACGCGAGATACTGGGACCGCGCGGCCTCGTCGAGCCGGCGGACGCGGCCCCACAGGTCGAGCTCCCACGCGGCGCCCAGGTAGCCGTCAAATCCGTTGGCGGTGGTCCCTGCGCCCTCGGTATAGGGGCTCCCGAGGAGGGCGTTCTTGCCGCGGGTCGCATTCGCTGCGTACCCGACGCCGGGGAACAGCTGCCCATGGACCTCGGCGGCGATCGCCCTGGACTGCTCGACCCGGGCCGCCGCGATGCGGGGGTCGAACCCGTTCGCGAGGGCGGCGGTGATCAATTCCTTGAGCCGGGCGTCCTGGTAGACATCCCACCACGCGAGGTCGGCGAGCGACCGGTCGCTCTGCCCGGCCTGGTCCCTGAACGAGGGTGGCGCATCCGCGCCCGGGCGCTTGAAGTTGGGACCAACGGCGCAGCCGGCGAGCAGTGCCGCGGCGAGGGCCGGCGCCCTTTTCCAAAATGGAGTCGTCGCTGCCATCAATGCGCCCCCGGATCCGCCGGAGGGCCGCCCGGCCCGTTGCCCTTCGCGTTGGCGGCGGCGGCCAGGCGCGCCGCGTGCGCGTTGTGCGGCTCCCCCTTCGTCGCCCACATCTCGATGACGTAGAAGGTCACCGGGATCAGGAAGATGGCCAGGACGCTCGCGGCGAGCATGCCGCCGATGACGGTGGTCCCCATCACCCTTCGCGCCACGGCCCCGGAGCCGCTGGCCAGCCAGAGGGGGACGCATCCCAGGATGAACGCGAAGGAGGTCATCAGGATGGGCCTGAGCCTGATCTTCGCTCCCTCCAGCGCGGCCTCGAGCAGCGGCACGCCGTGCTCATACCGCGTGCGCGCGAACTCCACGATCAATATGGCGTTCTTGGCGGAGAGCCCGATCAGCATGATCAGGCCGATCTGGGCGAACACATTGTTCTCCATCCGCCGGGCGTACAGGGTCGCGTATGCGCCGAACACCGCCACCGGAACCCCGAGGAGGACGCTGAACGGAAGCGACCAGCTTTCATAGAGGGCGGCGAGGATCAGGAAGACGAAGAGCAGCGAAAGCGCGAAAATGGCCGCCGGGGGAACGCCCTCCTGCGCCTTTTTCTCCTGGAACGACATGTCGATGTAGTCGAAGCCCATCTCCCTCGGCATGGTCTGGGCGAACACCTCCTCGAGGGCGGCGTTCGCCTGGTTGGAGCTGTACCCCGGAGCCGCCGCCGCGTTGATCTTGGCGCTTCGGTAGAGGTTGTACCGCATCGTGAATTCCGGGCCCAGGCGGTTCTCCACGGTTGTCAGGGCGGAGAGAGGCACCATCACGCCGTCGCGGTTGCGGACGAAATAGCTCCCGAGCTTGTCGGGGCTGTCGCGGTATTCGCCCTCGGCCTCGACGTACACCTGCCACTGGCGCCCGAACCGGTTGAAGTAGTTCACAAAGATGCCCCCCATGTAGCACTGGAGGGTCCGGTAGACGTCGGCCAGCGGGACCCCCTGCTTGAGGACCTTGTCCCTGTCCACCTTGACGAAGATCTGCGGGACCTTCGGCAGGAACTGCGTCGAGAGGTTCGTGAGTTCCTTCCTCTTTGCGGCGGCCGCCATGAACTTGTTGAGATTGTCGGCCAGGAACGAGATGTCCCTTCCTGCGCGGTCCTCGAGGACGAACGTGACGCCGCCCGCTGTGCCGACGCCCGGGATCGAGGGCGGGGAGAAGGCGAAGGCCCTTGCCTCGGGGATCTTGCCCAGCTCGCGGTTCAGGTGGGCCCTTATCGGGTCGAAGTGCTCCTCCGGCTTGGTCCGCTCGGACCAGGGCTTGAAATTCACGAAATAGAACGCGTTGTAGGTGTTGTAGACGGTGCTCAGGAGGCTGAACCCGATGATGGACGTGTAGGTCTTCACGCCCGGCGTGTTCTTCATGATCTCCTCGACCTTGCGGGAGACCTCGCTCGTCCGCTGGAGCGATGCGGCGTTCGGAAGCTGCAGGGCGACGTAGATGTATCCCTGGTCCTCCTCGGGAAGGAACGCCGTGGGCAGCTTCCTGCCGAAGAACAGCGCGGCGGCGGCGAAGCAGCCGAGGATGATGAAGCTGATCACGCTCTTGTGGATGAGGTGCCGGGAAAGGTCCACGTAGCCCTTCTGCGCGCGCCCGAACTGGCGGTTGAACCAGCCGAAGAAGGGCCCCAGGGGCCCCCGGCTCGCGCCCTTGGGGCGGAGAAGCATCGCGCACATCGCGGGGCTGAGCGAGAGGGCGTTGAACGCCGAGATGATCACGGATATCGCGATCGTCAGCGCAAACTGCTGGTAGAGGCGGCCGGTGATTCCCGGGATGAACGCGGTGGGAATGAACACCGCCGCCAGGATGACGGCGATCGCCACCACGGGTCCCGACACCTCCTCCATGGCCTTCAGCGTCGCGTCGCGGGGTGACATGCCCTCCTCGATGTGGTGCTCGACCGCCTCGACGACGACGATCGCGTCGTCCACCACGAGCCCGATGGCGAGCACGAGCCCGAAGAGCGAAAGCGTGTTCACCGAGAAGCCGAACACCGGGAAGAGGATGAAGGTGCCGATGAGCGACACGGGCACGGCGAGGAGCGGGATCAGCGTGGGCCGCCAGCCCTGCAGAAACACGAACACGACGAGGATGACGAGCAGCAGCGCCTGCCAGAGCGTGTTCGAGATCTCCCGCATTCCCTCCGACACGGCCTGCGTCGTGTCGAGGCCGATCGCGTATTCCAGGCCCTGCGGAAAGCTCCTCTTGATCCTTTCCATCGCCTTCTTGACGCCATTGGCGCAATCGAGGGCGTTGGAACCCGGGAGTTGGTAGATCGCGATGTTCGCAGCGGGCTTGCCGTTCACCCGCCCCCTCACGTTGTAGACCTGCGCCCCCAGCTCGACCCGGGCGACATCCCTGAGCCGGACGGCCGAGCCGTCGGGGTTGGCGCGGATGACGATGGCGCCGAACTCCTCGGGGGTCGTCAGGCGCCCCTGCGCGCGCACGGAATAGGTGAACTCCTGTCCCGCCGGCGCGGGTTCCCCCCCGATGAGGCCCGTGGGATTGNNGCGAGCTGGTCGGGCTTGACCCAGTACCGCATCGCATACTGGCCTGCGCCGAAGACCGACGCGCTCGCGATGCCGGGCACGCGTGTCAGCTGGTCGTTGATATTGATGTAGGCGTAGTTCGCGAGAAACGTGCTGTCGTACGAATCCGTCGGAGAATACAGCGCGATCAGCATGAGCGGCGCGGTGAGCTGCTTCTGCACGGTGACCCCGAAGTTCGCCACGTCCTGGGGGAGCTGCGGGCTGGCCTGGATCACCCGCATCTGCGTCAGGATCAGGTCGGTGTTCGGATCGGTGCTGACGTCGAAATTCGCGGTCAACCGCAGCGACCCGTCGCTGCCGTTGATCGAGTACATGTAGTTCAGGTTGTCCACGCCGCTCAGCGTCTGCTCGATCGGGGTCGCGACGGACTGCTCGACCGTCAGCGCATCCGCCCCGACGTAGGTGGTGGTGATGCGCGCCTCGGGCGGGACGATCTTCGGGAACTGCGCGATCGGCAGGGTGACGAGCGACACGGCGCCCAGGATCACCGTGATGATCGAGATGACGATCGCGACGATCGGGCGGTTGATGAAAAACTTCGACACGGCGCGGTTACTTGGCGGCGTCCGCAAACGGGATGGGATTCACGATCGTTCCGTCCGCGATCTTTTGAACCCCGTCCGCGACCACCCGGTCGCCCGGGTGGAGGCCCTTCTCGATCACCACCTGGGAGCCGACCTGGGCCCCCGCCGTGACGGCGACGATGTGGGCGTGGTTTTCCGCATCGACCGTGGCCACCTGATACCCCCCCTGAAGCTCGGACAGGGCGCGCTGCGGCACGACGAGCGCGCCCTTCTCGAGGCTCACGACCGCGCGCACCCGGGCGTACTGCCCGGGGCGCAGGAGCCCGTCGGGGTTCGGGAACAGGGCCGCAACGCGCAGCGTCCCGGTGTTGCCGTCCACCTGGCTGTCGATTGCGAAGAACGTGCCCTTCTTGGGATAGGTGGTTCCGTCGGAGAGCATGAGCTCGAAGGCTATGCCCGCGGGGATGCTCGGCGCGTCGGGCTCGCGACGCCGGAACTCGAGGTAGGTCTGCTCGCTGATCGGGAAATAGGCCTTGATGGGGTCCACCGTCGCGACCGTCGTCAGGATCCCGGTGGCCGGGCCGACCAGGTTGCCTATCTGTGCCTGGACAAGCCCCGCGATGCCGTCGATCGGGGAGACGATGTGCGTGAAGCTCAGGTTGAGGCGCGCCTGGTCGACCGCGGCCTGGGCCGTTGCGACCTGGGCCGCGGCGGCGAGCCGGCCCTGGACCGCGTCATCCAGCTCCTCCTGGCTGATCGCCTTGTCCTTGGCCAGAGGGGTGAAGCGCGCCACGTCCTGCTCGGCCTTCCCAAGCTGGGCCTGGGCCTGGCCAAGCTGTCCGGCGGCTTGCGCGAGCGCCGCTTCGAACGGCCTCGGGTCGATCTCGAAGAGCGGGTCCCCCTTGCGCACGGCGGAACCCTCCTTGTAGTCCTGCTTCACGAGGTACCCGCTCACCTCGGCGCGGATCTGCGCGTTGACGAATCCATCCAGGGAGCCGATCCATTCCCGCACGACGGGCACGTCCTTTTGCTCGACCGGGACCACCTGGACATCCGCCGGGGGAGGGGCCTGGACGGCCTGTTTCCCGCAGCCGCAAGCCAGGGCCAGGACAATGCCCCCTGACGCAAAGACAAAAAACCTTCCCCGCACGTTGAACGGATCCATCCTCAATCCACTATGGCATTATGTCGTTTTGTTCAAGCTGCGGCATTGGAAAATGGCCTCCCCAAGGGGCATGGGAAACGCGCTGGAGTCCTGAAGGAACCGCTGCCATGCTGCTCCCGTTGAAATCCTGGCTCACCGTCGCGTCGCTTTTTTGCCTCTCGTTAGTATGGGCCGAAGGCCCCGTCGGCCGCATGGGTTCACGCCATACCTGTGGCATCGCATGCGGGCGCCAGACGTCCCAGCATTCGCCGACCGGAGGCGGTCACGCGCAATCCGATCCGTGTGGAGAGTGCTGCGCATGCGGCTCCACTTGCTTCGCGTCCAGCCTGGCGACGCCGGACGCCTTCTGNNTCTGGATTCTGTTTTCCGACTCTCGTTGGGCTCCCGCCTCCGACTGGCGGGCAGTTGGACGGAGCTACCCTCCGCCGCTTCCGCCGCCGCGCGCGCCGGGCGTGGAAATCGAAGGAAAACAAGTCACTTAAACAAAACACAGATTAGGAATAATCATGAAAAAGTTGCATATACTCCTGACAGGCTTGGCCCTCGCGGTCGTGGCCGTCGGGTATTCCGCCACAAAGTCGAGCCCGCAGCCGACGAAGGCCCCGGATTGCTGCGCAGCCGGGGGCTGCCGCGATTGCGGTTCCTGCTGCCATTGATGGCCGGCTAAGCTGAGTCGGAGGCTCGCACCATGGGGTGCGAGCCTCTTTTTGACCCGCGATGGCTACCAATTGTCCGAGCGGAACGGCACGGCCGGAAGGCCATCGCCGTTGTAGAGATTGGCCAAGGGAGAGTTGGTCCACGCGTAGCGCACGGCCATGGGCTCATTCGCCTCCCATGACGACACAAGCATCGTGTCGCCCTCGATCACCTCGGAGGCGGGGTGAAACACCCGGTCCGCGCCCGCGACCTCGAGCGACGTCACGGCGCCGCCGCGCGCGATCAGCCCCGCGCCGGCGTGGGTGAAACGTACGCGCAGCGCGTTCCCCTCGCGCGTGGCCCCGTCGAACACCGGCCCGGAGAATTCCCCGGGAATGCCATACACCTGTGCCTTTGCGACCAGCGCGAGGCGGCGGCCCACCTCCTGCTTGTTCTTCGGGTGGATGTCATGGGCGGCCCCGATGTCGATGGTGACGGCCATGCCTGTCGCGGGAACGCCGAGAACCTCGGCCTGGGCCTCCCGCAGCCGCGCCCACCCGCGGTCGGTCAGCTGGTCCGTGTCGCCAAAATTGGCGAGCTGGACCAGGTAGAACGGCAATTCGCCCTGTCCCCAGCCGGCCCGCCACGAGTGGATGAGCGTTGCGAGAAGCTCGGCATACTCGCCGGCGTGCTCGACGTTGGCCTCGCCCTGGTACCAGAGGACGCCGCGGATCGCCCCGGGCTGGAGGGGCGCGATCATGGCGTTAAAGAGGCCGCCCGGGCGCGCCGGCGAGTCGTTCGTCGCCGGTGGGTTGGGCCAGTGCAGGGGGTTCTTGGCATGAGTCGCGGCGGCGTCCTTCTCGGCCTTCTGCCATGCCTCCATCTCTGCGGGATACCGGGCGACGCGCTCGGGCGGCCAGTCGCTCATCGCCTTGCGCCAGCGCAGGTCGAGCGTGCCGGCCCCGGAGGTGGAGCCCCGGGCGGCGTCGCTCATCCAGGACTCGATGGGTGTGCCGCCCCACGAGCTCAGGATTATGCCAACCGGGACGCCCAGCGCGCGATGGATGTCCCGCGCGAAGAAATATCCGACCGCCGTGAATTCCCGCACGGTGCTCGGCGACGCAGGCTGCCATCCGGACGTCTTCGCGGTCGTCGCGGGCTCGGTCGCGACGGCGCGCTCGATCTTAAGCTGGCGGATGAGCGGGTAGTTTGCCGCGGCCTCCTCCGCGTCCGCGTGGTCGACGCGGTACACCTCGCCGCCGCTGTCGACCGTGAATTCCATGTTCGACTGGCCTGAGCACAGCCACACCTCGCCAACGAGAACGTCGTGGACGGTGACGGTGTTCTGGCCGGCCACGACGAGGTCGGCGGGATCGGAGCTGGCGGCGAGCGGCGCCAGGTAGGCCATCCACCGGCCGTCATTGCCGGCGGTCGCGCGGACCGTCTGGCCGCGGAAGGTGACGGTGATCGGATCGGATGGGCCGGCGCTGCCCCAGATTGGGACCGGCTTGCCGCGCTGCAGCACGGCGTGGTCGCTGAACAGCGGCGCGAGCGCTACCTCGGTGTGGGTTGCGGGACGGGTTCCCGTAGAGACGCACGCGCCGACAAGCCCTGACAGGAGCACCGCGAGGAGCGCGCCCCCCTGGCCGCGCCGTCGGGCGCTCAAAACGTTGCTTCTGCGCTGGGACATGGGGTAGACGGGGGACGCGAAAATCGCATCATGAATTCACTGCGGATAACGGTCTGGGGGGAAAATGTCCACGAGCACACGAATGCCAAGGTAAATGGGATTTATCCGCGCGGGATGCACACGACGATCGCCGAGGGGCTCTCCAAGTACCTGCCGGCGGCCAGGGTGACGACCGCCACGCTCCAGGAGCCCGAGCACGGCCTGACGGCGGAAAGGCTTCGGGACACGGACGTGCTCACCTGGTGGGGGCACAAGGCGCACGACCAGGTCGCCGACGAGGTTGCCCGCCGCGTCCAGGCCCGCGTCCTCGAGGGGATGGGGCTGATCGTCCTGCACTCGGGGCACTACTCCAAGGTCTTCAGGCTGCTCATGGGGACGACCTGCTCGCTCACGTGGAGGGAGGCCGACGAGCGGGAACGGGTCTGGGTCTGCAATCCCGGCCACCCGATAGCCCGCGGGATCGACCGCTTCTTTGAGCTTCCGATGGAGGAGATGTACGGCGAGCCGTTCGCGGTCCCCGCCCCGGAGGAGCAGGTCTTCATCTCATGGTTCGAGGGCGGCGAGGTCTTCCGGAGCGGGTGCTGCTGGCGGCGGGGGAACGGCAGCATCTTCTACTTCAGGCCGGGGCATGAGACCTACCCCACGTACCATGACGACAACGTGCGCCGGGTCATCGCCAACGCCGCCGAATGGGCGCGGCCGAGGGGGGCCTGGGTCGACTCCTGCCCGAATGTGACCGCGTCGGCCGAGAAGATCTCGCCGAAGTGACGGCGGACGGGCGCGGGCCGGAAATTCCGCAGTCGCCATTGGACGTATTGTTTCCTTCCTGCACATTGAACGCGTGGCGCCCCAAGCCCAGAACATCCTCCTCTTCCGCGACGCGACCGTGCGCTATGGCAGATTGACCGCGCTGCGCGCCATCACCTTGGAGATCCCATGCGGCAGCTCGACCGCGATCCTCGGGAGGAACGGGGCGGGAAAGAGCACGCTCCTGCGGGCCGTGCTCGGGTGGCAGCGCCTGACGAGCGGGGAGATCCGCATCGGGGACGCCCATCCCCAGCACGCGCGCCCCCGGCTGGCCTACGTGCCGCAGCGCCACGCGATCGACTGGGATTTCCCTATCACGGTGCGCGGCGTGGTGGAGCAGGGCCGCTATCCCTCGCTGGGGCTTTTCCAGCGGATGGGGCATGCCGACCGGGAGAAGATCGAGGGCGCGCTTGAGGAGCTCGGGATCACCGACCTTGCGGCGCGGCAGATCCGGATGCTCTCGGGGGGACAGCAGCAGAGGGTCTTCCTCGCGAGGGCGCTCGCGCAGGGCGGGGACATCTTCCTGCTGGACGAGCCCTTCGCCGGCCTCGACCTTTTCGGGTCCGAGGAACTGACGCACATCCTGCGCAACTGGGAGGCCCAGGGCCGCACGGTCCTGGCGGCGGTGCACGATCCCGAGATCGCGCGCCGCTGCTTCACCCGGGGGGTGCTGCTTGACACGGGCCTCGTGGCGGCGGGCCCCATCGCCGACGTGCTGTCGCCGGCCAATATCGACCGCGCCTACCGGCACGGGCAATGCGTGCATGACAGGCGCGCCCGCCCGGCGGCCGCCGCGGATCTTCCACGATGAGCGCGCACGATCTCCTTGTCGCCCCGTTCTCGTACGAGTTCATGCGGCGCGGTCTGCTGTCGGCCATGCTGCTCGGCGTGAGCGGCGGGTTGCTCGGCTGCGTCCTCGTCCTGCGCCGGCTGGCGCTCATGGGCGACGCCCTCTCGCATTCGCTGCTGCCGGGAGTAGCCGCGGCGTGGCTGCTTTTCGGAACCAGCACGGTCGCCTTGTTCTTCGGCGGCCTCATCGCCGGGCTCCTGACGGCGCTGGGAAGCGCCCTCCTGAGCCGCATGACGCGGGTCAAGGAGGACGCCGCCTTCGGCTCCCTCTTCATCGTTTTCTTCGGCGCGGGCGTGGCGCTCATCAGCAAGCTCCCGACGCGGCTCAACCTCGCGGATTTCCTCTTTGGGAACGTCCTTGGGGTCAGCGCGTCGGACCTGGGCCTCGCCCTCGCCGTGAGCGGCTGCACCGCCGCGGTGTTCGTCATCTTCCACCGCAGCATCCTGCTCGAGACGTTCGACCCGGTCTTCCACCGCGCGACCGGCGGGCGCGGCGGCCTGGTCCACATGGGCTTCCTCACGCTGACGGTGCTCAACCTTGTCGCCGCCATGCAGACGATGGGGGTCGTGCTTGCCCTGGGCCTGTTCCTCCTGCCGGCCGTGACCGCCTACCTGTGGTGCGACCGATTCACCTCGATGCTGCTGCTTTCCGTCGGGCTGGCGCTTCTCGGCTCGGTCGTCGGGATCCTCGTGAGCTTTCACGCGGGGCTGGCGAGCGGCGCGGCCATCGTCCTTTGCCTCGGCTTCATGTTTGTCGTCTCGGCGCTGTTCAGCCCGCGCCATGGCGCAGTGGGGGCCCTGTGGCGCGGCGGATCCCGCTGACACGGGCATGAAGTCCATCCTCCCGACCGTTCTACTGTGCCTCGCGGCGAGCGCGGCCTTCGCGGGGGAGGGGGACGGTCGTCCGCTGCGCGTGGCGACCCTGGGCACCGTCCTTGCGGAAATTGCCCGCGAGGTTGGCGGGCAGCGGGTCGAGGTGACCAATCTCGTCCGGGCGGGCGTCGACCCGCACACGTTCAACCCGTCGCCGTCCGACATTCGCACGCTGCTCGACGCCGACGTCGTGCTCGCCTCCGGCCTCAGGCTCGAGGGCTATCTCGACCGCCTCGTCGCAAGCATCGGGCCCTCGGGCCGCGTCCTTGCCGTCGGGGACGCGCTGCCGGTCGTCCTTTCGCTGCCCCGGGCGGGGACGGCGGCCGAGGAGGATCCCCATTGGTGGCACAGCATCGACAACATGGTTTTCGCGGTGGAGGTGGTGCGCGCGGAATTCGCCCGGGCGCGCCCGACATCCGCGGACGTGTTCGGGTCGAACGCCCTGGCGTACCGCAACCGGCTCATCGCGCTCAAGGCCTGGGCCGCCGGGGAGATCGCCACGCTGCCGGCCGCCCGGCGCCACCTCGTGACCTCGCATGACGCGTTTGGCTACTTTGCCCATGACTATGGGTTCACGATCCACGCGATCGACGGCCTCTCGACCGACAGCGAGGCCGATGCAGGGCACCTCGCGGAGCTGATCGACCTCATCCGTCGCGAGAAGATCCGGGCCGTCTTCGCCGAGAGCAGCGCGAATCCGCGGCTGATCGCAAACCTGGTCGGGGAGACCGGCGCGCAGCTTGGAGGAACCCTGTACGCCGATGGCCTCGGGCCCGCCGGCAGCGGCGCCGAGACCTATGATGCGATGTACCGGCACAACGTCCTCGCGATCGTCGGCGCCCTGTCAGGTCCGTAGCACCGCGCCGCGGGCGGCGATCCTCAGTCGGTGTCGTTACCCCTGGGGAAGTTGAACTTCACGTCGCTAAAGGTCGTGCCCCGGACGGTGATGCTCTTGAGCACCGCGTCGAATTCCGGGGTGGCCTTGAGCCAGTCGGCCTGCCCTTGGAACAGCGAGGTGTCGCCGACCGTTTCGCCCGTGGCCGGGTTGGCCACCGCCTCCAGGTCCAGGATCTGCCGCGCCCCGTTGACCTCCGCGGCGATCTCGATCGACGGCACGCTCGACCGGACGAAGTTCTCCAGCTCGCCGTCGAACACGTAGGCGAGGAGCGTGCCGGTGGACGGGTCGAGGACGAACTCGACATGGTAAAGCTCGTCCCCCAGCACGACCGGCGTGCCGCCGTGGATCGGGTGGTGCTCATGCTTGTGCGGCGCGCCGGAATCGGGCGCCGCGGACCTGGAGCAGCCGGTGACAAGGGCAACGGGCAGCGCCAGGCTGAGGAGGAGCGCGGTCGGGGTTCGCATGGCGGGAGGGCCGGGGGTCGGCCGCGTCAGGATATCGGGGCGAGGTTCTCCGCCACGTCCGTGCGGTAGGCCTTCCATGCCGGCAGGAGGCCGCACACGGCGCAGAGCGCGATCATCCCGGCCGGAGCCCACAGCATGACCGGGCTGTAGGCGAAGGTCTCGATGAGCACGCCTGTCTGGTCCTGGATGATGACCGCCACCGCGGAAACGATGCCGGCGTAGGCGGCGAACGAGAGGGCCATCCCGATCGCGCCGATGGCGGTGGCCTCGAGCACGATCGCGCCGAAAAGGAACAGCCGACCCGCCCCCAGGGCCCGGAGTATCGCGATGTCGCGCCGCCTTGAGGCCATCGAATTGTAGATCGCTACGAGCACGCCCGCGGCGGAAACGATGGCCACGAGGTAGGCGACCAGCGCCAGGACCTTGTCAAACCACCCGATCCTCTGGAACAGCTCGGCCATGATCGCGCCGATGGGATAGGCGAACGTGAGCCTGTTGCCCTGCTTGTTGTACATGATGTCCAGCATGAAGCCGGCCGAAGGCGAGCGCAGCTGCACGAGGACGGCGCTCACGTCGGTGGCCGCCCTCGGGTCATGCCCGCTCATCGTCTGCAGCCCGTGGATCGGGATCCAGACGACCTTGTCGGCGGGCGTGTTGGACGGCGCGAGGATGCCGGTCACGAGGAAGGTCTCGGCATGCTGGTTTCTCGCGTCGTAGATGAGTCCGTGGAACGGGTGGAACGTGTCGCCGACCGCCAGCCCCAGCTTGCGCGCCGCGAAGCTGCCGACGACGGCTTCCTTCGCGGAGGGGTCGAAGAGCTTCCCCGCCGACAGCGCGAAATGCCTGCCGGGCGTGTATTCGACGTCCGTGAAGAACTCGGGGATCGTCCCGACGATGCGATAGCCGCGAAGGTTGTCCCCCACGGCGATGGGGATGGCCAGCTTCACGGCGGGATGCCGCTTGATGTACTCGTAGTCGGACGCGGCGACGTTGCCTGGCGAAGCCTCCAGGTGGAAGATGGCGTTCAGCACGAGCTGGAGCTTGGAGCCCCGGGCCCCGAGCACGGCGTCGAAACCCGTGTTCACCTGGGTGAACGTCCGCTGCGACTGTTCCTTCACCACCCAGACGGACATCAGTAGGCCGCCCGCAAGGGCGATGGACAGCGCCGTGATGGTGGTCGACAGGGCGTGCTGGCGAAGGCTGCGCCTGACAATCAGCAGCAGGGTCACGACGCACCCTCCTTCAAGACGAGGTTCAGCTCGGCAAAGTCCCGGACGTTCTGGAAGGAGCCGAGCACCTCGGGATCGTGGCTGACGAGCAGGAGGGCCGCGCCTGTCTCAAGGCACGTCTCCCGCACCAGCTTCAGCGCCTCGCGCGCATTCCCGTGGTCGAGGTTGCCGGTCGGTTCGTCGGCGAGCACGAGCTTGGGGCGCTTCGCCAGCGCCCGGGCCAGGGCCACCCGCTGCTGCTGGCCCGAGGAGAGCTGGCGCGGGGTGTGGTCGAGCCGGTGCGACAGTCCCACGCGGCCGAGGAGGGCCTGCGCCTGGGCCCTGTCCGCGTGGCCGCCGAACGTCATTCCCAGAAGGACGTTCTCGAGGCACGTATAGCCCTGAAGGAGGTTGAACGTCTGAAAGATGTAGCCTATGGAGGAGCCGCGCAGCCGGTCGCGGCTGTGCTCACCGAGCGCGGCCATGTCGGCGTCCCCGATCAGGATGGAGCCCGAGTCGGGCGCGAGGATTCCCGATATGAGGTTGAGGAAGGTGGTCTTGCCCGAGCCGCTCTCGCCGCGGAGGGCGACATGCTCGCCCGCGGCCAGCGAGAAATCGGGCACGTCGATGATCGGCTTTCGCCCGCCATCGGGAGAGGGGAAGGATTTCTTCAGTCCGCTCAGGCGGAGCAGGTTGGGCCCGGTGCTCACGGGGCGGACGACCCGCTCCCGGGGAGGGCCGGCTCCCGGATCCGGGATGCGTCGTCGCGGGTGGCGGGGCTTGTCGGCGGTTGAGTCACGGGCGAACGGAAATCCGATGGAACCTACTGTTGAATCCGCGGCGGTGCAAAGAATATACGAGACCTTTGTGCGCCAAGGTCAGGCCGGCGAGACGGCATCCTTGGACTGGGCGGGCAGCGCGCCCACGGCATACAGCGTCATCAGGAGGCCCGTCATCAGCAGCCACGCCGCCAACTCCGGCGCCTCCGACGGGGCGATCAGGGAATTCGCCGCGAGCGCGACGAGCGTGAAGTTCGGGCAGAGCAGGAGGTAGGCATTTTCATCGCCCCCGGTGCGTGCGAACCTGGCGTGAAGCAGGTGCCGGAACGCCATGATCGACACCGCGGCGAAAAGCGCCATCAGCGCGTTCCACGAGAACAGCGCGGCCAGGGGCACCTGCGCGCCGAGGGACGTGAAGAAGAGGGGAATGAGGAACCGCCTGCTGATCGGCGCCATGTAGTCCTCGAGGCTGCGCCCGTCATGCCGGACCCGGCTCGAGAAGAGGCCGAGGAAGAACGCCGTCTTCGGCCCGGACAGCCCGAACCGCTCGCCCACCGCGCAGACCGCGAGCACGAGCAGGGTCACGAAATGCAGGCGCCAGCGCGTCGTCCGCGCGAGAACGACCTGAAGCAGCTTCGTCACGTGGGAGCCGAGCCGGCTGCAGGCATAGATCACGAGCGCCATGCCCGCCAGCTTCAGGCCGACCAGCCATGTCGGCGTTTGGCCCAGCACCGCCGTCTCCGCCGCCAGCAGCACGACCGCCAGGACCTCAAGCATCACCATGACCTGCAGGACGAACGCCCGGGGGGCGCCCTCAAGCCCGGGGTACTGCTTCCAGGCGGCGTGCGCCATGCCGACCGAGCAGGCGCTCAGCGCCGCGGCCGCGACGAACGACTCGAGCCAGGGCAGCCCGGCGAAGCGCGCGAGCGCGAGGAGCAGGGGGTACTGCGGCAGAAGCCAGCGCAGCAGGTAGCGGGCCGGCTTCCCCAGCTCGCGCCATATCGGCAGCTCGATTTCCATGCCCACCTCGAAGAGGAGCATCACGAAGCCGATCTCCCCCGCCTCGTGCACCATGTTGCCGACCTCGGGCCGGATCAGCGGGCCGACCATCAGGCCAAAGCACACGAACGCCGGGTAGGCCAGCGCGGGGCGGCCGATCCAGGAGCAGGCATCGGGAACGGCCATCACGAGCAGCAGCAGGACGACGAGGAGCTCGATGCTGGTCACGGGAAGTCAGGATTGGGCCGGGAAAATCCGGCGCAACATCCTTTGGGCTGGGCCTGCCGGCGGCGCGGCGCCGCTCATCCGCCGGGAGGCCGCCTTTGGGGGTTGCCCGCAGATTCCGGGAGGGTCAGATCGTGGAAGCACGAGCCTCATGATTCACAACACCGAAGGAGCCGCCTCCACCCGCGGCCGCCGTCCGCGTCCGGCGCACGGCGGGCTCGTTCTGGGGGCGTTCCTGTGCGCCGCGTGCGCCGCATGCGGGCCCAGGGATCCCCTCGACATGAAGGTGGATGCCAGGGACTACATCGGGCTGAGCATGTGGCAATCCGACGCGGGACGCAGGCTCAGCGCCCGGCAGCTCGCCGACTTCGGCGAGGCGATGCAGGAAATAAAGTTTCATGTCATGGCGGAGGGGATGGCGAGGGGCAGCGCCGATGTCGACACCGCTTCCTGGGGGATCATCGACGAAAGGACCGTCCGCGACGTGCTGCAGATGGGGCTGGGCTGGGAGCTGTACCGGGCGCGGGAGGAGCGAAGCGAGCTCGTGCTCGCCATGCGCCGGAACGCGCGGCTGACCACGCGTCCCGGCGACGCGGAGTCGGCAACGTATCTGTCCGAACTCCGCGGCCGCCAGGTGGCCCGCCTCAACGCGGCGAATGCGCAGATCTCGCATGTCCTGGAACGCCTCGCGGCGTCCGGGCTGGCGGCGCAGGCCGCGGAGCCGCCCGGCGCGGGGGTTGACGACCCCCTGGAGCCTGCGGCGGAGGACCAGGCACCGGTCGCCCAGCCGCAGAGAACGGGCGGACGCTGAGCCGGCAAACCGGGGAAGGGGCTCCCGCCGCCGGCCTGGCGCGCGGGGATGAAAGGGTTGCATCGGGCCGCGCTCTCTCTACCAACCCGTGGTTGCGGTATGGTGGCGACATCGCGCCGGATATCGGAGTACTCTCTGACGGTGCAGGCGGATCCCCTCGAAAAAATCAGCAAGATTTGGTCCGACCCTGTGTTCACCCAGGTGATCGCGGCCGTCGTGATCTTCGCCGGGGGCGCGGTCCTGCTGTTCCTGCGGGACCAGCTTTTCCCGGGGCTCACCGAAGAGAGGGCGCTGTTCATCCTGTGCGGGCTGACCGCCGTCGCCCTTGCCGCCGTCCTGCTGTTCGCGCAGGCCCCGAGGGCGACCCTGGCCCTCGTCCTCGACAGGGAATTTCCCCACTGCCCCATTGTCATCGTCGAGATCGACAACCCCAACTTCAGGCGGCTCAGGATCGCGTCCGTCCAGTTCGTGACGAAGGGAAACTGGGACATCCCTGACACGCGCGTGCTGGCGACCGCGGCGCCCGTCATCCCGTTCATCACCCGCCTCAAGGAGTATATCAAGATCTCCCCCGCGATGGATTCCGAGTCGAGCAGGGCGGTCGACCGCACGCTGCCGAGAAGGGGATATGTCGCGCCGGAATTCCGCCTGACGACCGACCACTCGCCGTTCTCGGGGGTCGGAATCTTCCCGTTCTTCCTCGAATGCTACCTTGTCTACGGGGCCAACAGGAGGCGGAAACTGGCCGAGATCGTGGTGAGCCTGCATGGGCAGACGGTCCTCAGCTCAACCACCTTTCAAACCCCGTTCCCATTCCTGGTCAAATCCGGGGATATCAAGAACAACGCCAACCAGGCGCTGAGCAAGATCAGCAGCGGGGCCGATTGCCTGCCTGAACTGCGGGCGGCGCTGGAGAAGCTCGCTGGGACGGCCGCTTGACCTGAAGGACCGCCCGGGGACCGGCGGCACCCAGGCCCGCGTCGCGGATGGGCGCGGGCTTAATGATATCTTAATGGTTTTTGGCCGCGATTTGATTCCCAACCGTCGCCGCTCGCGGATAGGATTGCGGGCAACATGGCACCCGCCCCTGCGCCCGGAACGGCAGCTCCAGCTGCCCGGAATTTCGCGCAGGCGAAGGCAGCTCCCCGGGCTTCGCTGGCCGGGATCGCTTGCTGCGGCGACCTGCCCGAGAGGGAGGGCCTTGGGCCTCCGCTTGAGGAGGAGCTTCCCGCCGGCCATGTCCTGGACGACCGTTTCGTGATCCAGGAGGCGGTCGGCCGCAGCGGAATGGCGACGATCTACCGGTCGCTGGACCGGTCGGAGGCGGCCCGCAGCGTCGCAGTCAAGGTGCCCCTCAGGAGAATCGAGGGCGATCCCGTCTCGTTCGGGCGCTTTGAGCGCGAGGAGCGGATCGGCCTGAGCCTCGACGACCCGAGCCTCCTTAGGTTCATCCCGGGAAAGGGCGAGAAGAGCCGCCCCTACATCGTGACGGAGTTCGTGGATGGATGCACGCTCGCCTACGTCATCCACCGGACGCGGCCGGTGCCGGAGCGGGACGCCCTGAGGATCGCGAGCGTGGTCTGCGGGTCCGTCGGGCACATGCATGGGAGGGGAATCATCCACCGCGACCTGAAGCCCGCGAACATCATGATCCGCCGGGACGGGACCCTCTGCCTCATGGACTTCGGGCTGGCCGCGGAGGTCGACCAGCGGGTGGGCATCCTGGCGGGCCTGACGCCGCTGTTCGGCACGCCCGAATACATGGCGCCCGAGCAGGTCCGCAACAGGCGCAATGACGAGCGCACCGACATCTACAGCCTTGGCGTCATCCTGTTCCAGATGCTCACGGGCGTCCTTCCGTTTCAAAGCGAGGATCCCTGGGCCGCCGCGCAGCTGCGGGTGACGGGCGACCCGGTCGCGCCGAGGTCGATCAACCCGGCCATGACGCCCGAGGCGGAGGAGATCGTGCTCCGCGCCATGAGGCGCAGGCCCGCCGACCGCTACCAGACCGTCGCCGAATTCCAGGCCGACCTCGACGCCCCGGAGAGGGTGCATGTCACGGGGCTGAGCGCGCGCCTCCGGGCGCCGAAGTGGCGCCTGAGCATCCAGGGGACGCCCTTCCTCGCCGGGGCCATCATCGGCATCGGCTCCCTGCTGTTCCTGGTCGCGCTGTTCGTGGTGCTCAGCCGCCACCAGTAGCCGGCGATCCCCGCCTCAGGCGCGGCCCGGCGTCTCGAGGGGGATGATCGCGTGCCGGCGCAGCTCGACGCCGCGCAGGAAGGCCACGATCGCGCGCTCGCCGATGCGGTCGCTGGTCAGGAGCTTCTGCAGGGCGTCGACCGCCGGAGTCGAGACGCCGTCCAGGGAGAGCAGGATGTCCCCCTCGACGAGCCCGGCGCGCATCCCGGGGCTGTCGGGTTCCAGGCCCGCGACCAGCACGCCGGTCTCCTGGGCGAGGCGGTGGTGGTGGATGAGCTTTCGCAGGAGCGGCACGGTCTGCCCGGCGACTCCGATGAAGCTGCGCCGGATGCGGCCCTCCTTGATGAGCAGTCCGGCCACCCACCGGACCGTGTTGCTCGCGATGGCGAAGCATATCCCCTGGGCCGGCCGGATGATCGCCGTGTTGACCCCGATCACCTCGGCGCGGGTGTTGACGAGCGGGCCTCCCGAGTTGCCCGGGTTGAGCGCGGCGTCGGTCTGGATGACATTGTCGATGAGGCGGCCCGAGGCGCCCCGAAGCGAGCGCCCCAGCCCGCTCACGATTCCCGCGGTCACGGTCTGCTGGAAGCCCATGGGCGAGCCGATCGCGATGGCGATCTGGCCCGGCCTGACGGCGCTGCTGTCGGCCAGCTGAAGGTGGGCGATGTCGTGGGTGCTCACGCGAAGGACCGCCAGGTCGGTGTCGGGATCGTCGCCGACGAGGTCCGCGGAAAGCCTCTGGCCGTCGGCGAGGAACACGCGGAGCTCGCGGGCGCCATGGACGACATGGCTGTTGGTCAGCAGGTAGCCGTCGGGCGATATGAAGAAGCCCGAGCCGGAGCCGCCGGGCGCACGGCTGCCGCCGACCTCGATGTGCACGACGGCCGGGTGCGCCGCGGACACCGCCGTCGAGACGGCGTCCGAGTAGGCGTCGAAAAGGGACCCGTCGGGGGACGGGGCGGGAGGGTGGGTGAGCGGCGAGGCCATCATGCCTCAAATGAGCGTGCGAAGCGCCGTTATGCAAACGGGGCGGGGGCCGCGGACGGCCCGAGGCCGCGCGCTGCGGCGGGTTATCAACTCTGCGAATCCTGGCTGTCCGCCGCCACGAGAAGGCAGAGGGCGGCCAGGACGGTGATTGCGGTGATCATGGGAGTGTCCTCGAAGGGTTCAGGTCAGCCGGACGCCGCCATCGATGGTCACGTCGACCCCGATGACATAGCTGGAGTCGTCGGAGAGGAGGAAGCGCGCCAGCTTGGCGACTTCGTGGGGCGTCCCGAAGCGCTTGAAGAGCGACTGGGAGGCCATCTGCTCCTCGAACCCCTTCTGCGCATCCGCGGGAAGCCCGAGCTTGGCGTAGATGGGCGTCGCGATGGGCCCGGGGCTGAGCGTGTTGACGCGGACTCCGCGCGGGGCGAGCTCGACCGACAGGGTCTTGCCGAGCGAGACGACGGCCGCCTTGGTCGCCGAGTAGATGCTGGCCGTGGGAAGGCCCAGCTGCGCGACCACGGAGGCGTTGAAGACGACCGAGCTCGGCCTCGTGAGCAGCCCCAGGATGGATTGCAGCTGGAAATAGACGCCGCGCACATTGACGCCGAACATCTGGTCGAAGATCTCCGCCGTCATGTCCTCGATGGGGCCGAACCTCGCGACGCCGGCGTTCAGGAATGCGCCGTCGAGCTTGTCCGCGTGCTTGCGCACGGCGGCGCCGAGTTCCCGTGCGCCGCCGATTGAGCCGGAGTCGGACGCAATGACGATCGCGGATGGGCCGAGGGTGGCTTGCGCGGCGGCGAGCGTCTCCGGATTGCGGCCGGTGACGAGGACCCGGGCGCCTTCGCCTTGCAGGAGCTGAGCGGTGGCGAGGCCGATGCCCGATGTGCCGCCGGTGATGAGTATGGTTTTGTTTTTCATAGGGAAATGCGGTCGATTGATATGGAATAAACGTTCCAATACAGGTGCGAAAAAATCATCCGAGCACCTGCAACGCCATGCGGACGCTGTCCCGGAGGGAATCGCGCTCGCCCAGGGCGCGGGAGGCGACGCCGAGCCCGAGCATGGTGTGGTAGAAGAAGCGGGCGAGGGCGACCGGATCCTTGGCCTTGTCGATCTCGCCTTCCCGCTGGGCGATGCCGATCCGCGACGCGAGCAAGCCCTCGACGCCCCGGGCGTGCTTCTGCGCGAGGGCACGGACCTCGGCGTCATGGGGAGCCAGTTCGACCATGGAGTTCACCATGAGGCATCCGGGGGAGCTCTTGCCGCAGTTGTTGCTGTTCATTCCCTCAAACAGGCCGGCCAGGACCTCGCGGATGGGGGAGCGGTCGTCGAGCTTGCGGCCCACGAACTCCAGCCCCCGTTCGAGGTAGCGCCGCAGGGCGGCGTGGAAAAGCGCGTTCTTGTCGCCGTACGTGTCATAGATGCTCTGGCGGCTGACGCCGAGCCCCTGGGTCAGGTCCTCGAAAGAGGTGTGCTTGAAGCCGCGCACGCGGAAGACCTCGAGCGCCTGGTCGAGAACCTCTGACTCATCAAACTCCTTCGCACGGGGCATGACGGATACAAGAACAGGCATTCCAGAATAGTCAAGCGGGTATTTTCGCCCGGAATACCGGGGTGCGGGCCGCAGGGTCGCCCGTCAGCGTGTCCTGTGATAGACCAGGAAGGTCTGGTCGTATTCGAGGACCGAGCGGCCGGGGACGTCCACCAGGGCCGAGACCCGTGCCGACTGGTCGAAGATGCGCGCCAGGCGGTACTTGCCCTTGCCGTCGTCCGACAGCAACCCCGGCGCCCTCGCCTCGATCCGCGACACCTCGTTCGGCCTCAGGACGATCCAGACCGGGTTCACCTCGCTGATGAGGGCGTCAAACTCGTCCACGCCGAGTTTCTTCCTGGCGGCCACGACCTCCCGGGAGGAGAGGCCGGGAAAGTCGAGCATCCGCAGGTTTGAGAAATAGCCGATGTACCCGAGGGACTCCAGGAAGACGGTATCGCCCGGAGCGGCGGTCTTGCGGAGCCAGAGGCCGATGGGCCGGCGGTTGCCCTCCTCGATGATGGTCTGCTGGAGGCGCATGGCGTTCGCCATGAGGAGGCTCACCCCGGCCTGGAAGACGAGTACCCCGACGACGACGTACGCCAGCAGCCGTCGGAGCGCGGGCGCCGTCGGCATCCGGGGGGAACCCGCGCTCGACCCGATGAGGCTCGAGAGGTCCTTTATCATGAACGCCCACCCGATCATGGCCACGAGGGCGTACGGCGGGACGTACCAGGGGGCGCCGGGAACGCAGATCGCGTAGACGGAATCGAGGAAGAGCCAAAGCGACACGGTTCGAGCCCAGCGCCCTCCCCACGGGTTGATCCAGTAGCACCAGACCGGCATCGCGAGGAGGCGCCACACGCTGTTCGCCGTGAAGCCCCATTCCTCCCAGGGAGCCATCTCGATGTTGGTCGGCGCGAAAAGGACCCGGTGGAACGCGCCATAGGTGATGATCTGCTGCGGTGCCCTCAGGATGGCATGGAGGACGGGCCCCAGGCCCGACGGGATGTCCAGCCCCTTTGCGACGACCGTGTGGGGGACGGGCGTCCCGTAATACCATGTGGCCCAGAGGAACCACGGCAGATAGAGGACGGCGGTCACCGCGCCGGCGCGCACGGCCCTCAGCACGAGCTCCCGGCGGCTCCCCCAGCCGTCGGCGAACAGGAGGACGGCGGCGTAGAACGCGGCGATCTGGATGAAGGCGTCCGGCCGGCTCATCATCATGCCGGCCCAGGCCACGCCCAGCCAGAGCGCCCCGCCTCCCGAGACGACGAGGTAGGCCTGCCACGCGAGGAACACGAGGAGGTACGGCGTCTCCATCCCGTTCGCCGTGAAGTCGATGGTCTTGGCGTCGAATGCAAAGAGGCCGATGCAGGCCATCGTGGCGGCGGCCGGCCACCGGGAATGCACGGACATCTTCCACAGGATCACCCCGCAGCTTCCAAGGGCGCATGCGCCGAGCACCCGGTAGATCCAGATGACGAGCTCGTCGCTTCGGCAGCTCGTCATCCACGCGATCAGCGCGGGAAGCAGCGCCTGGAGCGGCGAGGTGAACGTCTGGAGGCGGTCGCCCACCGTGAACACGAGCCCGTTTCCGAGCGCGAGGTTCTTGCTCGCCCGGTAGGTGATGTAGAAGTCCTCCCAGACATGGTGCGTGTAGGCCGCCCATCCGAGCGTGACAAGTACGATGCCGGCAAAGATTCCCGCGCCGACCCCGGGAATCGCCCTGGACCCGAGCTTCATCCCGGCGAGTTCAAGGCTGGCGGCTGGAGTTGCAATCCCATTAGGCAGTGTTTGCGAAATGGTCATCATTATTTGAGCCATGCGAATAGGCAGGCGAGGGAGACCATTAGCTGTTGGCTCGGCGGGAGAAGTACGCCGTGTGCGCGCAGGCGCTCCTGCCGCCGCATGTCGATGATGGGCGACGCGCTCGGCTCCGTGCGCTACTGGCATGGCCCGAAGCGCACCCAATGGGCAGGCGATTGGGTCAAGGCGTGGACCCAGGGGACCGGCACCTTTGCGACGACCTCCCTGGAGGCGCAGGATTAGGTGGGGACCCTCACCCGCATGGCGGCAAGGGGCTTTCTCGACATCAGCCGCGTCATGGTCATGCGGACGGCGGGCAACTATTGCCTGCCGCCCCCGGGAAAGGACGTGACGTCAACGATTGCAGACGAATCGCTGGGGATGAACGCGGCCCTTGAGGCCGCCTACCGGACGGGCGCGGCGGTCGCGCATGAGCTCCTGGCGAACTGGCCGAAATACGAGAAGACGACCCCGGGGGGTTGAGCAGGATTTCAATTCCCAGCGTAGACGACCTCTCCACCCCGGATCGCATAGAGAACTCTTGAGAATGCTGAGGTATTCTGAGCCGGATCGCCACCCAGGACCACAAGATCGCCGTCCAGACCTTTCGCGATTCGTCCGCTTTGAGTTGCGTAGCCAAAGCGCTGGGCGGGGTTGGTTGTGAGCGAAGCAAGAATCTTCCGGAAACTCATTCCGGAACGGGACATCCACATGATTTCCTCAGACGTGTCGAACTGGAGGATGAAGCCAACGTCGGTGCCGAAGAGTACTTGTCCTCCGCCTCGCGAGAAAGCGCCCAGCTGCTGGGCGGCCCTGCCCATCCCCTTCTCGATTTCCTCAGGCGAGTTATTGCTCTGCTTGGATACGACGTCCCAAAGGGTGAGCGTCGGGGTAAGGGCCATGTGCGCCGCCGTCAGGCGCTGGACGAAAGACGGACTCCAGAGCTCGTCGGTGGGGGTGGTGTGGGCCAGGATATCGACCCCACCCTGAATCGCTACCTCAGTTCCTTGATTATTCGAAACATGTGCGAAAACAGGTTTGCCAGCGCGATGCGCCTCGGCGGCGATCGCCCTGGCCAACTCCAAGGGCATCGTCAAGGTCTCATCGCGCTCCGAGGAATTCGCAAAGATCTTAATGCCGTCCGCGCCGTCGCGGATCTGCTGGCGCACCCGCTCTATCGCTTGCGACGTTGATTCCACCTCCGGAATGCTGAGGTGATTGGCCTCAAGGAACCCCTTGATGTAAATCGGTGTTCCGCCCTTCATCCAGAAGGGCTCACCGACGGTGAGAATCCGCGGTCCCTTCACTTCGCCGCTTTCTATGAGATGGCGGATGAGATTGGTGTTCTTGAGCACGGAAGCGATGTCAAAGACGGTGGTGAATCCCCACCGTGTGAGCATCTGTTGAAGTTGTGACGTAATCTGGTCGGGCGGGACTTTTTCTGCATGAACCAACCCTGGCAGAAGGATGTGCACGTGGCTGTTCCAGAAACCGGCAGTCACGACGAGGCCCTTGCAGTCGATTACGGTCGCAGCGCGCGGGACTTCGATCTCCGCAATCGGCCCAACCGATAGAATGTGGCCGCCGTGTACCAGGACAGTGCCGCTTTCGATGGGTGATTCAGATGGTGAGAGATAAATCTTCGCACCAACCAGGGCCAAGTCGGACGCTTCGCTTTGGGGGGGTGCAAGAAACGCCAAAACTGGAAAGAGAGGCAGCGCCCGTCCAAGTCGCATACCTAAAACATACGATCGCTGCCGTCCGGACTACGAGCGAGAAAGCGCCCTTATCCATGATGGCGAAGCAATTGGGTTTAAGGTGCGTGGCCGGGCATCGCACAGGACGAGCCTTAGCTATTGGTTCACACGGGGATGAGCACACATCGAAAGGGAAATATCAGGCAATATATCCATAATATGGATACTTTTTTTGGTATAAAAACGATGCCATATGCCAAAACCCCATTTTGAAAACACTCCCCAGTCCGCCGGGCGATGGCCGGGAAGACGGGAATTCAACGGGAAGCGCGGGCCCGGCCCTCCGGCACGCGCGATCACGGGGCGGCCATGCCCCGGTCCCGGATCAGGCCGCCTTGCTCATCCCGGCCGCCGAGCAGCCGGCCGGGGTGAACGGGATGATCCGGGCGGGGAGCCTTAGCGGCTTCATGGCGCGGCCGTAATCGGCGACGAAGATGGGGAGGAGGCCCGCCACCGTGAAGGCGAGGGGGGCGCTGCTGGCGGGCAGGAAGAAAAGGGCGGCGATTGCGACCGGGAGAGCTGCGATGGAGATGAGGAGGGTTTTCATTGTGAGGGAGGGGGTGCTGTTGCCCAGAGAACACGGCCCCGCGCGGGAAGTTGCAGAAGATGGGAATCGCCGGCGCACGGCGGGCCTCCTCGCGAGGGGAAACACCCCATTCCATCGGCGGTCATGAAGAGGTACCTTTGATGGGCAACCGCATGGGCATGAATATCTCGCGCCATCCCACAGAACCTGGTCCCGCAGCGGGAGCGCGATGACGACAACGCGGGCACGCGCACCCGGGCAAGGCGCCCCCGCGGCATTCACGCCGACGGCCCCCCATGCCCCAGGCTGGCCCGGGATCGAGCCACGCTGGACATCGAGCGCAAAAAGCGGCGTCGGCACGGCGATCGGCGACCGGAGCCGGGTATGGTTCACGCTCAGCCATGGGATCTGCAACGAGATCTACTACCCCGGGATCGACCAGGCCTGCACCCGCGACCTCGGGCTGATCGTCACGGATGGGCGGGGCCTGTTTTCCGAGGAGAAGCGCGACGCCGAGAGCCGCGTTGATTGGATGGAGCCCGGCGTCCCCGCGTTCCGCCTCGTCAACACGCAGCGCTCCGGCCTCTACCGCATCGAGAAGGAGATACTCGCCGATCCGCGCCGCGACGCGCTGATGCAGCGCGCGCGGTTCACCGCCCTGCATGGCCTTCACGCCGATTACCGGCTCCATGTGCTGCTGGCGCCGCACCTCGGCAACCGGGGCCAGGGCAACACCGCGTGGGTCGCCGAGACCGGCGGCCGGGTCCTCCTGATGGCCCGGCGCGGGGAGCTGTCGCTGGCCCTTGCCTGCTCGGCCCCGTGGTTGAAGGCGTCGGCCGGGTTCGTGGGGACCTCGGACGGCTGGCAGGACCTGCGGCAGAACGGCCGAATGACCTGGCAATATGAACGCGCGGAAAACGGCAACGTCGCGCTCACGGGCGAGGTGGATCTGGGCGGCGCGGGCGGGGCGTTCGTGCTCACGCTCGGGTTCGGCGGCAGCCCTTCCGAGGCGGCCCACTGCGCGCTGGCGAGCCTTTCCGACGGCTTTGAAAAGGCGCGCGGCACGTTCGTGAGCGGGTGGCAGGCGTGGCAACGCGGCTTGACCCGCCCCNNGCAGGAATATCAGCGGTTCCTTGATATAGCCCAGCGAAGCATCGCTCCGGCCGGCCGCGACCTGCACCTGGCGTCCGCGGCGATGATCCGGGTGCATGAAAGCAAGGAGACGGCGGGAGGGATAGCCGCGAGCCTGTCGATCCCGTGGGGATTCGCCCATGGCGACGACGACATCGGCGGCTACCACATGATCTGGCCCCGCGACCTGGTGGAGGCCGCCGGCGGCCTGCTCGCGATCGGGGAGAACGACGGGGTGCGGCGCGTGCTGGGATGCCTTGAGCGCACCCAGCAGCAGGACGGCCACTGGCCGCAGAACATGTGGATGGACGGGAGCCCCTTCCGGAACGGCGTCCAGCTGGACGAGACGGCCCTCCCGATCCTGCTCGTGGCCATGGCCCGGTCGCGCGGCACGCTCGACGACGCCGGCTTGAAAAGCCTGTGGCCCATGGTCCGGCGGGCCGCGGCCTTCCTGGTCAGCAACGGCCCCGTCACCGCCCAGGATCGATGGGAGGAGGACGCGGGCTACTCGGCGTTCACGCTGGGGGCGGCCATCTCGGCGCTGCTGGCCGCGGCGGACATGGCCGAGGCCCAGGGCGAACCGGGGGGCGCGGTGTTCCTGCGCGAGACGGCGGATTTCTGGAACGACGGCATCGAGCGCTGGACGTACGTGACGGGAACGGGTTTGGCGGCCCGGGTCGGCGTCGAGGGGTATTACGTTCGGGTCGCTCCGCCGGGCGCGGCTGAGTCCGATTCCACGGCGGGCGACATGATCGCCCTCCGGAACCGGCCGCAGGCGCAAAGCGATCACCCCGCCTGGGAGATCGTCAGCCCGGATGCCCTGGCGCTCGTGCGATTCGGCCTGCGGGCGCCGGACAGCCCCAGAATCGTCAGCACCGTCAAGGTCATCGACGCCCTGCTGAGGACGGAGACGCCGGCCGGGCCGGTCTGGCACCGCTACAACGGCGACGGCT
>PLKS01000174.1 GCA_003140665.1 Opitutaceae bacterium
TTCCACGGTCCCGGACGTCATCCAGGCCATGGCCGGATTCGTCGCTTGGTGTGAGCTCAACGCAAGCCGGCTCGGATATTTCGCCGCGCTCTATACGCGGATCACAAAGGCGGTCGAGGCCGCGCTTCTCCAAGGCACGGTGTTCCAGGACAACGAACGAATGGCGCAGTTGGATGTCATCTTCGCCAACCGTTACCTGACCGCGCTCAACGGCTATTTCAACCCGGAGCTTGTTCCTGGGATCTCGGGATGCTGGCTCGCGTCGTTTGTCGGGGCCGAGACCGCGGGCGACACCGTCGTGCAACACATGCTGAGCGGCGTGGCCGCACATATCGGCCTCGATCTCGGCATCGCCACTCAGCAAGTGTGCGGGTCACCGGCGACACTGCAGCTGTTTCGAGGCGATTACGACCAGATCAACGCCGTGCTGGCCCAGCAGGTGCAGACCGTGCTCTCCGAAATAGACGCGGTGTCCCCGGTGCTTGCCGATCTTTACCTCGTCCTCGGCAAACACGAAATGGCCCTTATTGACGACGGCCTTGGCGGTTCGCGCACGGTGGCGTGGACGCTCGCAAACATGCTGGCGGGCCAGGCGCCCGCCCAACAGGCGCCGACCATCGCAGCGCAGGACGCGCTCGTGGCGGGGTTGATCCCGGTCCTTTTCACGCCGCCCGAGCCGCTCGAGGCCGTCGCGCAGATCACGGCGCAACAGGAGAATCAAGACATCGCGCAGGTCATCGCCGGTCTGCTGCCGTAGAGATTGTTTCGCGTGGGTCTGCCGTTCGGGGGTCAGGGCGCAGCTTCGCGCGGGCTCGCTATCCACCTTCCCGGGTTCGAGTTCCCGCAGCAACGCCACCTATAGCCCGCGCATAAGCAGGTGGATCCGGTCACGGCCGCCAAGATCTGGAACCTCGTCATGCAGCCGGAACGCAATCGTCATGTCCGTCGGCGCCCTACTTGTCAGGGTGATGCGCAATGTCCGCGTCTCGTGAGGCACGCCTTTCAACGCCTCTGGATGGAAATCGAGCGTGGCTTCCGCGGGCGGATTGCCGACCAGCTGGGCCTCCAGCCGCGCCGTGACAAAGCCCTGGTTGACTATCCCTATGCTGATAACGATCGGCACCCCCCGGGGCGCCGACGACGGAAGCGCGCCCTCGATTGTCGCGCTGACACGCCCCTCCGGGTTGATCGTGATCTTGATGGGCGCATCGCCGGTGGATGCAGCCCCCGCCACGGCAATGCCATGCGCGCGCCCGTCGTCGTCCGAGTAGCCCGGAAGCGCCAATGCGAGCGCGGCGACAAGCGCCAGGATGATGCACCTCATGCGACCTCGCTCTCCCCAATGATCCCTTCGTAGATCCTGCGGGCGTGGTCGAAGGCGTCGGCGGCGGCGGGGCGTTCGCCTTCGCGCATGAAGGGCGACTTGACCTCCCAGATCTTGTCCACGCAGTCGCGGCACCACCTCGCGCTGAGCCTCGAGGCGCGAATGGGACTACCGCCGACGATCACAAAGACCGGATGCGTGTGGGAGGAGGGCATGATCCGCAACGCCACCCAGGAGCTCCGGCCGATCACCGTGTCGAATTGGACCTGGCGAGGCGTGCCATCGGCCGCCAAAACCTTCTTTTCGGCCGCAACGCCGTTGACCACGAGTTCCACCGCGATTTCCCGAGTGCTTCCTATCCGGGCATTTTCAAGGTGCCAGCCGCGCATGGGCGCGCCTCGTATCGCCTCCGTCTCCGCCGTGGGCTCGGGCTCCAGCCATGCGGCCACGGTGGCTTCGACCCCGACGCGTCCCGGGGCGCCCAGGGCCACGTCCCCTTCACCGCTCCGGGCGCCCTGCACCTTGAAATCCAGGAAGTGGCTGCGGCCGTCCCCACAGTAGAGCTGTCCCTGCTGCAGGCCCCGAATCCAGCCGTCATAGCCCGCATCCCCAACCGGGCGCCCATCGAGCCGGACATAGCTGCGTCCCGCACCGGGTCTCTCGCTTGAGAGGCAGGGAAAGTCGGTCTCCCCGATCATGGCCAGCCGAAACCCGCAGTTGAGCATATGGTACCAGGCGTTCAGTTCGGCCACCGGCCAGGTATCGCAGCCGGAAAGGAAATCGACCATTCCATGGGTCACATCAACAATGGCCTCCTGGGTGCCCACGCCGTCCATGGGAGGGATGTCGTAATTGGGAAGATCGGTCGACTCGACGACCATGCCGCTTCCGCCATGGGCATAGCCCGCGACGGAGCCCTGCGCCCTGGCCCACTTCAGTATCGGCAGATTCCATGAGGGCCAGTCCTCGATCAGTCTCGTTCCGGGATAGTCCTGGTCCTTCAGGCGAAGCAGGACCAGGTGCCCGGCGTGGCTCGAGGGGAATCCGGACACCTCGACATCGTAGCGCAGAAGGCTCTCGGAATCCTCCGGCGTGGCGCGCGGCTGGAGGCTGGCGTTGTTCGCCGCCTGAAGCTCCGGGTGCTCGAGCGTGGCCGGCCGGCTTTCCGTGTGACCCGTGAAAAACAGCTTCTGGTAATACCAGCTTGGCCCCCAGGATAGAATGTCACCGATGGCGAGCCCTTCGCCGCGGACATGCCGGATCATGGTTTCAGGCGAAACCCCCTCGGTCGGGACCTGGTAGTGGGCGCACCCCCCGGCGTGGATGTGCGTGTCGCCGGAATACCAGCCCCAGCGGGCCGGGTCTATCCAGCGCCTGAGTCTCACCTCGATGCGGTAGTTGCCGCCGCCGATGACGGCTATCTGCCTGCCCCGGAGATACTCCGGCCCGCGCTTGCTCTCGACCGTGTATTCGCCATCGGGCAGGCGGAGGTTCTCGCCGTCCGCGCGATAGATCTGCTGCTGGAAAAACATGTCCGGGGCGAGCCGCATCGCCTGCGGAGGATAGATGAGGCCCAGCTTGTCGCTGATCGTCAGGGAGGCGACGCACCCACGGCCGTCCGAGTCCCGTATCGCGAACTCGACATCGCGGGTCGGCAGGCATTCGAAATCAAACTTCCTGGCGGCCGTGCCCCCGACTCCGCCGGCGGAGGCCGGGAAGGTGGACAGCACCAGGTTGGCGCTGCGCGGCCCATGATCCCGGCTGAACAACTGCACCGCGTGATACTCCACGGGCGATCCCGACAGCGGAACCACGGGAATCTCGATACCGTACCGAACGATGGAGGACGTCCCATGCATTTGCGCAAGCAGCCACATCTTTTCGATGAGCGGCGCCTTGTTGAGGGTATCCATCAGGTACGCGCGCTGCGCCAGGAAGTTCGTGCCCGGCATCATCTGGCCCGGGGTCCGATACCCTCCCTGGACCAGCTCGAAGCCGTCCCTTGTCCCCGCGGCATTTTCCACCCGCACCAGGAACATCCTCCAGCCTTGCTCGACCAGTATTCGTCGCGCTTCGCCTGGCGCCACATGCGGCGTTCCGCCCGGATCTATGCTCAGGCGCGCAAGCGTGTAACGGCCGAGGATCCTCTCCGCCGCCTCAACCGCGGCACGGTCATTCCGGAGCGACAATGCCGCGATCCGGGCTGTGTCGTCCGGAGCCAGGGGGGCGCCAAGGCCCGCGAGCGCCTCAACCGCGCGATTGACGCTGGCAAAATAGGGCTGTGGGTCGACATTCGTCTCATCGGCCGCGCCCGCCGCAAGCAGCAGCGACGGACGCGCCATCAGCGCGATCGATCCCAGGCCGGCTGCCGCGATCGCGCGGCGGCGGCTGACCAGGTGCTCGGATTTGCCCGTCATCGGTGGCCCGCTAACCCGCGTCCTTGTTCCGCCTGACCTTTCCAAAGTAGATCGACAGATGCGTGCCCATGGCCAGGACGCCGGCGCCAAGCGTGATGAAGCCCGGATTGAGCCCGACGGACACCGGGTTCCTCAAAAGCAGGGATATCCCGACGAGGAAATTGACGAAGGCCCAAAGGAAGTTCACGACCGGCGGCGAATCGCCGACTCCCCTCGGCTTTGAGAAAGGCGTCGGGAACGGCTCGCCCCGCAGGCCGCAGGAAAGATGCGGAATGCAGTTACATAGAAAGGCACCGGCAAAAAAGATGGCGACGAAGTACATACGATTGGGTCTCGAGGTTCGAATTGAGGGGCTGGAAGGTTGGACGACTCGGGGGTTTCCGGCGGCTTGGGGGTCTCGGGCAGCCTTGATCCGTCTGGCGCTGGTGGGGAAACAAATTCTGGCGAAGGCTCCCGATTCCCCAGGGTGGTCAACCCGCGAGAGCCGAAAGCACCTCGTCGGTGGAGCGCACGTTTCCGACGCGGGAAAAAATATTCTTGATGGCAAACTCGTGCATCTCGGCGCTGCTGCTCGTCATGGCGTCCTCGGCGAAGACCTGGGCGTACCCGTGCTCGTAGGCGCTGCGCGCGGTGGATTCGACGCCGATGTTGGTCGAGATGCCGCCGAGGACGATCGTTCGGACGTCGCGGCGCCGCAGCTGGAGGTCGAGCTCCGTGCCATAGAAGGCCCCCCATTGACGCTTGGTGATGATGAGATCGCCCGGTCGCGGGCCGATCTCCGGCGCAAATTCCGACCAGCTGGGCGGGAGCGCGCTGGCGTTGAACTGGGCGGGCATGTCTGCGGGCGCATTCAGGATGTCCTTGGAATCAGGCTGAAACGCCACGTGCACCAGCACGACCGTGGCGCCAAGCGCGCGAAACCGGTCGGCCAGGCGCGCGGCGTTCAGGACGACTTCCGGTCCCGAGCGCGGGGCGGTTGGACGGCCGACGATGCCTTTCTGGAGGTCGATCAGGACCAAGGCGGTCTTCCGGGGGTCAACGGTGAGGGACGTCATGAATTTTTGGGTTAGGTCTTCTTGAGCGGCTTGATGCGCCGCGTCATTCTACGGGCATCCTGGAATGATGGTCGGGGGGGCCCCGAATGACTACGAAAGCAGCTTCTGCGCGCACTTCCAGCTTTGCTATTCCGAGCGAAGGGCGACCATCGGGTTGACCCGAGTCGCGCGGCGCGCGGGAAGCCAGCTGGCAAACAATGCCACCGCGATCAGGATAAGGGCGACCGTCACCATGACCTGCGGATCGGTGCTCGACACCTCGTAGAGCTGCTGCGCGATGAGGAGTCCCGCGCCGATGCTCGCCGCGATGCCTATGGCCAGTCCGACCAGCACGAGCTTGGACCCCTGGCGCAAAATGAGCCCGACCACCTGGCGGGAACCCGCGCCAAGGGCGATTCGAATGCCGATCTCGCGGGTCCGCTGCGCGACCGAATAGGAGATGACGCCGTAGATTCCGACACAGGCGAGCACCAGGGCCGTGAGCGCAAAGATTCCCAGGAGCACGAGCACGATCTTGCGGGTCTGGAGCGTGTTCTCGACGGACTGCGCAACCGTGCGCAGGTTGGCAATGGGCAGGTCCGGGTCCACGTCGGCCAGCGCGCGCCGCACGTCGGGTGCCACGGCGAGCGGGGGCACCTTCGTGCGGACCACGACGCTTATCCTCCATGGGAAATAGGTCTGCGCGAAATAGACCGAGGGCGTGGCGCCATAGTCGAGCTCGTAGCGCCGGACGCTTCCCACGACGCCGACGATTTCCCACGTGTCGCCCTTGAAGTGCAGCAACCGCCCAAGCGGGTTCTCCTTGCCAAAAAGGGTGCGCGCCAGGACGTCATTCACGATCATGACCTTCGGCGCCTTCTCGGTGTCGTCCTGCCTCGTGAGGAACCGCCCGCTCAGGAGGGGTATTCCCAGCGTCTGGAAGAAGTCTCCGGCGACGGAATCGAACCCTGCCTCGAAGTCGTTGCGGGTCTCGGGCCTGTCCTCGCGGCTCACCAGGTCGCCGAGACCGTTGCCCCCGTTCATGGGAACGGACGACGCCATCCCGACCCTGGAAACACCGGGGATCTGCGCCAGGCGTTCCATGATCCTTTGGCCGATGCGCACCTTCTCGGCGGTGCCCGGCGCCTTTGAATTCGGCACCGAGACGTTGAATACCAGCACGTTGTCCGCCTTGAAGCCGGCGTCCGCGTTCATGGCCTTGACGAAGCTGCGCAGGAGCAGGCCGGCGCTTACCAGGAGGAGTACCGTCAGGGCGGTCTCCGAGACGAGGAGGAGGGACTGCATGCGGCGGTGGGATCCGACCGTGGAGCCCCTGGCGCCCTCCTTCAGCTGCCCATGGAGATCCGGCCGGGCGGCGCTGAACGCGGGAATGACCCCGAATATCAAGCCCGTGACACATGAGGCGGCCAGCGTGAAAAGGAGGACCCTCGCGTTCATGCCGATTGCGCCTCCCGCCGTCCGCTGGATGCCAGCAAAGACGACCAGGGGATGGATCGCGACCACCCCAAGGAGGAGTCCGGCGACGCCGCCCGCCAGCGCCAGGAGGAGGCTTTCCGTGAGCAGCTGGCGCACGATCCGCCATGTGCTCGCACCAAGGGCCACCCGCACTGCGATCTCCGACTGGCGCACCGTCGCCCGAGCGAGCAGGAGGTTGGCCACATTCGCGCACGCGATGAGCAGGACGACCGCTACCGCGGCGAGCAGCGTCAGCACGTACGGGCGCATGTCCCCAAAGATCTCCTCGTGCAGGGACAGCATCCCCACGGTCCACTTCTGCTTGAACACCGGATAGAGCGACCGGACGGCGCGCTTGGACACGGTGAGCTCCTCGGCTGCCTGGGCCGCGGTCGCTCCCGGTTTCAGTCGGCCCACGACGCTCACGACATAGTTATAGTCGCGGTTCGTCCTGTGCAGGCTGGGCCGGATCACCGAAGGCGTCAGGAAGCTCGCGTCATTGGCGAAAAGCGCATGGGCCGGGAGCACGCCGATGACGGTCAGGCTCGCCCCGTCGAGATGGATCAGCTTTCCGACGATCCCCGGGTCTCCGCCAAAGTGCGACCGCCACAGCTCGTTGGAAATAATGACCACGTCGTGGTTGCCGTTCGGCGCATCCTCGGACGGCAGGAAGTCGCGGCCGAGGGCCGGCGCGACCCCAAACACGCGGAGATAATCCGCGCTGACCTCCAGGCCGCCGAGGCGCACGGGGTCGCCGGCTCCGGTGAGATTCTCATCCTCCTGGTGGGCGGCGGCGATGGATTCCAGCCGGGTCGATTGGTCCTGCCAGTCTATGAACGCACCGCCGGAAGCGAACGGGATATAGTCCCCCGGGCTCGGCATCTCGCAGAGCTGAACCAGACGGTCGGAATGCGGATACGGCAACGGCTCGAGGAGGACCGCATTGACGATGCTGAAGATGGCCGTGTTGGCGCCGATCCCAAGGGCGAGGGTGACGACGGCCACGACGGCAAAACCGGGGGATTTTGCGAGTTGCCGAAAACCGAACTTAAGGTCCGAGATCAATGGGTCCTGGGCCCCGAGGATTCACGAACTCTTGGAGGGATACAACACGGGCGTTGGCGCCTGCCCGGCAGCCATTCGCAAATTGCTGGTTCTGGAGTGGTCCGGAGCGGTAGCGGCCCAAGACCCACCAAGGGGCCGCTTGCGGGCAGCCGCTTGAAATACCGCACCTGAGGCCGTCGATCCTTTCGGCAGGGAAACTCAATTCCCGGCGAACGGCGTCACCCGCTTGAAGTCGCTCCAATTGTATTCCACTGACCTGCCCAGCTTCGAGATCTTGACGCGGGCCGTGCTGCCGGATTCAACCTCGTCCGGCGTGGCCGGGGAGTCTTCGTCGTTCGGCTTGATCCGGAGATCGACATCCAGGTCGGTGATCCGCGCCAACCCCAGCAGCACGAGGATCGGTTCGCGCTGGGCGGCCCCGATGTCCGCGACGCTCCCGGTCTGCTTGTCGACCGTGATGACGACATCGATATCCTCGACATCGAGGAGACGCCTGGCCTCGGGCCGCACCGGGATCCTGAAGCGCGCGTCCTTGGGCGTTTCACCTATCAGGGCGGCGTGGTCCAGGTCGAGGTATTCGGAGGGCGATTCGTCAACCTTCCTCCTGGGTCTACCATTCTTGCGAAGTTCCCATTTCCTTCGCTGCTCATCCGTGGCGGCGATGCCGTTGACCTCGATCAGCCGCCAGCGCCGGCTGTCGGGAAGCGAGGGGTCGTATCGCTCGACGCGCTCGTCCTTCACCGCGCCGTCGTCATGGAAACCCCTCGTCTGCTGCGTGAAGGCCATGTCCCCCTGCCCGGCCGTCCATCGCTGCAGGGCCTTCGCGAGCAGCGCCGGGGCCTCAGCGAGCAGGGCCGGGGAGGCCAGGGTGCACAGACCCAGCAGGATCAGGCAAAATCGACGAGGCATTGGGTAGGTTGGTGTTGTGGGGAGGTGAAAGCCCTGACCCCTTGGGCTTTTGATCTCCGTAATCCGATTCGGTTCCGTCGGGCTTCGGAATCCGGGCAGCAATCGGGGCGGATTTCGCCCGCGGTTCTTCAAGAAGGTCGTAAGCCGCTAAGTGTAAATTACTTGCCCGAGGCATCAGCCTTTTCCGCCAACCACAACGGGGTGGACGCGCGAGGGGCATTGCGGCAGGGTCGCTTCCCGCCCTCCGAAAGGCGGCAAACCCACGTGAACCTGCACCTACGCAACGCACGCATTCTCACCCTGGCAGCCGGAGCGCGCCCGCGCCGGGGCAAAGAACTTCATGAACTGGCCGTCATTCCCCACGGTGACGTGCTGGTCGCGGACGGCTTGATCGCCGCCGTCGGGCCAAAGGTGGAGGCGCCGGCCGGGGCCGAAGTCGTCGATGCCAACGGCCGCGTCCTCATGCCGGGCTTTGTCGACTGCCATACGCACGCCTGCTGGGCCGGCGACAGGCTGGGTGAATGGGAGGAGATGCTCCGGGGGGTGCCTCAGGCCGAGATTCTGAAAAAGGGGGGCGGGATCCTCTCGACCGTGCGCGCCGTCCGCGAGTCAACCCGGAAGCAGCTGGCCGCGGGACTCCGGGATAGGCTGGCAAGAATGCTGGACGAGGGAACGACAACGGTGGAGGTAAAAAGCGGATTCGGGCTCACCACCGAGGCGGAGCTGAAGATGCTCCGGGCGATCGTCCGCGCGGGACAGGACTGGGCGGGAACCGTGGTGCCCACCGCGCTCCTGGGGCATGCCTTCGAGGGCGCCCTCGAGGACTACGCACGGATGGTCGTCAAGGAGATGCTGCCGGAAGTCTCACGCGAATTCCCCGACATCACGGTGGACGCCTGCGTCGAGGAGGGCGCCTGGACGAGGGAGGCGTGCGTGAGGCTCTTTGAAAAGGCCTCTAAGCACCATCCCCTCCGCGTCCATTCCGACCAGTTCAGCTCCCTTGGGATGATCCCGGAGGCGATCAGGCTCCATGCGCGGAGCGTCGACCACCTCGAGGCCGCAACCAAGGCCGACCTCGTCGCGCTGGCCGGATCCCAGGCATGCGGCGTCATTCTTCCCTGCACCGGTTTCCAGACGGACGGACGTTTTGCCCGCGCGGGCTTCCTGGTGGACCAGGGGGGCGCCGTCGCGCTGGCGACCGACTGCAACCCGGGCTCGTCCCCGACGCATTCGATGCCCTTTGCAATCGCCCTCTCTGTGCGGCGCTGCGGACTGACGCCGCAGGAGGCCATCGCCGCCTGCACCGTAAACGCCGCTGCGGTCCTCGGACTTCCGGACCGAGGAACGATTGAGGTCGGCAAGCGGGCCGACCTGGTGCTCCTGACGCATCTCGACGAGCGGATGCTCGCCTACGAAATCGGAGGCAATCCGGTCGACCTCGTCGTCTGCGGCGGAACACCCGCCAAGGGAGCGCGGTATACACAACGCCAATAGTCTTTGCGCATCGTCATCCCGCCAAGAGCAGGTTGAAATCAAAGCCAAAGACATCTGACGTCCCCGCCCGGGGGTCGAGGCACAGCACCTGGGAGCGCTGTTCCCTGACCGACGGTCGGCGCGGGGGCCCGGAGCGGAGAGGTTCCCGCCAGCGCCTCCGGGTCCGGCGCGGCGTATCGCGCGCCGTTGGGTTGAGTTGTCTCCACACCCGGCTCCAACCCCCGGGGGCTGCCGATCGCTCGGCAGCCCGACGGCCATCCTTCCGTTGGCGGACATCGTTGGGCTTCGGTGGCGGGTTCTGGGTGTCTGGCGTGAAAATGAGGGGGCGCAGATAGCGCCGGCCAAGTTCCAGGGCAGCGCAGGCCGGATCCGGGATGTTCATGGAATCGCCCCAGAATCTGTTGCCGATCATTGAGGAATAGGCGGGATTGACCTCGGCATGCGCGACACCGGCCTCTTCCAGCCGGCGCAGCAGGGGCTGGAGGAATCCCGTCCTGAACCAGCATTGGTTGACAAGTCGGTTGAACCTGCGGCCCTTGCCATGATCATGGGCTCCAATGGATAAGCGCTCGGTTATTGCCGCAGCCACGCCATAATGCCGGGCGAGCAAGGCCACTTTCTTGGCAAGCATGGCCAACTCGTGGCGGCGTTTGTAGTTCAGTGCCTTTGAGCGCGGATCATCTGAAGCGAGCTTGGGCCGACGGTTGAGTCCGGGATACTCNNGGGTTCAAGTCGAGCGACAGGACCCTCCTTGGCTTCGAATGGGTCACGAGCTTGCACGACGGCCGGTCATTCCAACTGATGCGGACTTCGTCTTCGGTGATCGAAACCGAGAAGGGCGTGTCCCGGAGCGTCTCGCATCTCTCCTGCAGCGCAGCCAGTCTCTTGCGGTAGGAATGGCTTCGGCCCGAGAGTTTCAGCTTTAACTCGTAGTCCGTTTTATCCGGCCCATGGAAGACGAGCTGCTGGTTGGCAACATCGAGTGTCACCAAGTGGTTGCCGCCCTGCTTTCCAAAGCTCCGGGCATGACCCTCGATCATCAACGGCAAGAGACGCCTCACCTTCCATTCGCACTCCGTGATCTTGCCCTGGCTTCGCTCGATCAGCCTCCTCCTGCCTCCAAAAACCACCTTCCCATCCGGCCGCAGTTTATGGAGCGCCGTTGCCTTCGAAATACCCGAAAGCAGCAGCCACGTATGCATTCCCTGGCCGACCGGATGAGCCCTGAGCGCTCCATAAACCTGTCTAAGTGCCGTGCCGTCCGCGAGCCGGCAGTAGGCCATTCGGATTGCCCGGGACTGGCGTCGGCGCAGGTCCCCCAGGATCGCCTTGAAGCGGTCATCAGGGGCAACATACGACAGCTTGATCGTCCGGTGCATCGGAAATGTACACCGTTAAATGAGACATGTCGTAAAATGGCAAGTGAAATGGAACGTTTGTCAGGAAAATCTCACCCCATATCCTTAGCCAGCCCGGAAATACCTTCAGTCATGTGCAATAACTTATATCGCTCTGTTTAGTTCTTCGACGCTGGCTTTTGCGGCTGGGCGGCCGCCTGAAATTTCGCGAGCCTTGCCTGCAAGTCGGCCATTTGCGCCCTGGCGTCGGCCAGCTGCGCCTGGAATTGGACCGCGTCGGCCTTCGCCTTGTTGAGCTGGGTCTGGAGCACGGCCGTCTGGGCCTGGGCGACGTCCACTTCCCCTTGATGCTTGATCGAGGCAACCTTCGCCTCCTCCATCTTCGTCTCGAAGTCGGCGGCCTTTGCCAGGGCCTTGTCCAGCCGTGATTGGAGTTCGACGGAGGCAGCCTTGACCTTGTCCAGCTCGGCCTTGTTGAGGTCCGACTCGGCCTTGGCGTCATCCATTTGTTTCTGAAGAGCCGCCGATCCGGCCTTTGACTCATCCAGCTGCGACTGGAGCACGACGGCGTCGGCCTGGAGCTGATCCAGCCGGTTTTTCCGTTGCACGATGGTTGAGTTCCGGGCCCCCAGTTCGGTCCATAACACGATGACGACAAGGAGCAGGGCGGCGGAAAGCGCCCCGAGAGCGATCACGGCGGCGTAATTCTTCGGCGGGCTGGGAGGGGGGGCCGCGGCTTCGGCCGGCCTCGAGTCGCGAGCCTCGGCCTTGGGGGCCCTTGCGGCGGGGGCTGCAGGTTTAGCCGGATCGGGAGCGGGGTCGTCTGCCATGGTGCGCAAAAAGTACACCATATCCCACCCCGCCTATATGGGGTATTACCCTCGCATTTCGCGTGTCTTTTGAGGCAACCGTCGCCGTGCAGTTGCCTGCAACCCAGCCGGAATGTCTTTCGGTCTCTAACAGGGGCGGTATCGTTTTCGGCCATGGCGTCGCGGAAACCGCCCACAATTGCCTCGCCCCTGGCGCCTGCCCAGGCTCCCGGCGCCGATCTGCCGTGGCTCTTGGGCATCGCCATCCTAGCGGCCGGCACGGTCGCGATCTACAGCCGGACTTTTTCCGTCCCGCTGCTCCATGACGATCTCTTTTCGATCACGGAGAACCGAACGATCCGTCAGCTCTGGCCGATCTGGGCCGCCCTGCGGCCACCCAACGACGCCGGAGTTGGCGGGAGGCCCCTCCTGAATCTCTCCTTTGCCCTTAACTACTGGGCCGGCGGCACCGCCGTCTTCGGCTACCATCTGGTGAACCTGATCATCCACGTTCTCGCCAGCTTCACCCTGTTTGGCCTGGTCCGACACACCCTTGTCCGGCCGATCATGGCCATGCGCTTCGGACGGGCGGCCACGCCGTTGGCCCTTGCCGTGAGTGCCACCTGGGCCTTTCACCCGGTGCAGACCGAATCGGTGACGTACATATCGGAGCGGGCCGAATCCCTCATGGGGCTCCTCTACCTGCTGACGCTCTACTGCTTTGTCCGCGGGGAAGAGGCGGGCGAGAGAAACGTCCGCCGAATGTGGTTCTCGTTCTCGGTCGTGGCCTGCCTGGCCGGCGCCGCCACCAAGGAGGTGATCGTCACGGCGCCATTGATCGTGTTTCTCTATGATCGAACATTCGTTTCCGGCAGCTTCTCGGGTGCCTTGAGGCGAAACGGGGGGCTGTACGTCGCGCTGGTGCTCAGCTTGTTTCCCCTTGGCCACCGTGTGGCCGGCCTGTTCGGGGGACACCTCGTCTACGGCGTCGGATTCGGCGGGGGCGTAGCCTGGTGGGACTACGGATTGACCGAATGCCGCGTCATCCTGAAGTACATCCTCCTCGCATTCTGGCCGGCCCCGCTGGTTTTCGACTACGGGTGGTGCGTGCCGTGCCGCGTGTCCGAGGTTTGGCCCTATGCGCTGGTCCTGGGTTCGATGCTGGCGGCCACGGCCGTCACACTGCGGCGATTGCCTGCCGTCGGGTTTGCCGCGGGCTGGTTCTTCCTGATCCTTGCACCGACATCCAGCATCGTTCCCCTGGTGGGACAATCGATGGCTGAAAACCGACTGTACCTGTCCCTGGCGGGCGTCGTCGCGCTGACCGTGCTCGGCGGCTTCTCCGTGGCTGGGCGCTCAAGCCTGCCGGTCTTTGCCATCGTGGCGGCCGCATTGGGCTTTGCCTCCTTCCAGCGCAACAATGACTACTCAAGCGAGCTGGCGATCTGGCGCGACACGGTGGTCAAGAATCCGGGAAACGCCCGGGCGCACGGGAACCTGGGCAAGGTCCTGGCCAGGATGCCGGGGCGCCTGGGGGACGCGGTCGCCCAATACGAGGAGGCTATGCGCCTCGACCCGAACGCCGAGGAGGTGCGCGTGAACCTCGGCAACATCTGGGCGAGGGTCCCGGGACACCTGGCGGACGCGATCGCGCTCTACGGGGAGGCGCTGCGGCTTAAGCCCGACGACGCCGAGCTGCACTATGACCTAGGCTGTGCGCTCGCCAGGGTTCCCGGACGCCTGGACGATTCGATTTCCGAGTATGGCGAGGCGCTCCGCCTGAGGCCCGACTTCGCGGCCGCGCGGTTCAACCTGGCCAACGCCTTGTCGCAAGTTCCGGGGCGGCTGAACGACGCGGTCACCCAATATGAGGAGGCGCTGCGCCTGAACCCCGATCTGGGGGAAGCCCACCTTGGCCTGGCGATCGCGCTGCTCGACCTGGGTGGGCGCTCCGCGGTGGCAAAGGCGCACCTTCGGGAGGTCCTGCGGCTGCAGCCCGGAAATGACGAAGCCCGGCGAATTCTCGACAGCATCCCGGCTTCCGCGCCGTGAGCAAGGCAGGCTCGACGGGGGCTGTTCTCGAGGATTGCATTGCCTGAATCCGGCTTCCCTAAAAAATCGCACCCATGGACAAGAAGCTCTTCGCGGTCTACCTGGGCGGCCGGGCGCCCAAGTGCAACACCGAGCTCCACGACGTCGTGTTCGTGGTCGGCGAGAGCATTGAGGCCACCTACGACGGCCTGATGGACAAATGGTTCGGCGACCCTCTGCGCGTCCACCTCGACTCCTGGATCGAGCTGCAGATCATCGACGGCCACCGGATCAGGCTCGGCGTCGCCTCGGCCCCCAGCGCGAAGAAACTGTATTTCATCAACCTCGGCGCGTACCTGCCGGGCCAATTCACCGAGCTCCATGCCAACGCCTTTGCGGTCGCCGCAAGCGAGAATGAGGTCAAGGTCCGCGCGAAACGGGAACTGCTGCGCGGAACCCAGTCGGTGCACACCGACGACCTGTTCGACATCGATGATTGCCTGGAGATCGCCGAGGTGGACAACTACCACGTGGAGCTTGAACCCACGACGGAGTCACAGCCGTTCACGCCCAACAACGGATATCACATCATTCCGCCGAAGGTCGTCGCTGCCTACGCGGCCCGGCGCAAGACAGCCGCGAGCTGAGGCCACGTCACGATGCATGTCGTCAAAGCCGTCACCGGCCTTTCCAAGGCCGACGCCTACCGCGAGTTGAACGGTCAATTGGCTGCGTTGTTCGCCGGGGAGCGCAACGGCCTGGCCAACGCCGCGAACATGGCCGCGCTTCTTTGCCAGGGCCTCGGGGACCTGAACTGGGCCGGGTTCTATTTCCTGCAGGGGGGCGAGCTCGTGCTCGGTCCCTTTCAGGGCAAGGTCGCTTGCGTGCGGATCGCGGTCGGCAGGGGGGTCTGCGGCACCGCGGCCCAGCGCAGGGAAACGGTCATCGTTCCGGACGTGAGCCTGTTTCCCGGGCATATCGCCTGCGATTGCGCATCGCGTTCCGAGATCGTGGTTCCGCTGGTCCACGAGGGGCGCCTCGTGGGCGTGATGGATCTCGACAGCCCGAATCTGGCGCGATTCGACGGCGATGACGCCACAGGCCTCAAAGCAGCGGTCGATCTTCTCCTCGGGTGCTCCGACATGGGCCGGCTTTCTGACTAGGGCAATGGCGCGTCAGCCGGCCGCCACCCCGTCGTTTCACGAGAAGGAGGCCGGATCCGGCCTCCGGCGGCATTCCCTACAACCTTTCCAGCTGCGGGACGTCATCCCGCCTAACGACACACGCATCAGCCTTGCCCGTCCCTTAACCCTGATGGTCATCTCCCGGCGCCCGGGAACCAGACAAGGCCCAAGCCCCAGCCTCAAAAATGAAAACGAAACTCTCACTGGCATTCGCCCTTCTCGTCGGAGCGCTCCTCGCCGGATGCGAATCCTCCGCCAAGCTTAACGATATCCATATCGGAATGAGCAAGGAGCAGGTTCAATCGATCCTTGGCACGCCCGACAGCACTAGCGCGCAGGCGAACGTGGAATACATGACCTATTATCTCACGGCCGATGCCGGCTACGGCCGCGACCAGCCGTATATGGTTCGCCTTGTCGCAGGCAAGGTCGAGTCGTTCGGCCGCTTCGCGCAGCTCTTCGATCTGTACAACCGGCCGGTCACGAACGCTCTCCCCGGCCAACCTGATTTCCCCCAATCCACTTTCAATCCGGCGAATCCGATGCTGATGGGGCCCGGGTCCGTGCGGCCCGACAGCCCGGGGGCGCCGACCGATCTGGCGTCGGAGCTGACGAGACTGAAGGCGCTCAAGGACCAGGGCGTCCTGACCGACGAGGAATTTCAAAAGGCCAAGGCAAAGCTGCTCGCGCAGCCCTGACACGCCACGGGAGCGCAGGTATCCCGCCAGCGCGGGACGACGCCTTTCCCAAGGCACGCGCTTGAAAACCAAGTCCAAACCCCCGGTCGTCTTCGCGCTGGCCCTCGGGCTGGCTCTTGCAGGATGCCAATCCCGCGCAACCCGGGAAAGCAACCCCGCTGGGAATTTCCCGGCGGCCCTCGACGGTCCATTTGGAGGTTATGCCTCCGCGAAGCTCAACGGTATCCGGATTGGCATGACCAGGGAGGAGGTGCAATCGGTCCTCGGTCCGCCGGATAGCAAGGCGGCACAGGCAAACGTGGAGTACATGATCTACTACCTGGACTCCGACCCCTACACGCGCGACCGGACCTACATGATCCGGATGCTCAACGGGAGGGTCGAGTCATTCGGACGCTTTGCGGAGCTCCTTGACCTGTACGGCCGGCCTGTGGCCAACCCGGTCCCTGGCCAGTCCAATTTCCCACAACCGGCATATTATCCGGCAAATCCCCGGCTGGCGGGCCCGCCCGTGGGCGGGGGCTACAGCCAGCGAAGCGCTGCCGATCTGGCAACCGAGCTGGCCAAGCTCAAGGCGCTCGAGGATCAGGGGGCCTTGACGCCGGGGGAGTTTGAGAAGGCCAAGGCAAAGCTGCTGTCGCAGCCTTGAGGGTCGGGAAGTCAAGGCGCGGGGTAGGCAACGCTATCCCGCCGGAGCGCAGAGCGGAAATTCCCGGAAGGCCTTGGGCCGAAATCCTCACCGCATCGAATCTTGCAAGTGACTGGGAGTCACTCGATAATGAGGCATGCGTTACCTCGCATTCTTGTTCCTGGCCGCATTGCTTCGAGCCGAGACCGTTGTTCCCGCCGCCGGTTACGTCCTGAAGCCGGCGCGCCTCTTCGACGGCGAATCCATGCACGACGGCTGGGCCGTTGTCGTGGTCGGCGACAAGATCGAATCGGCGGGGCCCGCGGGGGATATCAAGGCGCCGGCGGAGGCAAGGGTCATCGAGCTGCCGGGCATGACGCTGCTTCCCGGACTCATTGAGGCTCATTCGCACATCCTGCTCCATCCCTACACGGAAACCTCGTGGAACGACCAGGTGGCGCGCGAGCCGGAGTCCCTGCGGGTGGCCCGGGCCACCAATCACCTGAGGGCCACCCTGCTTGCCGGCTTCACCACCATTCGGGACCTGGGCAACGAGGGGGCGGGCTGGGCCGACGTCGGATTGAAGCAGGCGGTCGAGCGGGGAATCATCCCGGGCCCGCGAATGCTGATTGCGACCAAGGCCATAGTCGCGACCGGCGCCTATGGACCCAGGGGATTCTCCACGGAGTGGAACGTGCCGCAGGGCGGAGCCGAGGCGAGCGGGGTGCCCGACCTGATCAGGGAGACGCGCAACCAGATCGGCCACGGCGCCGACTGGATCAAGGTCTACGCCGACTACCGCTGGGGGCCTCACGGCGAGATGGAGCCGACCTTCTCGCTCGAGGAGCTCAAGGCGGTCGTCGAGACCGCGCGCAGCAGCGGGCGGCCGGTCGCGGCGCACGCCATGACGCCCGAGGGGATGCGCAGGGCGGTGCTTGCGGGCGTCGAGACCATCGAGCACGGCACGACCGGCACGCCCGAGGTCTTCCAGCTGATGAAGGAGCATGGCGTCGCGCTGATACCGACGCTCGCGGCGACCGGCGGATTTCCGGGCGCGAAGGAAGCCTTTCACGCGGCTATGGCGGCCGGCGTGACGATCGGAAGCGGCAGCGACGTGGGCGTCTTCGCCCACGGCAACAACGCGCTCGAGCTGGACGCGATGGTGCAGTTCGGCATGCCGGCGCTCGATGCCCTGCGCGCCGCGACGTCGGTCGACGCCCGCATTCTTCACCTGCAGGACAAGATCGGCCGGATAGCGCCCGGTCTCCTTGCCGACCTGGTCGCCGTGGAGGGAAATCCGGCGAATGAAATCAGCAAGCTCCACGCTGTGAGGCTGGTCATGAAGGACGGGGTGCTCTACCGCGAGCCATGAAACGCGTGCGGGGAGGGGCCCGGCGCCTGGACCTTCGGCGGGAGGGGGCTGGACGCCCGTGGCGGCCACAAACGTTCATTTCGGTTTGCCTCTGTGGCGCCTCCCACATCCTTTTCGACCGGACACCGTCTTGCTCTCCTAGGACGGGAATCGGCCGGTCCCCCCTTCATCCATGAAAATATTCCCCGTAGCGCAGGGCGCCGTCGCCCTTGCCATCACCTCCTTCCTGCTCGCCCCGGCTCCAGCCCGCGCCGCCGAAGCCCTGACCGGCGTCACCGCCGTGGCCTCAAGGGCGAGCAGCGACTACATCCGCGTGAAACTCGCCGACGGCTCCTACCAGCCTGAATTCTACTCCCTTGGGAAGGGCGGCAAATGGGGCGGCAACATAAGCGACGCCACGGTGGACAAGCTGCAATTCCTGGACGTGGCGCATGTCGTCGCGGGGCCGCTGGCTGACCAGAATTTTGTCCCGGCAACGGATCCGGCCAAGACAAAGCTCCTCATCATGGTCTACTGGGGAACAACCCAGGTCCCGGGGCCGAGCTCCGACTCGATGGCCTACGACCAGTTGAGCGCGGCGCAGGCCAATCTCGCCTCCTTCAACGGCCCTTCCGTGGCCCCCTCGGGAAACACGCCGAAGGGCGGCAACACCGGGGTGACGTCCGATGCCGCGGAGTCGGCAATGTCGGGCGCGATGGCGATGCTCAGCGTGGAGAACGAGCAGCGCGACCGGCTCGATTTCAAGAACGCCCAGATGCTGGGGTATGACTCCGAGGGCGTGATCGGCACCGATTACGGAAACAACCTCAAGGGGACCGCGTTTGCCGCGAAGCGGGACACCCTGGTCGCGGAGATCGAGGAGAACCGGTACTTCGTGGTCCTGATGGCCTATGACTTCCAGCTCCTGTGGAAGCAGAAGAAGCACAAGCTCCTCTGGGAAACGCGCTTCAGCATCAGCGAGCGCCATAATGAGTTCGACAAGGCCTTGCCGGCGATGGCGCAGTATGCATCGCGGTATTTCGGGCAGGACACTCACGGGCTCTTGAGGGCGCAGGTCCTCGAGGGGCACGTCGATGTCGGCGAGGTGAAGTCCCTCGGCGAGGTCGCGCCTCCCCAGAAATAAGGTGATTCCCCAGTCCGTCGTCCCCTGATGGAGTCTCGAGCCTCCCGCAGCTCGGCTCGAACGAGCGGGTGCCAAACCCCCCCGGCAGCCCGCTTTCATCCCCAGCCCTCACCATGAATAAACCGACGCTCGTCGCCTGCCTTCTCGTTGCCTGTGTCCCGGCGCTATCGTTGGGCCAGGAGAAGCCGCTGCTCCTGCAGGGCCCGTCCCTCAGCTCCAGGGAAATCGCCTTCTCCTACGGGGACGACATCTGGGTCGTCGGCCGCGAGGGCGGCGAAGCCCGCCGGCTCATAGCGTCGGGCGGGATCAACACCGGCCCGGTCTTCTCGCCCGACGGGACGATGGTTGCCTACACGGGCAATCTGGATGACAACACCGACGTCTACGTCGTGCCCTCGGCGGGAGGCGAGCCGCGCCGCCTGACCTACCAGCCCGCGCCCGATGTCGCCCTGGCCTGGACGCCGGACGGAAAGAGCATTCTGTACCGGTCGTCGGGCCAGAGCAATTCCCCGCGCTATGAGCGGCTTTTCACGGTGCCCGTCGTTGGCGGATTCCCCGCAGCTGTGCCCCTGCCGATGGGTGTGCAGGGCTCGTATTCACCGGACGGGAGCCGCCTGGCCTATGTCCCGCTGTGGAACCGGCGGCTCGGGGCGGTCGACGCCTATATCGCAATCAAGCGCTATCGCGGCGGGATGGCCGCGCCGATCTGGATAGCCGACCTCTCCGACTCGAGTGTCACGCCCATCCCGCGCAACGGCTCCAACGACACCAATCCGATGTGGGTGGGCGACAAGGTCTATTTCCTTTCCGACCGCAACGGGCCCGTGACTCTCTTCAGCTACGAACCCAAGGGCGGGGCGGTCAAGGAATTGGTCCATAATGACGGCTCCGACATCAAGTCGGCCTCGGCCGGTCCCGGCGCGATCGTCTATGCCAAGCTGGGCTCCCTTCATCTCTACGACCTGAGGACGGGCCAGTCGAGCGCGGTCCATGTCACGGTTTCGGATGACATGCCCGAGCTCAGGCCGCGCTTTGAGAAGATTCTGCCCGAGGCCATCATCTACGGCGGGATCTCGCCGACGGGAGCGCGGGCCGTGCTGGAAGCGCATGGCGAGATCTTCACGGTCCCGGCGGAGAAAGGGGATGTCCGCAACATCACCCACAGCCCGGCGGTGGCCGACCGCGACCCATCATGGTCGCCCGATGGCAAGTCGATCGCCTATTTCTCGGACGAGTCCGGGGAATATGCGCTCCACGTCAGCGACCAGTCCGGGGTGGGCAAGGTCCGCGCCATAGACCTTGGCGTCCCTCCCTCGTTCTTTTACCGGCCCACGTGGTCCCCCGACAGCAAGAAGATCGCCTACAGCGACAAGCGCCTGAACCTCTGGTACGTCGACCTCGAGCACCCGACGCCGGTCAAGGTGGACACGGACCGATTCGATGGGACGCAGTTCTCCGTCACCTGGTCGCCCGACAGCCGGTGGCTGACGTACACGAAGGTGCTCGAGAACCGGCTGCACGCCGTTTTCGTCTACTCGCTGCAGACGGCGCTTGCGACGCAGCTCACCGACGGCATGAGCGACGCGACGCTTCCGAGCTTCGACAAGAACGGCAAGCAACTGTATTTCGCGGCCAGCACCGACTCCGGCCCCACAGCCACGGGCCTCGACATGACCAGCGACGGGCGAACGGTCACCCGGAACGTCTATGTCGCCGTGCTGCGCAGGGACCTGCCCTCTCCGCTGGCGCCCGAGAGCGACGAGGAAAAGGGGGACAAGGCGGACGCGCCCAAGGCACCGAAGGCCCCGGACGACGAGGCCGACAAGCCCGAGGACAAGGCGGACAAGCCCGACGAGGCGGCCGCGGAACCGGCCAAGGACGCGGCGGCCGACAAGGACAAGGACGAGGCGGTGCCGGCCAAGGCGAAGAAGAAGGAACCGCCGAAGGTGGAGATCGACTTTGAGAACATCGGCCAGCGCATCCTCGCCGTCCCCATCCCGGCGGTTGACATCGTTGAGCTGGCGGCCGGAAAGGAGGGGGTCCTGCATGTCGTTTTCGTCGACAAACCGGCCCGCGGACGGGACCCGAGGACCATGATAGTCCAGCGCTTCGAGTTCAAGACGCGCAAGGCCGAGAAGCTCCTCGAGGGCGTCACGCGCTTCGCCCTTTCCGCAAATGGCGAGAAAATGCTCTATGAGCACGACAAGAAGCTGTTCATCGTGCCGGCCGGCAAGGCCCCCAAGCCGGGCGACGGCGCGCTCAAGCTCGACGGGATGGAGGCGTACGTCGAGCCGCGCGCGGAATGGCGCCAGATATACAACGAGATATGGCGGATCGAGCGGGATTTCTTCTACGACCCGCACTACCACGGGCTCGACATCGCCGCTGCCGAGAAGGCCTACGAGCCCTACCTCGAGGGCGTCGCCAGCCGGTCCGACCTGAACTACCTCTTCGGGGACATGCTCGGCAACTTCAACGTGCTGCACATGTTCGTGGGCGGTGGCACCCATCCCCGGTCGGAACCGGTCCATGTGGGGCTGCTGGGCGCGGACTATGCGGTGGACAATGATCGCTACCGCTTCGCCCGCGTCTTTGACGGCGAGAACTGGAACCCGGACCTGCATGCCCCGCTCACCCAGCCCGGCGTGAACGTCAAGGCCGGCGAATACCTGCTGGCGGTCAACGGCCGTCCGCTGCACGCCTCGGAGGACCTCTACAGCTTTTTCCAGGAGACGGCGGGCAGGCAGACGGTGCTGAAGGTCGGCCCGAACCCCGATGAGAGCGCCTCCCGCGACGTGACGGTGGTCCCGCTCGACACCGAGTCGGGCATCCGCCATCTCGCTTGGATCGAGGGGAACCGCCGCAAGGTCGATCAGCTGAGCGGCGGCCTGCTGGGCTACGTCTACCTCCCCGACACGGGGCAGAGCGGATTCACCAACTTCAACCGGTATTTCTTCGCGCAGGTCGGCAAGGAGGGCCTTGTCGTCGACGAGCGCTTCAATTCCGGCGGCCAGCTGGCCGACTATGTCATCGATCATCTGCGCCGTCCGCTCATGAACTTCGCCGTGACCCGCGAGGGGGAGGTACAGGCGAGCCCCGGCGAGGCGATCTTCGGGCCGAAGGCCATGATCATAAATGAATTCGCGGGCTCCGGCGGCGACGCGATGCCGTGGTATTTCCGGAAGGCGAAGATCGGGCCGCTGATCGGGGAGCGGACCTGGGGCGGCCTGGTCGGAATTGGCGGCTATCCGAGCCTCATCGACGGGGGCACCGTCACGGCACCCCGGATAGCGATCTACGGCCTCGAGGGCCAGTGGGAGGTCGAGAATCACGGGATTGCTCCCGACATCGAGGTCGGCCTCGACCCCAAGCTCGTCCGCGAGGGTCACGATCCGCAGCTGGAGAAGGCGGTCGAGGTCGTCCTGCAGGCGCTCAAGGATCATCCGCCGCCCGTCTACGCGAAGCCCCCCTATCCGGATTATCATCCCGGGCTTCCGACGACCCCCTAGCGCGCCTGCCTACTGCGAGGCGCGGATCATTTCCAGAATCCTGAGCGCGGAAGGGTCCCCCGGCCGCAGCTGCAGGACCTTTTCATATTCGGCAACGGCCTCGTCCCTTCGCCCGCTCTGCAGGAGGGCGGCGCCGCGGGCAAAGTGCGCCTGGGCAAAATCCGGCTGCATCCGGATGGCCGCCTCGATCCGCGCCAGCCCCTCCTGGGTCCTCCCGGTCCGGCAGAGAATCATTCCCAGGTTGTTGCTGGCCTCGGCAAGGTCGTGCTGGATCCGCAGGGCCTCCTCATAGTGCCCGATCGCCTCGGGAATCCGGCGGCTCTGCACCAGGGCGTTGGCCAGGTAAAAGTGCGCGTCGGCATAGTTTGGATTCAGGCGGAGCGCCTCCTCGTACTGGGCGATCGCCTCGTCCAGCCTGCCGGGCACCGTCGACAGGGCATTCCCCAGGTTGGTGTGTGCCTCGGCGATATCGGGCTTCAGGCGCAGCGCCTCCCCATACTCGGCGACCGCATCATCGATCCTCCCGGGAATCTTCGAAAGGGCCAGCCCCAGGTTGTTGTGCGCCATCCAGGAGCCGGGATTGCGCGCGAGGGTTGTGCGGTAGAGCGTTTGGTTGTCGTGGAACATCCCGCAATGGGACCACGTGAGCGCGCCGAGAAGGAGGGCGAGCGCCGCCACGAGCCCCAGGCCCGCGCGCGGCGCCGCGCGAACACCCACGGCCAAGCCCGCGGCAGCGAGCGCCAGCGGACCGAGATCGGGCAGGTACTGCCAGTGGTCCCATACCCACGAATAGCGCGCCCCGTAGAGGTTGACGAACCCCAGCGCGGGAAAAAGCGATCCCACGAAAAACAGAAAGGCGGCGAACGGCCCTCGTGTGCGCCCCCGGAGGGCCCAAAGCGCGGCGCCGGTCGCGAGCACGCCGAGCGGGAAGAGCCATTGCCACCCCACCGATGCATCCACCGTCCAGCGCGGATAGATGAAGTTGAGGCCGAACGGCCACGCGAGACTTCCGGCGTAGAACCAGACGGCCCTGCCGGCTACAAGCGCGCGGGCGACCGGCGGCAGGCTGAAATCCGCGCCCTGCGCGCCGACGTAGGCCTGCTCGACCCAGCTGCTGAAAAGACCCGAAACGGCGCCCACCGCGAGCCACGGCAGCAGCGGCAGGATGTCGCGCCGCCAGTCGAGCCGTCCGCGTTTCCACCAGAATGCCACCATCAAGGCCGCCGGGAGCGTCGCCGTGACGGTCTTGCAAAGCAGCGAGCAGACGAACAGTGCCAGCGCCGCGGCATACGCCCCAGCCCGCCGCGTGCGGTCGAACCGGAGGTATACGAGGGATGCGGCGAGGTAGAAGGCGAGTGACAGGGTGTTTTTCTGCTCCGCGATCCACGCGACCGACTCGACATGGACGGGGTGCAGCGCGAACAGCAGCGCCGCAATCCATCCGGCTCCCGCATAGGAGCCCGGCGGTGCGGCCGCTCCGGCAGCCGGGGTCCTCCCGGCTCGGTCGGCTGCGCCGGCCGGCTGCGGGCTTTCGGCGGCGAACAGCCGGCGCAGGACCAGCGCGAACAGGACCGCCGAGCCGGCGTGCAGCAGGAGGGTGACGACATGGTAGCCAAGCGGGTCGTCCTCCCAGAGACGGTGCTGCACCCAGAATGCGCTGTGAAGAAGCGGGTAGTATTGCTGGGTCGCCCCCGGCTCGGTCCAGATGCGGGCCAGGCCCCCAAGCGAGCGCAAGGCCGGGGCGGTCACGTAGTCGCTGTCATTCCAGATCAGGGCCCCCGTGAGCGCCGGCAGGTAGGCGAGGATGGTCGCGCAAACCACCAGCGTCGCGGGCCCGATGCTGCCGGCGACGGTTGACGAAGGCTTTGCCGTCGCGGAGGGGGGCACATTCACCACGGGGAAAGACGAGCAAATCTTGCGGCGCCCCGCAACCGCCGTATCGGGAGCGCCAGCCCAGACGCCATGGGCGCGTCCGATGGCGGGAGGCGGATCGGAACTTGCGGGATATGCGGCTGCGCATTCCCGCGGGAGCCGATCGGGATGGGGAAGCCGCAAAAACAAGAACGCCGCCGACCGAAGGTCAGGCGGCATTCGGGAATCTGCGACCCGCGGTCAGGTGTTCTTGTGATACAACAGAGGGGAGGACGAATCCGTATCCACCTTGACGTAGGCGTTAAAGGCACCGCCCTTGGGGTTCTTTCTCGACTTGAGGTCCTTGAACTTGACGGAGGATTTTGCCGCAGCTTTCTTTCTTGAGGAGGCCATTTTGATTTCGTTTTTTGACGTTTTGGTTTGGGCTCCCTCTTTCCGAACAGAGACCGGTTGATGCCAAGACCCATTCAGCGGGGAGCTTCGATTGGGCTATTCTCTCATGCTGTGCCTTCGGGCGGTCAATCTTTTTGGCCAATCATTTGTGGGTTTCGTAAGACATTGAACACAAAATATTAACGGACATGTTTTATCGGTTTTTCGTTGAGGGAGCGGCCGCGCGGCCGTGCTGAAATTCACCCTTCCGCGTTGAAGTGGATCCGCGTGGCGCCTCGGGCGATCCGAAGCGATTCCTTGTCCGGCCCACTTGCGCCGGTCCAGCGGCTGCATAACGGTCCAGCATGCCCAATTCGCAAAACAAGAGCACCAGGGTCGCGGTCGTCACCGGTTCGAGTCGTGGCCTGGGCGCAGCCACCGTCAAACGCCTGGCGAGGGACGGCTTTTTCGTGGTCATCAATTACGTCAGGTCCAAGAAGGACGGCGAGGAGGTGTTGCGGGAGGTCGAGCGGGCAGGCGGAAGAGGCGTGCTCATCCAGGGCGATGTCAGCGGCCTGGGCGGCATCGGATCGTTTTTCGAGCAGGTTGACGCGGCCTTGAAGAGCAGCGGCCTTCCGGCGTCGATCGACGTGCTGGTCGCGAATGCCGGGATTCTTATCTCGAAGCCGTTCGCCGAGACCACGGAGGACGACTTTGATTCCCTCTTCGACACCAATGTTAAGGGTGTCTTTTTCCTGGTCCAGAAGGCGCTTCCGCGCCTGCGGGACAACGGACGCATCGTGACGCTGAGCTCGGGACTCAGCCGCTTTGCGAATCCGATGTTCACCGCATATTCCGCGACGAAGGGCGCCATCGACGTCATGACCCGCGTCCTCGCACAGGAGCTGGGAGCCCGGGGAATAACGGTGAACGCAATCGCGCCCGGCGCGGTCGACACGGACATGAACGCGAGCTGGCTTCGCTCCGAGGACGGCCGAGCGATGCTGATGTCGCGCCAGGCGCTGAAGCATATCGCGGTGCCCCCGGACATTGCGGACGCCATCGCGTTCCTCGCCGGCCCCGACAGCCGGTGGATCACCGGTCAGCGGATCGAGGCGAGCGGAGGATCGTCGCTCTGAGCGCCGTCCAAACCGGAGCGCATCGTTTTCATCGCCGCTCCGACCGGGAACCATGGGCGTGGCTCTGAAACGGTGTCCCTGGCCGAGGAAGCCGCTTGACGTCGCCTATCACGACCACGAATGGGGAGTGCCGTTGCGCGACGATCGGGCTCTCTTCGAGCTGCTGATCCTCGAAGGCGCACAGGCGGGCCTGAGCTGGTCCATCGTGCTTGCGAAGCGTGAGAACTACCGTCGGGCATTCGACGATTTTGATCCGGAGAAGATCGCGGCTTACGATGCCAGGAAGGTCCGGAGGCTCCTGGCGGACAGCGGCATCGTGCGCAACCGCCTGAAGATTGAGGCCGCCATCGCCAACGCCCGCGCCTTCCTGAAGGCGCGGCGCGACCCCGGCGGCTTCGGCCCTCATCTGTGGTCCTTTGTCGGGGGAAGGCAGCGGATCAATCACAGGCGTTCGATGAGGGACATCCCGCCCCGAACCGCCCAATCGGATGCCATGAGCCGCGACCTGAAGGCGCGTGGATTCAAGTTCGTCGGCACGACAATCTGCTACGCCCTCATGCAGGCTGCGGGAATGGTGAACGACCATCTCGTATCATGCCCTCGTCATGCCGCGTGCGTGCCTGCCGGCCCGGCATCGACTCTGGCGGCCGCGGGAGCCTTTCCTGGGGAAATCGAAGCCAAGTACGCGCAAGAATAGGCGGGGCGATACCCCCGGGTGAGGGGCAGCCTGTCGCTGCCGTTAACCGACCACGATCGTCTGGCCTGCGAAGGTCACCCTGTCGCCCACCACCAGCTTCCTCCGCTTGCGGGTTTCCACGGCGCCATTCAGGAGCACAAGACCCTGGCTTATCACCTGCTTCGCCTGTCCGCCACTCTGCGTCAGGCCGCCAAATTTCAGGAACTGGCAGAGCTCGATGGGCGTTTCCGAAACGGCCACGGTGCGAAGCCCGTTTGAATCGGCGTTGGTCATGGCCCTAAGGTAGCGGACGATTCGGCTTCGTCGATTCTTCGGTTCTTCTCCTTGGGGCGCAGGTCTGATCGCCCGATCCCGCCTCAAGGCGGGTTGCCCGCGCACGCAGGGCCGGCGGCATCGTAAAATGGTCGACCCACCGCCGACGACGGACAGAATGGGCCAAGTGACCGCCTTCACCTGCCTTCACGTCGCGCTGAGCCTGGCGGGAATCCTTTCGGGCCTCGTCGTCGCCTTTGGGATGCTGAACTCAAAGAGGCTCGATTGCTGGACGGCCATTTTTCTATTCACGACCGTGGCCACCAGCGTGACCGGCTTCCTGTTCCCATTCCATCGGCTCATGCCCTCCCATGTCGTGGGACTGATCTCGTTGGTCGCGCTTTCCGTGACGATCTTCGCCCGCTACGGACGCCATCTCGCGGGTCCCTGGCGCCGGGTTTATGCCGCAGGCGCGGTCTTTTCGCTTTACCTGAACTTCTTCGTCCTGATTGCGCAGGCGTTCGCGAAGGTGCCCGCCCTGAAGTCCACGGCCCCGACACAGTCCGAACCCCCGTTTCTGGTGGCCCAAGGTGCGGCGCTCGTGATTTTCCTTGTCCTGGGAATCGCCGCAACCGTCCGCTTTCGGCCGGCCATTAGCGAGGGTGCCGTTCCGGCCTGACCGCATCGCGTGAATCCGCTTTAGCGGGGATCGCCAAGAAAAGCCGCAGTACCCCCGCTTCTTTCCGAAGCCCGAGGTATACGATGGGTTATACGTTTTGTCGCCGGGACGCCCTAAGCTTTTTTAACCGCACGCACATGGCCACAGGCGCGGTTGCGTCTGCCAAGGATAGCGAGGATCCGGCGCTTTTGCTTAGCCTCGGGCGGCCTTTCCACCTCCGAGCCGCGGAAGTCCGTTGAACAGGAATTTATCAGTCGCCCTGATCCGGTTTTGCGTCACAAATCAACGGAGGGGATTCCCTTCCCCTCCGAATGAGATGACCATCGCCTCCCGCCTTGCGCCTTTGGCGCCCTGGCTGCTGCTGCTGTCTGGAACGGTCCATGGCCAGACGACGATCTGGACGGCATCCGGCACCGGAAATTACAGCACCGGTTCGAACTGGGGTGGGGGAACCTCGCCCGGCGTCCCGACGGGCATGACGGATGCCTTCATCCAGAATGGAAGCTTGGCCGCGCCGACCATCGTCAATCTGGGTCCCGGCGCCGGAGGAAACGTGCGGAACCTGACCCTCGGCCCCGACAACATGCTAAACGTCGGCCTCAACAGCAGCCTGACCGTGTTTGGCGCTTCGATTTCCAACGACGGGGCCCTGACCGTCACCGGCGGCTCCGGGACCAACTCCAGCCTGCAGTTGAGCAACAACGTGACGCTGACCGGACTCGGCACGGTGACGCTGTCGTATGGCGACCACAACGGCAACGCGTTCGTGGAGCAGTCCGGCGGCAGCTTCACGCTGACCAATTCGACCAACACGATCCAGGGGGACGGTGTCATCGGCAATGGGGGCCTGACATTCTCGAACGGCGCCTCCGGCACGGTGAATGCAAACGTTTCAGGCCAGACGCTGCTCCTGAACGGCTCGGGCGGCATTACCAACGCCGGCCTCTTGGAGGCCACGGGCGGAGGCATCCTGCAGCTCTCGGCGAACGTCGCCAACTCTGGGGGGACAATCACGGCCGGCAACGGAACCGTGGACGTGAGCGCAACGATCACCGGCGGGATGCTGACGACGGCGGGAACCGGGATACTGCAGACGAATGGCTCCGCCGTGCTCGACGCCGTGACTATCGCGGGATCGAGCGCCTACACCGGCCCCCTCGGGAGCACGACCGCGCTCCTCGGCACCATCACCAACCAGGGCAGCGTCCAGCTCGACGCGGGCAGCGGCAGCAACACCGACCTTAACATCGACGCCAACGTGACCCTGATGGGCGGGGGCACCGTCACGCTCAACAGCGGCGACACGAACGGGCACGTATACGTGCAGCAGAATGGGGGCAGCTTCACGCTCACGAACGTCGACAACCAGATCCAGGGATATGGGGTCATCGGCAACGGGGGCCTGAGCTTCACCAATTCGGCGGGTGGCACGGTAAACGCCGACGCTTCGGGGCAGACGCTCGTCCTTAACGGCAGCGGCGCTTTCACGAACACCGGCCTGCTCGAGGCCACCGGCGGGGGCATCTTGCAGATCTCCACCAATGTCGCCAATGCGGGCGGAGGCATCACGGCGAGCGGCGGCACGGTGGACGTGAGTGCGACCGTCACAGGAGGGACCCTGACCACCGCGGGAGGAGGGACGCTGCAGACCAGCGTCTCGGCTGTGCTCGACATGGTCACCCTTGCGGGTTCGAGCGCCTACACCGGTCCCCTCGGCACCACCACCACGCTCCTTGGGACGCTCACCAACCAGGGCAACGTGCAGCTCAACGCGGGCAGCGGCAGCAACACCAACCTCGACATCGCCGGCAACGTGACGCTCCAGGGCGGAGGCACCGTAACGCTCAACAGCGGCGATACGAACGGCCATGTGTACGTGCAGCAGAACGGCGGTAGTTTCACGCTCACGAACCTCGACAACCAGGTTGAGGGATATGGAGTCATCGGAAACGGCGGTCTGGCGGTGGTGAATGGCGTCTCGGGGATCATCGACGCGGACGTGCCGACGCGGACGCTTCTCTTGAACGGTTCCGGCGGCATTTCCAACGCGGGT
>PLKS01000102.1 GCA_003140665.1 Opitutaceae bacterium
AGATAGAAGCATACTGGGCATGCTTGAAAAAGCCCTGGCAGTGATTGGGCTGGAATTGGGCAAGGCTTGTGGCGACGGCGCCTTGCAGGTCTTCAAGTGTGCGGGCTGCGGCCTGGCGCAGATGGGACTTGAGCTTCGCGAAGGCCAACTCGATGGGATTTAGGTCCGGGCTGTAGGCGGGCAGATATCGAATGAATGCTCCCCGGGCCTCGATCAGCCGGGTTACGGTCGCCGTCTTGTGGATGCGGAGGTTATCGAGGATGACGACATCGCCCTCGTTGAGCTCCGGGCAGAGGACCTTGCCAACGTACGCTGCGAAAACCTCCATGTTGGCCGAGCCTTCAATGAGGAACGGTGCGTCAATGCGGTCGCGCCTCAACGCGGCGATGAAGGTCGAGGTCTGCCAGTGGCCGTGGGGCACGGCCCCAATGCAGCGTCGGCCCCGCGGGCTGCGCCCGTAAAGACGCGCCATTTTGGTATTGAGCGCGGTCTCATCGATGAAGACCAACCGAGCAGGATCCCACTCAGGCTGGTGGCGCCGCCACCAGGCACGGGCGGCCGCGACGTCAGGCCTGTCTTGCTCGGCGGCGCGCGTCGTTTTTTTTATAGCTAAGCCCCAGCTGGTCGAGCTGGTGCCAAAGGGCCGTGTTGGCGATACGAATGCCAAACTGCTCTTCAAGCCTCTCCCTCATCTGCGCCAGGGTCATGTCGCTCTTTTGCGCGATCCAACGCTTGAGCGTCGCTCCGTGCTTGGCTAGGCGCGAGGTACGGTAGCCTCCAATCTGCTTGGCCTTGAGGTGGCCGCTTGAGCGATACTGGTTCCAGAAGCGCTCGGCGCTACTGCGACTTATCGAAAAGCGCTGGCAAACCTCCCCGGTGCCCGCGCCGCCTTCGCGCGCCGACACAATGCGTCGGCGCAAATCCTCGCTGAGTGGTCTCATCCCCACTTCCTCTCTCAACTGTCAGGCCCAGTCAATCAATTGCTTCTATCTAAATAGAAACTGCTCTAGGGTTGCCGGCGCGCAACCACAGTNNAAATAGAAACTGCTCTAGGGTTTGGCTTCATCCTCTTCGAAAGACAGGTCCCAAAGTCCAAACCCCAAAAGGCGCGGATCGCCATTAAAACTGGGCTTACCGGGAATGACGTCGGATTCCAACCGAAGAGTGCCCCGGCTCTCCTTTAGCCAGAAGGCTTCCGTGCGGACGGAAGTCAATCGATCCGATCCCACCAGACCTTTCCAAATAACACTACCGTCCGGACCGAGAATTCTTAGGGTGCCGGACAACCGACTGGCCTTGACGGCTGCTTTCAAGCGAAAGGGCGCATCAAGCGTCCTGTGTAGAAGAAGGTCGGCGTCGCCCTTGCTCCAATGCCAGTGATGGATGGAGTCACTTTCGCTGTCATACCATTGTGATTCGGGGAATGCCGCCATCATCGGCGGCGGCGTTTCAGGCAGGCCGCCAATCGCAGCCGCGATAAATCTTGTCAAGTATACCGGCCCAATGAGCTCTTCATTCATTTCCACCACAGCAGCGTCCGCATTACCGATGGTCTGCACCCAGTCGACTGTCGCGAGGTCAAGTGGAGTCGCGAACCCACCAGGATAATGGATAAGACGAAATGAGTAATTGAAATGTTCTATCTCTCTCCAAACTTCCGACTGCTCCCAAATGCGGGTTAAGCTGAACAGAAAACTACCGCCAACCATCACTAGACGACCCTGACGTGAAGGGATCATTGGATTGCGTGATACCTTACCGTAAGCGTAGTGATCGAATCGTGGCAGGGCAAGATTGAGCAACTCGAGAACATCGCTGTCGCTATCTCGAGGGCTTTCAGCGAATTGCACGTCGGAAACCTCGAGGCGGGCAAGGGGCCTTCCACCCAGAATCTCGAACTTCCGCAACAATGCTTCGGCGGAATAACTGGCAGCCAAGTCGGTCCAGTGTATGCCGGTCTTGGGAAACGGAGGCAGTGGGAGCCGGTCACCCAAACCTCGCGTCAGCTCTGCGCCGTCAACGACGGGAATTCCGGCTGCAAGGAGACGCATTTTCAGGCGATCACGTTCATAGGGGATGCTAGCTGGAGTCTGCTTCGGGATGTACCTCGCAGGCACATCCTCAGGCACAGAAAACGGCTTGCTCGGCGTAAAAAGGACAACCAGCGGCACGTCGTATTTTTGGAGACGCGTCCTCAGCCTAGTGATGTCGGCAGTAGCGCGATTCAATGCCCCATCGGAACGGGGTGCAGAGAGCCGGCCGAAGTGCTCGAGGTATTGTGACGCAAACAGCTGCCCTTCCCCTCCCGCAATCGGATGCTCAAGATTCATGTAAGACTTGCCGAAAAGGGACCACAGAATCTGGTTGAACCACCGGATTGCCAGTTCACGCCCGGCAAAGTTTTCATTTGCCCATTGCTGGGCCGATTGCTGGAAGCTGCCATCCAGCCACGCTTTCATCGAAATCGCGACATCCTGCCGCGGAATTGTAATGCCTGTGAGCGTCCGATTGGCCATCCACGTTAGGAAGGTACCTGTCACAGGCCGCTTGCCCAAGAGCAAGATAGTCGGGATTGGCGCCGCAAGCAGGAACAGCAGCACGGCAATCATGATGTATTGCGACGCTTTCATCACGCTAAAAACGGAAATAGAGAAACGCAGTGTATGACGTGACCGCCAAACGGCCGATCACTAGCAGCAATAGGGCGACGGAGGCCGCCACCTCGCATGCCCGCCATCGAGGCATCGATGGCGCAGCCGGGCGGATGCGCGCCAAAGGCAGGTAGACCAGAAATATGCCCGCAAACATGGCGAACGCTATGTCCGGGCTGAACCACATGACGTTGGCTTCGGCGGCCCTCCATGGCGAAAACAACACGGAAAACATGCTGTCCATACTTTCCATGTTCCTTGCGCGGAAAATCACCCAGCCAATCATCACAAGCAGCAGAGTGAGCGCCCGGTTAATCACGACCGGCATGCGCTGCTGCCATTCTAACCAAAAGGCCCGGTCGAGTACGAGAAAAGTGCCGTGGAAGATTCCCCACAGCACAAAGGTCCAAGCAGCACCGTGCCAAAGGCCCGAGAGCAGAAAACATATGCATAAATTTGCATAGCTTCGCGGCGTGGAGCACCGGTTACCTCCCAAGGGGATGTAGACGTAGTTCCTGATCCATGTCGTCAGGCTGATGTGCCAGCGCCGCCAGAAATCCGTGAAGCTCGTTGCCAGATACGGATTGTTGAAATTTTCATTCAGCCTAAACCCGAGCGCACGACTGATCCCAATGGCAACATCGGAATAACCGGAGAAATCGAAGTATATCTGGAGGGTAAACGCCGCAACACCCAACCAACCCTCAGTGCAAATCAACCGAGCCGGATTACAGGCAAAGACCTGGTCCGCATAATGGCCAACATGGTCGGCGATCAGGACCTTCTTGCCCAGACCGACGACGACACGAACCAAACCCGCACGAAAGTCCTCGAAACTTACCGTCCTGTGGCTGAGCTGATCCTGGATGTCACAGTAACGAATAATCGGCCCCGCAAGTAACTTAGGGAAATAGAAGACATAGAGAAGATAGGTGCCCAAGTTACGGGCGGGCGTGCCGCTACCGCGGTAGATGTCCACCAGGTAGGTGATCTTCTCGAAAGCAATGAATGAAATGCCAATGGGCAACGCGATCGCGGCGAGACTGAAGGGTCTGGAGCCCAGGCGCTCGAGCATGGGCGATACTACATCCGCAGCAAATGGAGCGTACTTGAACCATCCCAGGAGCGCCAGGTTTGCGCAGACTCCGATCCCCACGAGCACCTTCCGCTCATGGGTCAATCTGCTGGACGCGATAGCCAACCCAAGTCGGTAGTCGAGCAGCGCCGAACCCAAGACCCAGAAGATAAATCTGGGTTCACCCCATGCATAAAACAAGACGCTGGCGCACAAGAGCAGCATGTTTCGCCAGCGCTGCGGACTACCGAAATAGACCAACAAGAACGCGGGAAAGAAGCAGAAAAGAAAAATGCCGGAGTTGAAGGGCATGGCGATCAGCCGAAACCAAGAATGCGGGCGGCGGGAAACCTTGGGCGACGCATTGCGCCAACATTCTCAGACTTCCGGCCACCTGGAAATCCGCAGATAGCCGCGACTAGCCGGGAACCAGTCACGGCACCTTATTGGGAGGAGCAGAAAGAGCCTCAACGTCGGCATCCGTCATGAGCCGGGCCAGTGCATCCATGCGCGTCGCCGGCTCCCAGCCAAGGCGCTCCCTGGCCTTGCGGAAATCACCACAGAGTAGGTTCACCTCGGCTGGTCGGACGAAGCGCGGATCAAATTTGACATGGTCATGCCAGTCGAGGCCCGCGTGCCCGAATGCGGCGTCGAGGAATTCGCCGATGGAATGGGTCTCGTTTGTGGCCAGGACGTAGTCGTCGGGACGCTCCGCCTGCAGCATCCGCCACATTCCCTCGACGTACTCGGGAGCGTAGCCCCAGTCCCGCCGGGCCTCGAGATCGCCCAGGCTCACCTCCTTCTGGAGGCCCAGTTTTATCCTGGCGGCGGCGACGGTGATCTTTCGCGTCACGAAATTCTCGCCCCGCCGCGGCGACTCATGGTTATACGCTATGCCGGTGCTGACAAACATCCCGTAGGCCGTCCGGTAGGTTCGGCAAAGCTGGGCGGCAAACGCCTTGGCGCAGCCATAGGGGCTGACCGGGCGGAAGGGCGTCTCCTCGTTCTGCGGCGACTGCGATGGGTTCCCGAAGACCTCCGAGCTGGCCGCATAATACAGCCGCACGGGCCGGTTGTGGTCGCGCAGGATCTCCAGCAGGCTCAACGTGGCCATGCCGACCTCCTGGCAGGTGGCCTCCGGAATCTCGTAGCTCAGCCCCACGTGGCTTTGCCCGGCAAAATGATAGATTTCATCCGGCTTCACCTGACCCACCAGGCGGCGAAGCGATGTCGCGTCGTAGAGATCCGCGTAGTGCAGGTACAGCTGCCTTCCCGGGCTCGTGGCATCCGGCCGCAGGTGCTCGATGCGCGAGCGGTTGAACATGCTGGCCCGGCGCACGAGCCCATGCACCGCATAGCCCTTTCCCAAGAGCAGTTCGGCGAGATACGAGCCGTCCTGGCCGGTGATCCCGGTGATCAACGCGCTTTTCATATTGATAGGGTTCCCGCTGCCGATTCCGGCAACACGCACGGACCCGGCATTTCCCCGGGTTGATAATCAATACGCAATTGAAATACCTTTCAGTTCCCCGAGGCCGGCGGCCATCGCTATCCCCGCGGAGAACCCCAATACCGCCTTGGCCCGGGCGCCATTCCCGGCGGACCGCCTGGCCTCTCCGGGTCGTGCCGCCTCAAAAACCGGTGCCGAGGGCGACATGAATTCCTGCATCATCAAGGCGGCCAGGTCCCCGACGGCACATTCGCGCCCCGAGCAGATATTGAACACGCCGGTCAGCGGCGCCGGCGCGCCGACGGCCATCGCATTGGCCCGGGACACGTCGCGAACATGGATGAAATCCCGGGTCTGCATGCCGTCGCCGTAAATGACCGGCGGCCGGCCGGCCTGCAGGCGATCCAGGAAGCGCGACACCACGCCGCTATAGGGAGAATCCCCCGGCTGGCGCGGACCATAGACGTTGAAATAGCGCAGGCACACGGCGTCGGATCCCCGGGCCCTCCCCTGCCCCAGGACCAGGGATTCGCCCGCCAGCTTTGCCTCGCCATAGGGATTGAGCGGCCGCGTGGGCGACTCCTCGTCAAAAGGCAGGGCATCGGACTCCCCGTACACCGCCGCCGAGGAGGCGAAGATCATCCGGCGAACGCCCGCCATCGCCGCGGCATCGACCACGATATGCACCGCGCGCACGTTCAGGTCAAAATGCAGCCGGGGATCGGCGATGCTTTCCGGCAGGCTCACCAGGGCCGCGAGGTGGAGGATGATTTCCGGCTTCGCCGCCCGCACCGCATGGCGGAAGTCATCCGCGTCGAGGATATCCTGGCGGATGAATCGCCAGGCGGGGTGGCCGGCGACTGCGCCGAGGTTCCCCTCGCTGCCGGTGCGCAGGTTGTCGATGCCGGTCACGTGATGGCCCGCGGCGAGCAGCGCCTCAACGGTATGGCTGCCCACAAAGCCGGCGGCGCCGGTGACGAGTACGCTGGCCATTTCGATCGGCGCTACGCAGCCGCGGGCCTGCCGCACGCCTGGCCAAGAATCCTTTCATAGGCCTCGATCATCCGCTCCGGCGAGAACCTCTCGATGACGATCCTGCGGCCCTCCTGTCCCCGCTTCTCGCTGCCCGGGGCGTCGTCGAGGGTCCGCTTGAGGGCGGTCGCCAGAGCGGGAGCGTCCGCCGGAGGCACGAGCAGCCCGTCGACCCCGTCCTCGATGAGCTCGGTGATGCCGTCGACCGCCGAGGCAACCACGGGAACCTTGGCGGCCATTGCCTCCATGAGCGCATTGGGCATGCCTTCAAAGCGGGAAGGCTGGACGTAGAGCGAGAGACCCGGCAGCAGGGCCGGCACGCTGGAATGCTCGCCTGCGAAGATCACGCGGCCGTTCAGCCCCAGTGACTCGGCCTTTGCGGCCAACTCCGTCTTGGAGCCCGACCCGATCAGCAGCAACGACAGGTCGTCGTGCTCGGGCGCGATCGATGCAAACGCGGTGAGGAGGATGTCGTAGCCCTTCTGCGGGACCAGCCGCCCCACCGAGCCGATGACGCGCCGGCCGGCGAGCTGCGGCCAGCCCCAGTTTGCCCAGTCGGGCGCCGGGGGAAGCTCGGGGGGAACCGCGATCGCGTTCGGCACGTAATGGCACCGCGCCAGGTCGATGCCTTCAAATTGCGCGGCGAAGGCCATCGCCGTGCGGCAATTTGAGACCGTGTATGAATTCAGCCGGGCGGTCATCCGCAGGAGCGCGTGCTGCCAGCCCTTGAAGTTGATGTTTCGAGCCTGGAGGCAAGCGACCGTGGGAACGCCGGCCAGCGTGCCCGCGAGGCCCCCGACGACGATGCTGACGAACAGGACCGTCACGGCGACGTCCGTCCGCTCCCGCCGCATCGCGGCCGCCAGCTCGATCACCGCGGCCCCGCACGCGACGCGCGCCTTTCCGATCACCCGGACGCGCGCGCCCGCCGCGATCAGCTCGGCGCGCCGCGACGGATGCACCCGCTCATTGAGGCAGAATACCACCGCCTCATGCCCCCGGGCGCCCATTCCCTGGACCAGCTGCACGAGGTGCTTTTGCGCCCCCCCGAGCACAAGGCTGTCGATCACGTAGGCAATCTTCATGGGGGCCCGCTGCCCGCGTCCAGGAGCAGTTGATCCCATTCGAGCATCACATGGGCGGCGGCCAGCTGCGGGGCCCTGACCAGGGCTGCGGCCCCGAGGCGCCTGCGCCGGGGCGCGTCATCGATGAGCTCGATGATGGCCGAGCCAAGGGCGGCCGCGTCGTCCGGGGGCACCAGCATCCCGTTCTCGCCGTCGTCGATCATCGCCCGCGGGCCCGTGGGGCAGTCGGAGGCGATGATCGCGACGCCCGCCGCCATGGCCTCGCATAGCACCATGGGATAGGCTTCCTGGCGGGATGACAGGACGAAGAGCTCCGCCGACCGCATCCGGGCCGCGATATCGGAAACGTGACCGGGCATGCAGACCCGCGACTGGAGGCCGAACGCCCTGATCTGCTCCGTAAGGACACCCCGTTCGGGCCCCTCCCCAGCGATCTCGAGCCGCCAGCCCGCCCTCTTCTCCGATACGCCGGCGAAGGCGGAAAGCAGCAGGTCGTATCCCTTTTCGCGGGCCAGGCGGCCGGCCGAAAAGATCACCGGCGAGCGGTCCTCCTGCGGCCCCAGGGCAACCTCGTGGTGCCCGGGATAGGGCATCGTCCGGAACGTTCCGGAATAGTGGGCCTTGAACCAGGCGCTCATCTCCGGGGTCGGGCTGATCACCGCCCGCGCCCAGGGGTACACCGTCGCACGAAGGCGTTCCCACACCGGGCCGAGGGGATTCCTCCATGGGACAAGGTGCTCGGTCGCCACCACCGGGATCCCCGTGCCCGACAGCGACAGGAGAACGGCCACGTTGAGCTTGTCGATGAACGACAGCACGAAGGCCGGTCGAAGGCTGACCAGCAGGCGCCGCAGCCGCCACAGGCGCCCGATATGCCGCAGGTCAAGGACAGGGTTGTGCTCCACCACCAGCTGCAGCCGGTGGATCCGCACAGGCGGCGGAAAGGCGTAGGCCGGCCCGCTTTCATCGGCCCGCAGGGTGACGACGTGGACCTCGTGGTTGGCATGCGCCCAATAGGCCGCCATGGTCGCCACAATCCGCTCGGCGCCGCCGCCCCCGATGCAGGAGGTCACCAACACGATCCTGCGTGAGCTGGCTTTAATCATTCGTCGAGGTCTTTGACCGGGCGCAAGGCATACCGTGTCAATGGTTCGGGGCAGGCGCGCCTTTTCCAAGCAAACAAAACGCGTCTTTCCGACAAAGACCCGGATACCGTCCAAGCTGCAGCCAGCAGGCTGCGCGCCAACCGCGCCCGTACGCAGCCGGTGCTGATGCCGGCTCGCGCATCGGCCTCGCCCGCAGGCCACTCCCGCGCGGAGCAATCGCCGCCGCTGGCCGAACCGTAACCAATTCGAATTCGAAGCTCATGACAACGGTTGCAGCGGACGTGGGATGCGAATCCGTATCGCAACTCAGGTGAATGACGCATGCTGCGAGCGATGCTCGGGCCAGACACCCAATTGTCACGCGGGAAGGCACATGGCGTCGGGAAATGCCGATCTCCTCGGCTATTCGCTCGGATTTTTAACATTTATTCACCCTCAAGCTGTGCTTCCGGCATCCCGGCCCCTGACTTGCAAGCGCGTGCAGTCCATCGTCCGCGAACCGCGGCGGCGTCGCCCAGGCTTCCAGCTCGCGATGCTGGACGCATTTCGAGGACTGGATTTGGCGCCCCATGGCCATCGGGCAAAGTATGCCACTTATGACATCCGACCATCGAGTTTAGGAAACCCTCTAGCGTAAAAAGCCGCTCCCTCGAAGATTTGCTTGCCGCACCCGGGGCCGCATTCAGCATCAACGATTTATCGGCGATCACATGATTTCTGTAGTCATCCCTTTGCGCAACGAGGAATCAAACGTCCCGATCCTCGTGGGCAAACTCACCGAGGCCCTCGGGCTGCTCGGGAGCGACTACGAGGTGCTCTTCATCAATGACGGCAGCATCGATTCGACCGCCGCGCGCCTCCACGAGGCATGCGCCGCCGACCCACGCCTGAAGGCCATCCATTTCCGGCGCAATTACGGCCAGACGGCCGCCATGCAGGCCGGCTTCACCCACGCCCGCGGGGAGATCATCGTCGCGATGGACGGCGACCTGCAGAATGACCCGGCGGATATCGGCAAGGTGGTCGCCAAGCTCGGCGAGGGATACGACTTGGTCTCGGGTTGGAGAAAGGACCGGCAGGACCACCCGATCAGGCGCAACTTCCTGAGCCGCGTGGCGAACGGCCTCATCTCGAACGCGAGCGGCGTCCATTTGCACGACTACGGCTGTTCCCTGAAGGCCTACCGCCGGGAGGTGCTTGAGGGCATCGCGCTCTACGGGGAGATGCACCGCTTCATTCCCGTATACGCCTTCTGGAACGGAGCCCGCATCGCCGAGGTTCCCGTCGCGCATTACGCGCGGGTGCACGGGGTGTCGAAATACGGCCTCGAGCGCATATTCAAGGTGGTCCTCGACCTGGGCGTCGTGCTTTTCCTCCACCGTTTCGCCCAGCGGCCGATGTACGTTTTCGGGCTCTGCGGCTTCCTGAGCTGGATGATAAGCGGCGTGGCCGGGATCGCGGCCGTCATCTACAAGTTCTTTGGCCACAGGTCCTTCATCGAGACGCCCCTGCCGCTCGTCGCCGTGACGATGTTTTTCACGGGCGTGATCTGCTTCCTGCTCGGGCTGCTCGCCGAGCTGAGCATCCGCACCTACCACGAGTCGCAGGGGAAGCCCACCTACCTGATCGCCGCGCGCGATAATGTGGCGGGACCGTCAAGGCGCGCGTCGGACCGCAGCGCGTGATGCGGCGGCCGGCTTTGCCCGAGGCATCTGACAACGGCGGCCGTCAGGCCTTCCTCCCAACGGCCAGGACGCTCAGCCCCGCCAGCCTGGCCGCGAAGGGATCGGTCAGCCGGGATAGGCGCACGAAGAAGCGGTCGTAGAACCGCAGCAGCCAGTTTGTGGAGGGCGCGTTGAGTTCCGTGGACGAGCTGCCCGCCCGGCTCAGCCACCCGGCAGCCAGCCAGCCGGGAACACCGGGCAGGTTGAGGTAGCGCGTCGTGACGCCGCTCCATCCGGCTGCGGCCAACGCCTGCGCCAGCGACGCGCGGGAATAGCGCCGGCGGTGGCCGGCCTCCCGGTCGAGGCCGTTGTAGAGCGCCTGCAGGGCCGGCACGATGAGCACGATCCGGCCGTCAGGGGCCGCGATCTCGCGCAGAAAGGAAAGCGCCCGCTCCTGCGAGCGCACATGCTCGAGCACGTTGAGGAGGATGACCGTGTCCGGGGCAAAGGCCGCGGCTTTCGACCGGGACGGTTCCGGATCCTCGAGGTCCAGGCGGAGGGTTTCCAGCGAGCCCGACGGGGCGGAGATNNCCTCCAGGTGCCCGGCGTCGAGGTCGCAGCCGAGCACGCCGCGGCCCTCCGCCAGCATCCGGCGGGTATACTGGCCAAAGCCGACGCCGACTTCCATGACGCGACGGCCCAGCCACGGCTGCACGAAGGACCAGAGGTACCCGTGATACCGAGTGGCCGTGGCCATGGCTGAGCTCATGGTCAGGGGCAGCTCCGTCGAATGGGGCCGCTCCGGGTATTTCTCTGGGTCCATTGCGCTGTTGAATCCCGGTTCGGGCACCGGCCGGCTTCGCGCCGGCGGATGACTCACTTCTTGTTGATGATCTCCGCTATGAGGCCGAAGAAGAACACCTGGAACGCCATGAAGCACAGGACCAGCGTAAGCCCTCCGAAATGATCGTTGAGCATCAGGTCCCGCACTCCGCGGGCCACGGCGAGCAGACCTATCAGCCCGCTGAGCGGAACAAAGAAGCGGAGCGGCCTGAAGTAGAGCGAGAGGCGAAGGAGCTGGTAGCCGAAGCGGAGCGGGTCCTTCAGGGGATGGATGCTCGAGCGGCCGATGCGCTCCGAATAGTCGATGCCCAGGAAGCACGTCTCATATCCGCTTGTCAGGCTGACCATCGTCAGCGTTGAGCTGAAAGAGAAGCGATCCGGGTAGATCCGGCGGTGGTCGTCGTAGATCTCCCTGTGGAACACCCTCATGCCCGAGTTGAGGTCCGGGATGTCGGTGTCGGCCAGGAAGCTCGCAAGGCGCGTCAGGCAGCGCTTCGGGATGCGGCGCAGCCAGTGGATGTCGCTCCACCTGCGCGCCCCGACGATCATCTGGTAGTCGCCCGTGAGGAGCAGCATCTCAGCGAACCTCTCCACGGGATAGGTCCCGTCCGCGTCGACGATCCCGATCCATGGGTAGCTGGCGTAGCGCAGTCCCGTTGCCAACGAGGCTCCGTACCCGCGGTTTTCCTTGTGGCGCAGCAGGCGAGCGCCGCCCAGCGCGGCCTCGTCGTAGGCGAAGCGGCTCGAGGCATCGTCCACCACGATGATTTCATGGGCATACCGGGCCGCGGCCGCATGCAAGCGCGCCACCGTATGAGAGAGTGTTCCGGCTTCCTCGTTATAGCACGGGATGATGAAGGTCACCCCGCTGCCATCGATGCTGGCATCCCGCCGGTCTGTTTGGTTGCTGGCCATATGCGATGAGCTGGCGTACGGGATGGGAAAAAATATGAACCGTCAACCGGATCCCAAGGATCGCGGGGAATGCCTGGCCGCCGTCTCCCTCCTCCCGCCTTCGGGTCGCCCATTCGCCTCCATGCGGGACGCCCGTCGCCGGCATCACGGACGCGCCGGCATGTCCGCGAGGATGGGGGTGGGCGGCGCCGGCCCCTCCTTCGATCGATCCCGCACCCGGGCCCGCAGTTTCTCGATCGGCTGGTCGATGCAGAGCTTGAGCACCAGCGCCACGGCGACCGCCGCCGCCACGGTCAGGGCCACCTTGGGAATCAATCCGGTCGTGGTCATGTACCCGTTGACCAGGCGCATGACCAGCCAGTGGCAGATATAGATCGGGTACGACAGGTCGCCGAGGAAGCGGTCGAGATGGCTGGAGCGGGTCGCCACGGCCAGGAACGGCAGCGTCGTGGAGACCAGCGCCAGTGAAAACAGGCGCTGGTGGTTGCCGCCGAGGCCCAGCGGGCCCACGCATCCGACAAGGACCCAGACAATCAGAGTGATCGACCGGCTCAGCCCGGGCCGCGCGTTCAGCCCCGGCCGGTACATCCGATAGACCCTGTAGGCGGCGGCGCCCGTCAGGAAGGTCGCCAGCTCATTCGGGAAGAAGCGATAGGACCACGGGTCGCCGCTCAGGCCCGCCGCCGCAAGGCCCAGGCGCAGCGCCAGCGAGGCAAACAGGCACCCGAGAAGCACCGCCCAGCCCTTCCTCAATAGGAAGGGCGCCACGACGTAGAAGCTGAGCTCGACGCCGAGCGACCACGCCGGCGGAACCACCAGAAGCTGGTAGAGGGGAAAGTCGGAATTCAGGAAATACCTCACGAACGACAGGTGCCCGTGCCGGAAGCCGAGAAACAACGTCCAATCCTGGCCAAAAAGGGCCGCATTGGAAAAGACCACCAGTCCGCGGTCGACGACCGGCAGGCTCAGGAACTTGGCCCAGACATCCACCGGGAAGGGCGGCAGGAAGAGGAGCGAGACCGCCGCGACAGCCCAATAGGAGGGGAAGAGGCGCAGCCCGCGGTTTGCCCAGAAAAGGCCGTTGCTGCGGTAGGTCCGGTCGAGAACGAGGCAGATGTAGTATCCGGAGATCAGGTAGAAGCACTGGACCGAGAATTCCCCCCCGGGCCCGAATTTCAGGGCGCCCATGCTCTGATGGTCGATGACGACCGACAAGGCAAGGAGCAGCCTCAGGACGCCCATGGGATGCTCCGGAAACCGGGGATGAAAACCTGAGGGGGGACGCGCATCGGCCCCGGCGTTCGCCGCAGTTTTGCAGCCCCGCCGTCCGTCCGCATCGTCCGCAACAATCGCAGTTGCCTCGGCATTTTCCTTTTGCTTTGTCTATCCGTTGGAATGGAAACCTCCTCCGGCAATGAGTGGTAACGCGAAGCGACTCAAGCCCGCGCTGCGCCGCACGGCCCGGAAGGCCGGTCCCACCGCGCGCCCGATCCCGTTGGCGGCCTGACCATGTGCGGCATCACGGGCTTTGTGGGCGCGGGAACCGAGGCCGATCTCAGGCGCATGGCCGATTCCCTCGCGCACCGGGGCCCGGACGACGCGGGCTACTGGATGGACCCCACCCGCCCCGTCTTCTTCGGCCACCGCCGCCTCTCGATTCTCGATCTTTCGGGCGGCCATCAGCCGATGTTTAACGCCGATGGCAGCCTTGTCATCATCTTTAACGGCGAGATCTACAATTTTGCGGAGCTCCGCGCCCAGCTGGTCGGCCGGGGGCATCAATTTCGCACCGACCACTCCGACACCGAGGTTCTCCTTTGCGGATATCGCGAGTGGGGCGAGGAGCTTCCCTCGCACTGCAACGGGATGTGGACCTTTGTCATCTATGACCTCGCCCGGCGCCGGCTGTTCGGCAGCCGGGACCGGTTCGGCAAGAAGCCCTTTTTCTATGCCACCCAGAACGGCGCCTTTGTCTTCGGCTCGGAGCTCACCGCCCTGCGAACCCACCCTTGCGTCAACAGCTCGCTTTCGCGCCGGTCGCTCAAGAAATACTTCGGGTACGGCTACATTCCGGCGCCGCACACCATACTTGAAAACGTCCACAAGCTTCCCGGCGGCCATTCGTTCACGCTCGACGTGGACGAGGGGACACTCGCGCCCCGGGTGACGAAATACTGGGATTTTGTCCTGGAGCCCTTCGCGGGGGCCGAGATTCCCGCCGATCCCGAGAAGGCCTGGGGCNNGCCGGCTCGTCGCCGATGTCCCCGTCGGCGTCTTCCTCAGCGGGGGCATCGACTCCTCCGCCGTCACCGCCTTTGCGACGCGCCATGTGCCCCCGGGGAACCTGAAGACGTTCAGCATCGGCTTCGAGGAGGCCAGCTTTGACGAGTCGCTCCATGCGCGGCGCGTCGCCGAGCTTTTCAAGACGGACCACCACCTCGAGACGTTCTCCATCGAGCGCGCCCATGCGCTGCTGCCGGCGATCGCGCAGAAGATCGACGAGCCGATGGGCGACAGCTCGCTGCTGCCGACCTATCTCCTCAGCCAGTTCACGCGCAGGCACGTGAAGGTCGCGCTGGGCGGCGATGCGGGTGACGAGCTCTTCGCCGGCTATGACCCGTTTGTCGCGCTGCGCAAGGCCGAGCTCTATTCAAAGCTCGTGCCCCGCCCCGTGCACCGGGCCATCTGCATGCTGGCCGCCCGGATGCCGGTGTCCCACCGCTACATGAGCCTGGATTTCAGGCTCAAGCGGGCGCTCCGCGGCCTGAGCTACCCGCCGAGGCTCTGGCTGCCCACCTGGATGGCGCCGCTCGACGCCTCCGGGCTCGCGGAGCTCTTCAACGAGCCCGCGGACCTGGAGGACATTTTTTCCGAGGCGATCGCCGCCTGGGAGGGCTGCGCCCAGCCCGACGCCGTGGACAGGACGCTTCAGTTCTACACGAAGCTCTACCTGCAGGACGACATTCTCGTGAAGGTGGACCGGGCGACGATGATGCACGGCCTGGAGTCTCGTGCGCCCTTTCTCGACATCGACTTCGTGAACTTTGCCCGCCGGATACCGGCGGAGTGGAAGTACCGCCATGGACAAACAAAATACATCCTCAAGAAGGCGCTGGAGCCGGTGCTTCCGGCCGATGTCCTCCATCGGAAGAAAAAGGGTTTCGGGGTGCCGATCGGCGCCTGGTTCAAGAATGGCCAGCTCGATCTGGCCGGCTCCGAATCCCTGCCGTTGATAAACGGCGCCTTTGTCCGGGAGAAGCTCGCCGAGCACCGTTCGGGTCGCGAGGACCAGCGCGCGTTCCTCTGGAACGCCTGGCTCCTTGGCCGATGGTCGCATGCCTGATCGATGCCTGAACCAAGGCCACCACCGGGCCCAGCGCGGATTCCGCGACGGCCTCCCGCCGGAATGCGCGGTGACCGCCCGGGGGTGGCCCAGGAAGCGCGTGCGTCCGCCCCCACCCTCCCTTGAGGATCCTGCTCATAAACTACGAGTACCCGCCTGTGGGAGCCGGGGCGGCGACAGCCACGCGGGCGATCGCCCAGGCCCTCCTTGCATCCGGCCACGCCCCCACGGTCCTCACCACGAGCTTCGGCGACCTGCGGGGCACTGCCGAGGAGGATGGCCTGCGCATCATCCGCGTCGCCTCGCGCCGTGCATTGCGCGCATCGGCGACCCTCTCCGAAATGGCCTCCTTCATGATGCGTGCGGCCGGGGAGGTCCGCAGCGTCGTCCGCTCGGGGCGCATCGAGGGGATCATCGCGTTTTTCTCGTTCCCGTCCGGCCCCGCCGCGTGGTGGGCCCACCGGGACTCGGGCGTGCCCTACGTCGTCTCCCTGAGGGGCGGCGACGTGCCAGGCGCGGAACCCGGCCTTGGCCTCGTCCACGGGATCCTCAAGCCGTTTCGCCGCGCGATCCTGCGGTCGGCCCGGTCCGTCGTCGCGAACTCGCCCGGCCTCAAGGCGATGTCCGAGAGGGCCGACCCCGTGCCGGTGCAGATGATCCCCAATGGCGTCGACACCCGGTTCTTCTTCCCGCCCGGGGGGGAGCGCGCAGGCGACCCGGTTCCCCGCCTTCTGTTCGTGGGAAGGTTCCAGGCCCAGAAAAACCTGCCGTGGCTCCTCGATCAGCTCGCCGCGCTCCGGCGGTCCTCGAACCTGCGCTTCACACTCGACCTCGTGGGCGACGGCCCGCAGCGCCCGATCCTGGCCAGGCAGGTCGAGTCGCTCCGGCTCGCCGACATCGTGCGCTTCCACGGCTGGATTGACCGGAGCGAGCTCCGCGCCCATTATCAGGGCGCCGACCTTGTCATCAACCCGTCGACCTACGAGGGCATGCCCAACGTGGTCCTGGAGGCCATGGCCTGCGGACGGCCGGTTCTCGCCAGCCGCGTCCAGGGCAATGACACGGCCGTCGTCGACCGCGTCACCGGCTGGCTCTTCCCCCTCGGCGACGCCGCGGGCTTCGGGGATGCCATCCGCACGCTCCTGTCGCGGCCGGACTTGACCCTCCCGCTCGGGGTGGCCGCGCGCCTGCGGGCGGAGCGTGAGTATTCCTGGGCGCGCTCGGCCCAAAGTTATCTTGAACTGCTGGCTGCGGCCCCCCCAAGTTCCACCCTCGCATGATTCTCGTCACCGGAGCCGCCGGCTTCATCGGCTTTCACGTCGCCCAGAGGCTCCTGGGCGACGGCCACGCCGTCCATGGCCTGGACAACCTCAATGACTACTACGATCCCGAGCTCAAGAAGGCGCGCCTGCGCCTGCTGACGGGCAACCCCGGATTCGTCTTCCACAGGACCGACTTGGCCGACCATGCCGCGATCGCCGGCATCTTCGAAAAGCACCGGCCGGAGCACGTCGTCCACCTGGCCGCGCAGGCGGGCGTGCGCCACTCGATCTCGCACCCGCGACTCTACACGGAAAGCAACGTCACCGGCTTTCTCAATATCCTCGAGGGATGCCGCCAGTCCGGGGTCAAGCACCTGGTCTACGCCTCGTCCAGTTCCGTCTACGGCCTCAACAGCTCGATGCCCCTGTCGGTCCACCAGGAGGTCGACCATCCCGTCAGCCTCTACGGGGCGACCAAGAAGGCCAATGAGCTCATGGCGCACAGCTACAGCCACCTGTACAAGCTGCCGACGACGGGCCTGAGGTTCTTCACGGTCTATGGGCCGTGGGGACGCCCCGACATGGCCTATTTTCTCTTCACGAAGGCCATCCTCGAGGGCAGGCCGATCGACGTCTACAACGAGGGCCGGATGAGGCGCGACTTCACCTACATCGACGACATCGTCGAGGGCCTGGTGCGGGTGATGGCCCGCCCGGGCGCCCCCGATCCGCAGTGGAAGCGCGAGGCCCCGGACTCCGCCACCAGCTCCGCGCCCTACCGGCTCTACAACATCGGCAATCACTCGTCGGTCGAGCTTCTCCATTTCATAGGCGTCATCGAGGACTGCCTGGGCAGGAAGGCGGCGAAGCGCTTTCTGGCCGCCCAGCCGGGCGACGTCCTTGCCACGGCCGCCGACGTTTCCGAGCTCACCCGTGACGTGGGATTCGAGCCCAACACGCCCATCGAGACCGGCCTGCGGCGCTTCATCGACTGGTACCGCGCCTACTACGGCGCATGAGCCGCCCCACCCCGCCCAAGGCCATGACGAACCCATGGAAGCGCTTTCTTCGCCGGTACCGCGGCCATCTCGTCGCCCTGGTGGTCGAGGATCATTTCGGGTGGTCGGTTCGGGGAATGCCCGGGCCCGTCGGGTTCGCGCTGCGCTCGGCTTTCCTCAAACTGACATGCAAGGCGTCGGCGGGTCATCCCCTCATTTTCCCCGGGGCCTACCTGACCCACACGTATGGCCTCTCGTTCGGCGAGTATTTTGCCGTCAACACGGGGGTTCAGATCGACGCCCGCGGCGGCGTGACCATAGGCAAAGGAGTCATGATCGGCCCCAATGCGGTGGTCGTTTCCTCCGACCATGACCATATGCAGACGGACAGGCTGATGGTCTTCCAGGACCATGTCATGGCCCCGGTGTTCATAGAGAATGACGTCTGGATAGGAGCCAACGTGGTCGTCTGCGGCGGCGTCCGGATCGGGCGGGGCGCGGTCATCGCGGCGGGTGCGGTCGTCACCAAGGATGTTCCGCAGATGGCCATTGTCGGCGGAGTTCCCGCCCGCCCCCTCCGCTCACGGAACGCCTGACGGAGGGCCGCCGGGCTGCGCCGTCGCCGCCAGCGATTGAAGTTGCGCCCGCGATAATTGGAGCAAGACGGTCCTGCAATGCCCGCGATCCCCCCTCGTGCCTCCCGAGCCACGGAAAAGGGGCGCGCACCCGTGCCCTGGCTCCCCGCGTCGCTCGGGATTCTCGCGGCACTTTCCGTCTTCGCCTGGAAAGGGCTGTTCCCCGGCTCGGCGGCGGCGTGTGGCCGCGAGCTGAGCCATGGCATCCTGCTGCCGTTGCTTTTCAGCGCCGCGGCCGCCGCCGCCCTCAGGATCCGGGGCCGTCCCTTCGCGCTCCTGTCGTTCGTCCTGGTGGCGGCCGCCTTCCTGCTCCCGCTGTGGTGGCGATGGCATTCGGGCACGAGCGACACGATGCTGGTCGGCGGCCTGCTGCCCTTCTCCGACGCCTCGGATTACCTGGCCAACGCCCAGCGCCTGGCGGCCGGCGAGCGATTCCTGGGGGATGCGAACAACCGCCCGCTTGCGACCGCGGTGCTGGCGGTGCTCTGGGAACTCACCGGCGGGGACTATCGCCTGGTCCTCGCCTTGATGGCCCTCCTGGGGGCCGCGGGCGCCTGGATAGCCGCCTCGGAGATATCGCTCCTGCTCGGCGCGGGCGCCGGGGGCGCCTGGTTGTTCGTGGACATCCTCTTTCTCCGGCGTTTCACCGGGGTCCCCTTGACCGAACACCTGGGCGTGCTCCTCGGCAGCCTGGCGGTCGCGCTGGGGTGCCGCGCCGTCAGGACGGGCGAGGAAGGCAGCTGGGCATGGGCATCCTTCGCGCTGGCCCTCGCGCTCTGCGCGCGCGCGGGCCCGATGTTTGTGCTTCCTGCGCTGCTCGTCGGCGCATTCCTGGCGTGGCCGAACAGGGAAAGGCGACGCTGGATGCTGCCGGCTTTCATGGCGGCGGCCATGCTTGCCGCCCTGGCGCTCAGCAGGCTCGTGGCGGAGAGTGTCGGCGCCCGGGACTATTTGACCAATGCGGTGTATATCCTCCACGGCCTCGTCCATGGGGGCACGTGGAAGGATGCGATGAGGCAATACGGAAACGACCGCCCCGCGGTCTGGCGCTCGGTCGAGGGTCAGCTGCTGGCCCACCCGCTTTCGCTGCTGACGGGCGGCGTCAAATCACTGCTTGGCTTCGCGGGGCAATTTTACCTGTTTTCCTTCGCCGGCCGCAGGTGGCTCAACGCCGTCCTGCACCTCGGCTTCGCCGCCGGCGTGGTCTCGGGCCTGCTGATGGTCCGGCGGGACAGGCGCGCCTGGTGGCTCCTGGCGCCGCTCGCCGGGCTTGTCGCCTCGATGCCGCTGCTGCCGCCCTGGGACACCGACGTCATGCGGATCTACGCTGCCGTGATTCCGCTGATAGCGTTCACCGTGGCCGTCGGCACCTATGCCGCGACCCGGGCGATGCGCCCTGCAGGCTCCGTTCCTGGAATCGAAACCCAAGGTTGCGAGGCCGCGGTCGGGACCCTGCGGGTCCGCCTCCCTTCGCCGGCGATCTCCCTGCTGTCCGTGACCGCGGCGCTGTGCGCGGCTGCGCCGCTTCTTCGGCTCCGAGACCTGCCGCCCGCCTCCACCCTCGAGGCGGCGTACGCCCAGGGTCGCCCGGACGCCGCCTTCCCTTATTTCCCGGGAGCCTCGCTGCATCTCGTCTCGGATCCGGCGCCGCCTGTCGCCGGGAGCCTCGGGGTGGCCGGCTTTCGGAACGGACTCGGCGACTACGCCGCCCTCTATCCCGGGGAGGCGGCATTGCTGGCCGCGCTGCCCGGCGATTGCGTGCTCCTGCCGCGCGACGGCCGATTCTCGTTTGTGGTGATCGACGCAGGCCACGTTCCGGCGGCGGGCAGCCGCCTCGCGGCAGGCATCAGGTTTCGGTTCCTCACCCAGGGCGTTCTGCTGCTTGCCGCGGATGAGAGGTTGCTCGCGCGCAGCACCGCCCTGGCCGCCTTTCATCCGGGCGATGTCGGCCCGTTTTCCTTCGCAAATGACCGCTGCCCTGTCCTGCGCGCGGGCGATACCGTGGCCTATGCCCCGATCATAACCTCGATGGATATCCCCGAAGGCCCCCGCGGCCGGCACGACACCAACCCCAGCCGGCCCATCGTCATGGACATCCATCGGGTGAACTTCCCGGTCCCCGGCGAATACCTCGTTCGCCTGAACCATCGGGATACGCTGCGGCTGCTGGTTCTGCCCCGGGAGTCCACGAAGCCCGAATCGAACCGGCTCATCGGCGAGTTTGTGAACGCCAACTGCATGGTCGAGCCCGGCGAGGCAACCCCGCCGGGCGGCGCCGCGTCGGACCTTGAGCGCTTTGTCTCGTCGGAAACGCCCGCCCGGATGAGCGCGGCCTCGATCCGCGAATTGACCGGCCTCCTTCAATCCACGTTCAACGGCGCCAGCCCATGACGCGCGGGCCCCATTTCGGCTGCGACCTTCGCGGCCGGAGGGTCCCTGCGGCGCCCGATCCCGCGGGCAAGTCCCCGGCGTCCGCTGCCCGCGATTGACGTTGTCCCTCCTTTAGCCGAATCAAGACGGTTCCTAAATGGCTGAGTTACCCCTGAACCCCGTTTCGCCTGCAAGGAGCCCACGCATTCCCGCCTTCTGGTTTGAAGCAGCGCTGGGGCTTCTCGCCGGACTGGTTGTCTACTCCTGGATGCACCTGTTCCCGGAGTCGGCGGCCCGGCTGGGATGGGAACTTCATGATCGATTCCTCTTTCTGCTGTTTTTCTGCTTCCTGGCTGCCCTCGCGCTCAGGATTCGCGGCTTCCGCTTCCCGGCATGGTCCTTCGCCCTCGTCGCGGGCATCCTGCTGCTGCAGCTGTGGTGGCTCTGGCACTCCGGTTTCAGCGACACGATGCTGGTGGGTGGATTGCTCCCGTTTTCGGACGCCGGCGAATACCTGATCAGCGCCCGGGTGCTGGCCGGGGGCCAGCGCCTCCAGGGCATCGCCAACAACCACACGCTGGCGACCGCGATGCTGGCCGCGATGTGGAAGGTAACCCAGGGCGACTACCGGCTTGTCCTTGCCCTGCTGACTCTCCTGGGCGCCGCCGCCGCCTGGGTGGCCATGGTCGAGGTTTCACTTCTGCTGGGTGTCGGCGCCGCCGCCGTCTGGCTGTTTGTGGACATCATTTTCCTCCGCCGGTTCATCGGCGTGCCGCTGTCCGAGCACCTGGGCATGATTCTCGGAAATCTGGGGCTGGCCCTGGGTTGCCGCGCGGTTAGGACCGGAAGCGGCGCCAGCTGGGTGCTTGCGATGTTTTCCATAACCCTGGCTCTTTGCGCCCGCCCAGGGGCGATGCTGACGCTTCCCGCGCTTCTCGCCGGAGCCTTCCTGGCGCTGCCGCGCAAAGGGGCGCGTCGCTGGGTTCTGCCGGGCGCGATGGCGGCAGCCGTGTTCGCCGCGATCCTGGTGAACAGGCTCCTGTCCCAGGCCGTGGGCAAGCCGGAGAGCGTTTCCGTCAGCTACGCCGTCTATATCCTGCACAGCATCGTGTATGGCGGCACGTGGAAGGATGCCATGAACCGTTACGGGGACAATCGCGCCGCCGCATGGCAGGCCGTCGAGGCGCAGGTGTTTGCGCACCCCATGTCGCTGGTTACGGGAGTGACGAGGTCGCTTGTTGCCTTTGCGAGCCAGGGTTACCTCTTCTCGTTCGTCATTCTAAGGCGGCTGAACATCCTCCTCCACCTGGCTTTTGCCACGGGGGCCATCGCCGCCCTGTCGAGATGCCGGAGAGACGGGCGTGCCTGGTGGCTCCTTGCGTTCCTTGCCGGCCTGGCCGCGTCGATGCCCTTCCTGCCACCGTGGGACACCGACAACATGAGGGCCTATGCCGCCTCGATCCCGATGATCGCATTTACGGTCGGGGTGGGCGTTCATGCGGCGATCTCGGCTTTCAGGTCATCCCGCTTCGCGCCGCGCTTTTTCAGTGCAGGTTCCACCTCGGGCGCGACCGCGTCGACCCTCGGCTGGGAGCCGGCAGGCCTCGAGCCCGTCACGAGAGGCCTCCTGGCGGCCGTGTTGCTGCTATGCGCGCTGATTCCGCCCCTGCTCCGGAAGCCCGACCTCCCACTGGGCTCGTCCCTGGAGGACACGTACTATCAGGGGGCCTCCGACGGCACGATATCCTATTCACCGCGCATTGCGCTCCGGCTCGTCGCGACGACCCCGCCATCCGGCATGCCGGCGCTACGATTGTCCACCTTCCGGGCGGGCCTAGGCGGCTTTGGCAGGCTCTTCCCCGCCGAGGCCCAGCTGCTTGCCACGCTGCCTGACGATTGCGCCCTGCTGCCGGGCTTCCATGAATTCTCGTTCATCGCGATCGACGCAAGCCACGTGCCCGCCTCCCCCGGGGAAAGCACCCTACATGTCCGGTTCAAGTTCTTCGCCGACGATTTGATGCTGGTGGCTGTCGACGAGGCGTTGCTGGCGCGCAGCCCTGCGCTCGCGGCGTATGACTCAAGCGCCATCGGGCCGTTCGCCTTTGGGTTCAACCGGTTCCCCGTGATTCGTGCCGACGATACCGTGACCCTTTTCGAAAATGTCGTGTCGACGGAATTCTTGCACGAGGCCGGCGCCCGGCCGAACGTCAATCCCAACCAGCCGCTCGTCCTGGGCAGCCGGCGCATCAACTTTCCCATTCCAGGAGAGTACCACCTGCTGGTGAACCACCGGTATCCGCTCAAGATCCTGGTCCTGCGGCGGGATTCCCCGAAGGAGGAGTCGGCGAGGCTGATCGGCGATTTTGTCGCATCCAACAGCGTGCGGATCGCCGACGAAGGAACCGCCCATGCCGGCGGTGGATCAAAGTCCGATTTGCTCCGCCTTTTCGAGTCCGATGCGCCCGCCGCACTGACCCGCGAGTCGATGGCTGAACTAATCGCGCTCCTGGAAACGGGCCCGGCTGCCTCAGATTCCCAGTGAGCCGGCATACGGGGAGACGTCGCACGGGAACCGGGCCCATGGGCATCGAGCGTGGATGCCACACTCGGGCCCGCGGCCGCCCCCATGCAACCAGGCGAGGGCCTCGGTGACATCCCGAGGTGACGTCCCCGGTGACCCAATCCGCCGCGAAACCAATCCCATGACCCGCTCCAGCGGCAATTCCCCCGGGACAAGGGCGTTGCAGATCCTTGCAATCGCTGCGAGCGCGCTCGGGTGCTGGTGGCTCTATTCTCGTGGAATCCGCATCCCGCCGACGTTCAGCCTCCTCAACGGCCCGGCGGGCGTCGCGGTGGGGGTGGCAGGGGTCTTTCTGGCGTTGGCTGCCAGGCCGCCCTTCCGCTCCTGCATCTTGATCGGGTGGCTGTGCCTGTGGTTCACCGCCGGGCAGTCGGAACTGCGGGAAAGCGCCATAACCGACGGCACGGTGCTGGGAGGGATGATCCCCTTCTCCGACGCGGGGAATTATCTTCGAGAGGCGTCCCGGGTCATCGAGGGGCGCGACATGAGCCGCTGGGGCTCCCGGCGCCCTCTGGCCGACGCCTATTTGGCCGGCAACCTCTATGTCGCCCGCGACAGCGTGGCCCTCTCGCTTGCGATCGCCGGCCTATTCAGCGCAGCCGCGATAGGCCTCGCGGCGATTGAGTTGCGAAAGAGCATGGGTTTGGTCGCCGCCACCCTCTGGACCTGGCTCCTGCTGGTCTACAGCCGCCGTTATTTTGGAGAGATGATGAGCGAGCAGGCGGGGATCGCCTTTGGCGCCCTGGGAGTCGCCCTGCTCGTGCGGGCGTTTGCCGGAAACGCGATGCGCTGCCTTTGGGCGGGACTTTTCATCTTGAGCCTCGCCCTCAGCGCCAGGGCCGGCGCGTTCCTTGTATTGCCCGCCCTCGTGGCCGCCGCCGGATGGCGCTGGCGCAAGGCGGGCGGCCTGCGCGTATCGGCCCTTGCCGCCGTGAGCGTGGCGGCGGCCTTTGCCGTCGGTTTCTGCCTTGTCAAACTGGTCGGGGAGCGGGGAGGGAAGATGTGGTCGAACTACCACAACGTCATCTACGGGGTCGTGTTCGCGGGAAATTGGCAGAAGGCCGCGGCGGACATCCCCAATTACGACAAGATGGACGAATCCGCGCAGGCGGCCGAGGTATACCGCCGGATTGGGGCGGCCGTGCGGTCGAATCCCTCCCTGATATGGCGCGGGGCCGCGCGCAACTGGTCGGATTTCTTCACCCGGAGCGACGCAGCCTTTGGCCCCTTCTCTTTCTTCAGGAACCCCGCGACCGAGTTCATCCTCCTGATGCTGTCGGCGATCGGCCTGCTCTGGTCCCTGCCCCTTTCGGACAGGCTGTCTCCCATGGTTCTCGCCGCGTGCGCCGGCATCGTGCTTTCCGTGCCGTTCGTTCCGACGCCCGACGCGGACCTCATGCGTGCCTATGCGGCAACGATGCCCCTGATGATGCTGATCCCGGCTTTCTCATTGGTCGGCTGGCGGACTTGGATGGTGCGTTTGGCGCCCGGTATCGCTCGGCGCAGGCTGCCCGACAGCCTCGTCCCAAGCTACGGGGATGAGGACTTTCCCGACCGGATCCTTTCGGCCCTCCCCTATGTCGCCGTCATGATCCTGGTGCCGCTTTTTGCGCGCTTCATCGCCCCTCTCAGGCCCGCTGTCAGCCTGGCACCCAGGGGTTCGGGCGTCGAGCTGACGCTCGACCTCGGCCGGAGCTCGTGGATCGAGTTGACGGCGGCCGGCGGCACCGGGGGCCACGACCTTCGCTTCGTTTCGGCGGACAGCTTCAAGAAAGGGATTTTTGGCATGTTTCGCGACTTTTACCCCAGGCAGACGGCGATCCTGGAAGCGATCTCACGCCCCGGGGTCGTGCTGGTGTGTTCCGGAAGCACCGACATCGCGTTCGTCGCCATAGATGCAAAGCACCTAACCGCCGACGGTCGAAAGATTACCGTTTTGGGGCGTGCCATCTCCACCGATTCCAACTACGACCCAACCTTCATGGAAGATTCAGTCGCCATGCCCGTCCCGAAAATGTAGGATCCGCCTTGAATTTGCGCACACCATTCCCGTTCGCTGAATGACTTCACTGCTCTACTGCTTCCAGGCCGCCGTCGTGATGCTCGTGCCGGCGCTTTTTGGGTGGGTTGTCCTGCGCCGGGTGCTCCGGGAGCACGATTGGCTGGTGATGGTGCCCGGATCCCTGGTGGTCGGCGGAATCGCCCTTATGGCGGTCATGAACGAGCTGAGATACTGGCTGGAGATGTCGTTTGCCGCGTGGTTTGCCTATAAACTGCTGCTGGCCGCCGCCGTCGGATTGCTGGTCGTCACCCGGAGGCCCCGCTTCCATCTTCGGCTCGCCGGCGGGCCCACGCGCACATTCTGGATGTCCCTCGCCGTGCTGGGGACTGCCGTGACAGCCCTTTATTTCGGCGTGCCGGCCGCGCGCGGCATCCTCAACGATTCGTGGTGGTTTCACTATCCCGCCGCCACCCTGGTCCAGGACCTGAAGACCTTCCCGCTCCCGAGCCCCTTCGCGCCGGATGATCCCCTCTACTATCATTTCGGCCCGGACATACTGGCGGCCACCTGGGCCTACCTGCTCAATGGCACGGTGCAGGTCGGCTTTGTCGTCTGCATCTGCGTCTTTGCGCCCAGCGCATTCCTGCTGGCCTACGCGCTTGTGTTGCGGGGCAGCCGCAGCCACCTCGGCGCCCTTGCGGGCGCCACATTTCTGCTCGTCGGGGGCAACATGCTGTTTCTGCGGCTGCCCTCCGCGCATTTCTCATCGCCCCTGAGCATCATTGAGCGGCTGAACAGCGAGTCGATCGACGGCCTGCTCAAGCTGATGTTCACTCCCTCCCACGCCTGCGGGATTCCCGCCGTCCTGGTCGGCATCGTCCTGTTTCGGCATTTCAACGCCCGTCCCTCGTGGGCCCTGGCCGCGTTGCTCGGCCTCTGGATGGGCGCGCTCACCTTGATCGCCGAATGGTATTTTTTCCCATTTGTCGCCGTGGTCGGGCTCTTGATCCTGCACCGGGCGATAACGACCGCCCGCCGGTCGGGCCGCTCCGTTTTCACCGGGCCGGTTGCCTGGGTGCGCGTGGCGCCCCTGGTGATCGCCCTTGGCTGGGGCTTTTTCAACAACACCTATGTCGCCGGTGTCTTCGGGCATTTCTGGATGCGCCCCTCCAGCATCGGCTTGATGGCCAATCCACGCGTGGAATATGCGCGCTTCGACCAGGAGGTCCGGGACGCCGAGGTTCGCGACGTCTACGTCGCCCTCACGCACCGGCCCCTTCCCGTGGGGCCGGCGGTGGCGGCCGTTGCCCCGGGCGATATCCTCGACCTGCCTCTGCCCGCCGAGCACTGGGTGCCCCCCGGGCTGGTCCCGTTGAAGCTGAACCTAAAGCATTTTGGAAGGGTGCCCTCTTGGGAGGGAGCAGGCTCAAGCGGTGGCACGTTCGTGCCGATTCTGAGTTTTCGGTTCATCGCCGAATGCACCCCGGTCATCCTCCTGGGCCTGCCTTTCGGCCTCTGGCTCGCCTTCAGGCGGCCGCAGCCCGTCCTGGGGGCCCTCGTGCTGCTGGCCGCGTTGTCGGTGCTTCCCCCCATATTCCTTGATTGGGGGTTCCGGTCCACGGATTTTCTGCGCTTTTTCACGGGAGCATTCTCGTTTTCCGCGCTCCTTCTGGGCTGGTTTGTCGGCTACCTGTGGAGGCTGGGCGCCGTCGCGGCGCGCGTCGGGGCGATTGCCATCTGCTGCTGCGTGATGGTTAATCCGTTCGTCATCGGCCTGCTCGGCCTAAGGGGTTCGACCTTCGCCGCGGTGCAGGACGTGAACCAGTCCGCCGGCTCCCTGAGAAGCGCCGCGATCGCCCAGGAAAAGGCCTCTCATCCGGCGGAAACAGCCGCGCCGGCGCCGGCTAGCCCGGTCGCCGCCCCATCGCTATCCCCGTTGGAAAGGCGCGCGGCCGCATTTGCGAAACTCGCGGAGGAGGCCAGGCGGTACCTCTACCCGCTGACGCAGGGTCGGGATCGCGCCATCGTCATTGTGCCCGTCGACACGGTCCCCCCCACCGAGGTGTTTCCCGAATGGCTCAAGTTTGCCACGCTCATCCACGTCCAGCTGCCGATCGGCTGGTACTGGAGCGACTCGTTCTACGCGGGGTTCTACCGGGAGGCGGTAACCAAGCTCACGCCCGCGAGCGTGAACGTCCTGGACGCGCACTGGATCATCGCCACCAACCTCTTCGGTGCCGAGCCCCCGCCCGAAGCGGTTCTTCGGGCGCTCCGCGACCCCCGCCGATTTGTCTTCGCCCGCTCGTTTGTCACCGATCACTACTACCTGAACATCTATCGCGCTTCGAGCTTCGGCGGCAATCCGGCCCGCGAAGAAGACGAATGACGCGCAAACAAAGCGCGCCGGGTTGCGCGCACCCGCCGTGATATCCCCCTCCGCTGTCTCACGCCGGAAGGTTCCTGTCCCGATTTTGATCGGGGCGAAAGTCGCCCTGGCGACCGCACTGCTTTATTTTGTCCTGTCCAAGATCAACATCGCGGAGGCCGCGCAGCGCCTGACCCAGGCCCTTCCCTCCTCGCTGATCGCCGGCGCCTTGCTCGCCCTTTCGATTCCGGTGGTGCTGGCGATGCGGTGGTGGGTGCTTGCCCGGCCGGTTGTCAGCTGGCCCGATGCGTTGGGCTTCACATGGATCGGGTCCTTTTACAGCCTGATCCTGCCTGGCGCCGTATCCGGCGATGTCGCCAAGGGCAGCCTTCTTGCCTTGAAGAGCACGGGCGCGCGCCAAGCCGCCCTTCCCGCCTCCATTCTGACGGACCGCCTGGTGGGTTTCGCCGTCATGCTGTCCTTTTTCTGCCTGAGCAGCCTGCTCGTCCTGAGAACAGCCGCATCGCCCGAACTGGCGCGCTTCGCCCTTCCGGCCGCGGGCGCCGGGGCGGCCGCCGTAGGAGCCCTGCTCCTTGGCTGGACCAAGGCGTGCCAACGGCTGGTGATGGCCGTCCTTGCCTACCTGCCGTGGGCTGCGGCCCGCTCCAAATTCACAAAGTTTGCAGAGGCCACCTTCGCCTACGCCCGGCAGCCCGGACGCCTTTGGCAGGCGGCGGCGCTGAGCGTCGTCGCACAGGGCCTGAGCGTGGCGATGTATATCGCGCTGCTGCATTCGCTCAGAATTCATTTCGGCCTGATTCCGGCCTTCGCCCTCTATTCCATAATCTCGGTGCTGGGACTGGCGCCGATCACCTTCGCCGGGATCGGCCTGCGGGACTGGTTCGCCGTGGGGTTCTTCTCCGCCTATCACCTGCCTGCCGAGGCCGGCGTTGCGTTTGCGTGGCTTTGCCTCGCGATGAGCATTCTGCAGGCGGTCATAGGTGGCCTCTGGCAGTTCGTGATCTTCCTGTCCCGGCCCCCTGCTGCGGCCGCTAGCCCATGATAAGCGTTCCCGATTCCATCATACGGCGCGTGGTGGCCACCTATGGAACCACCTATGAGGCCATCTCCAAGATCCCGGCCGACAAAGGCGGCCGCGACGTGCTGGACGAGGAGAAAGTCCGAGACCAAACCGCCCTTTTCTGCCGTTCCTTTGACATGAAGGCCGCCGACTTGCGGGGAAAACGGCTGCTCGAGGTAGGCAGTGGGTTCGGAATCTTCCTGGCGGTGCTCCGACGAGACTACGGGGTGGAAAGCTATGGCATCGAGCCGTCTGCCGGCGGATTCGATTCCAGCCGCGCCCTCGCCCACGAGATCCTCGAAAGCTATGGCCTCGACCCATCGATCGTGACGGATGCCAAGGGTGAGGACCTTCCCTACCCCGACGGCAGCTTCGATCTGATATTCTCCTCAACCGTGCTGGAGCATACCGAGGATCCTGAGCTCGTGCTGGATGAGGCCATTCGAGTGCTTAGGCCCGGCGGCAGGATGCAGTTCGTTTTTCCCAATTACGGCGCATTTTTCGAGGGCCACTATGCCGTTCCGTGGATACCCTATCTGAGCCGCACGCTCGGCAAGCTTTGGATCCGTCTTTGGGGCCGGGATCCCGCCTATGTGGACACGCTTCAGCTAACGAATTATTTTCGTGTCAGGCGGTGGCTCCGCGACCGGCGTGACATCCGCGTCATCAGCTACGGCGAGTCGATATTCCGAGAACGCATGTTGGGGCTTGAATTCAAGACCTGGGCGGGCCTCGGCACGGTGAAGCGCTGGCTGGACGTCGCCCATCGGCTGCACGTCGTCCGGCCGCTCACCTGGCTTCTCCTCCGGCTGAAAAGCTTCGACCCGATCATTCTCTCCGTGGTGAAGCGGCCAGCCGAGGAGGGAATCCCGGCACCGGACAACCGCCGAATATACGAAGTGCGCTGGACGGACTGGACGGACATGAAGGTCTACGGCCCCACCAGCCGATGGCTGCGCGCGCTGATCGGCGACCACCTGCGCCGCCTTGTCCCCACAGGCCAGCCCGTCCGGGTGCTCGACGTGGGCTGCGGCGAGGGGACAACAACCGACTTTCTGGCGGCGCGCATAAGATCCTGCGATGTCGTGGGCATCGATCGCTCGGAGATGGGCGTCCAATGCGCGCGCAGCCGCTACCGGCGATCCAACCTCAGCTTCGTCCGGCAGGAGGGGACCGCGGGCTTCCCGGACGGCGCGTTCTACCTGATCACCTGCTTCGAGGTGCTGGAGCACGTGGAGGATTGGCGCGCAATGACGAGGGAGCTGGCGCGGTTGAGCTCGCGCTATGTTCTCGTCTCGTTTCCGACCGGCTGCATGCGGCCCTTCGAGCGCAACGTCGGCCACCTGCGCAATTTCCGCCGGGGACAGTTCGAGCGCTTCGCGCTCTCAATCGGGCTTGAGCCCGTCTCCGTCTACTATGCCGGATTCCCGTTCTACTCCCCTCTCTTCCGCGACGTCTGCAATGTCGTCAACAGCGGCGCCAGTCCGCTGACGATCGGCCATTATTCGAGGTTTCAAAGGCTGATAAGCGCCTTGATTTATGGAGTCTTCCGCCACCTTTCAATGAAGCGGCACGGCGATCAGTTCTGCGGATTGTTCGTCAAGCGGGCAGCGGCGGTTTCCACGGTGCGAAGTCCATGACGCATGCCGCGCCTTCCGTCCAAAGCGAAGAGCGCCCCGACCCTTTCTCCGCGTGCCGCCCCCCGAATGGCCCGCAACTTGCCTTCAAGGGATCTTCTGGTAACAGGGGCGAACCGATAACCGATGGCCGCCCAGACCAAATCAGCCCAGGAATACTATGACAAATTCTGGCCTGAAAATGTGCAGAACCATGCCCAAACCAGGAAATACGTCTTTCAGACCGTTTCGGGGCGGGCTTACAGCCACGCGCTGGATGCCGGCTGCGGGCCCGGAATCTGCTCGGTGGCCCTCGCTGAACTCGCCGAGAGGGTCACCGCGATCGACATCTCCCCGAAAAGCATCGAGACCGCGAGGAAGCAGGCACACGCGCTAGGACATCCCGACATCGAGTTCTCGGTCGGCGACCTCCAGGATCTCGCCATCCCGGGAGATCAGTTCGATCTGGTCTGGTGCTGGGGCGTGGCCACGGACGCCCAGGATCCCGTGAAGGTGATAAACACCCTATTTCGGGTCACGCGGCCTGGGGGCGAGCTTTATCTGGGAATCTACCTCAAGACCTGGCTCTCCCCGATTCATCAGTTGGTCCGCCATGTCTGTCAGCGCTACATGGAGACGCCCCGCAGGAAGAAATGGGTGCTGGACGGATTTGCGGCGCTCACCCGGGTGCTGGTCGCCATCCGCGGGAGCGAGATCAACACCCGGGCGGACAATATCTCGATACAGACCCAGGTCGATGACTGGTACTATGCACCCCACAAGACATTCTACTCCATCGGGGAAACCATCCGGCTGTTCCGGCAAAACGGCTTTGAGGCGGAATGCATCCAGGACCGCGTGGGCCGGATGCGGAGCGCGACCATCTTCGTGATCAAGGGCGTCAAGCGGTGAATGCGACGGGCTGCCGCAGCCGAATGCCTTCGATCGAATCCTAGAGATGCCTCCCTCCGCCCCACCTGATAGCGCGCGGACGGAGCGGTCGTGTTCGACCGCCCTCGCATGGCTTGGCGGGTTGATGGCGGCTTCGCTCGCGTGGGCGCAGTTCCGCGGATTCAACATGCTCGACGGAGCATTCTACTTCCTGCTTTACCAGGATCCGGCGGACAATTCCGACACACAGACGCGGTTTCACCTCCTCGCGCGCCCGATATGGTTCCTCTGCCGCCAGAATATCGTCGCTTTCAGATTCGCCACCCTCGCGCTGGCGTCGATCGCATGCTGGTTGTTCTGGCGGGCATTGAGAAGACTGCTGCCGTGCCCGGAAACCCCGTGGCTTTGCTGGTGGCCGCTGTGGCTGGCGGCCATGGCGGGGCTGACGTGGGTTCCCGTCGCGCTCACCTACAACTCGATCGCCATGATCCTCGGTGTGTTCGCGCTGGCGGTCGTCCTGTCTTTTCTCCCACCTCCGGCCGCCGGAGCGGCGCAACGGTTGCTCCGATTGCCAATGGCCCTGCTGCTGGCCGCCCTTCTCTATGGCGTATACCTTGCGAAAGCTCCCGCCGCGGCCGCTCTGGCCGGAAGCACCTACGCCCTCCTCTGCTTTGATCCGCGCCTCAATCCAAGACTGCGCCGGTTCCTCCTCGTCGCGGGGGCCTCGATAATCGCCGTGGTCGCGGGGGCTGCGGTCCTCGTCGTCACACGGCCGGGTTTTGGACCCAATAAGATATTCCTGGTCAATGGCTTGTTGTTCACTCCGAAGCTGCTCTACGCCATCATTGGGAGGTATTGGACCGAGATTCGCCACCTGCTCCCGTCCGTGCGCGGGGATTTCATCTGGACGGTTGCCCCGGTGATTTTGGCCGTCTTGAGCCTGCTCCTCGGCGCATCCGGCACTCATCGGATGCGAAGCTGGCCGGCAGCCAGCCTGGTTCTCCTGTTCGCCGCGCTGGCCGGCGCACTGCTATTCAGGGGGCTTTGGGACGGCAGCTTCGCCGCCGCCGTGAGCGGCGAAGCCGCGCGCTTCTACTTCCTGCTTTGGGGATCTCTGCTGCCTGTCTGGATTGTCAGTCTCTGGCGGACGGCCGGGACGAAATCTCAGGTGACACCCCAGCAGGCGGCCTGGGTGATCATCCTGTTGGTTCTGCCGCTGATCGGCTCCTTTGGCAGCACCAACACCGTCTACGTATCCGCGCTTCACGAGACCGTCTTCTGGGCCGCGGGCCTCCTGCTCGTCGCCGATCCGATCGCCGCGGCCTTCTCCTCGCCTTGGTTTAGGCCGGGGATGGCGGTCCTCATTTCCGTTGCGGCCGCCGGCCAGGTTTTTTCCGGCCATTTCCTGCGGCCCTACATGTACCAGCCAAGCCTCTGGAAGCAGACCGAAAGCGTCGAAATCGGCTTCCCTGCCACCAGGCTCAAGATAGACCCCGCCCTGGCAGGATTCATCCGCGAGGTGCGGACGGCGCTCGATGCGAACGGGTACAAGCCCGGCGAGGACGTTTTCGGCTTCTTCAACGTCCCCGGCGTCATCTTCGCCATCGGCGCGAGGGAGCCGGGCGCCCCGTGGTACTTTGGAACCTGGTACCACCAGGATAACGTCGACGAGATGAAGCTCGAGCGCGTGCCCCTGAAGCGCCGCCAGGATGCCTGGATCGTCACCCAGGCGGATGTTCGGCAATTTCGGCCGCAATTCCTCAAGTGCGGGATCGATTTTCCCGACGGCTACAAGAAGATAGCCCAGACCACCAACCCCACCACCGGACTTGAAATCGGAATCTGGAAGCCCCGCAGCCGGCCCTGACCCATCTGCCCCGCTCCTGACCGAGGCGATACGCTGGCTCGTCCTCCTCGTCGTCACGCTTTGGCTGGTTCACCCGTATTTTGCGCCCCGACTGATCGGCACCGGCGACGCGCTTTGGTATCACCATTCGTTGGCTGACGCCGTGACGCAGTTTCGCGCGGGCGTCTTTCCGGTCTTTGTCGGCCAGTCTGATTACTCCTTCAACGGATCGATCTATCCGCTGCGCGCCGCGCCCTATTACCAGTACCTCGCGGGGCTGCTAGATCTCCTCACGGGCCGACGCCTCGGGTTCTTCGCCCTGGAGCACCTCACGGCGATCGTGAGTTTCCTCGCCGGCGCATTCGCCAGCTATTGGGCCCTCGTCTGGATAGCCCCCCGGCACCGCTGGACGGCGACCGCGCTCGCCCTGCTCTACGTGAGCTGTCCCGGCGTCGCCGGGCTGTTTTATGCCCAGGACCTGTACATGAGCGGAATGGCGCTTCCATGGGTTCCGTTCGCGTTCGCCGCCCTCGTGCGATCGTTCGACGACGGAGGCCTGAAGCCTCTGGCGATCCTAGCCGCCAGCCTTGCCGCGTTGTGGTGGGCGCATTCGCCCATTGCGCTTTGGGCCACCATGATTGCGGGCCTCGGCCAGCTCGTCCGTCTCCTTGCTCATCGGCCCAATCGCGCCGGCTTCGCGCGCGCCGGCTGCGCCGCCGCCATTTTCTGCGCGCTGGCGGCCTACCCGATCGTGTCCGTGTTCCTGCTGCGCACGCCAGGCGAGTCGATCGTTCCCTACATCATGGACCGCGAGGCGCTGCTCCAGGTCGTGCGCGGTTCCTTTCCGTCGTCCCTCCAGCCGATCAACCTGGCTCTTCCCATCCTGAGCTATCTGCAGCTGGGCTATGGCCTGTGGCTCGTCCTGGTCGCCAGCGCAGTGGCATGGATGCTCCGCCCACGTCTGCTGGCGGTCGGCATCCTGCTCGCGGCGGCCGCATTCCTGCTTCTCCTCCTGTTCCCGGTGCCGTGGATAACGCGGTTTCTCTGGTACAGCTTTCCAGAGACGCTCGTCGGCATGACCCTCTATTGGCCCATGCAGCGTTTCTACATCCTCATTGCCGGCGCCGCGATCGTCTGCTTCCAGCGCCTGCTGGCGGGCGTCCCTCCGGGCGGGGCTCCGTGGCGCGCCGCGCTGAATGGGGGCCTGCTCGCAGCGACGCTCTGGAGCGTCTCCGAGGCCGCCAAGTTCATCGAGATGACCCGGCTTCAGAGCGACACCGTCGCCGACTCGCGACGCTGGTCCCGCCTCGAAAACGTCGCCGTCCAGCGCCACACCTACGGCCTCTTCTCCAGGCGGCCGGCATACTTCACCCACGGCGTCGTCGAACCCCGCATGGAAGCCCGCCTGCTTGATCCCGCAACCGGGAGCGTCGTCGCCTCCAATTACGACCTCGGCCGCGCCCAGCCCCCGCAGGAGGATTTTCACGGGAAGATCGACGCCAATCCCGGGATCCTCGACCTCAGTCCCCCGCTCACTCTCCGTTCGGGCGAACACTACCTGCTGACCTTCGACTTTGCGCGACCGGACACCACCGGCCTTCTCCAGATCATAGGCCCCGATTTCTACCGTGAATATGAACTCCCCATCTCGGGCGAATCGAAGTCTTTCGGCAGCGCCCGGGAATCCGAGAAGTCCATCACGCTTTGGACCACCGTGCCGGGTTCCGAGACCGTCAGCCTGCGCTTCATTCCGACGGCGGCGCATGCGACGCCGAGCGAATTCATCCCGTTTGCAAGATATCGGCTGCAGCGGATCGACGACCGGTCGCTGCCGGTGCGCGTCCGTTCGCTCATCCCCTACCGCGCCACCGTGCGAAGCCCCGAGGCCGCGCTGCTCGAGAGCCCGCGCATGTTCGTTCCGGGATACGCTGCGACCGTCAATGGGGCTGCCGTCGCGGTGCGCAAGTCGCCTGAAGGCCTGGTCGCCTTCCCGGTGCCGGCCGGTGAAAGCGGCGTCGAGCTGCGATTCGCCGGGCCTCCCCTCCTCCACCTGGCGTTCTGGCTCAGCGCCGCCGGCTGGGTTCTCGCCACGCTCTGGCTGGCCTCGCAGTTGATCGCGGGATTTCGGCGCGCGCGCGCATAGGTCCAGCAGTTCGGGTTGACTCCAACCCGGTGTCCGTGCGGAGGTTCTGGCGCCGTTATGAGCGCCCAAGGCCAATCCCAGCCTATTTCAGGCATCACCCGAAAACGGGACCTTTGGTGGCAATTCACCGTGCGCGCGGTCGAGTCCCGCTACCGCGGAAGCTACCTCGGGATCCTCTGGGCGGTGCTCAACCCTCTTCTCATGCTCGGCATCTATTTTGCCGTCTTCGGCATCATCTTCACCGGACACTATGGGGTCCTCCGGGATGAGACGCCCACGGATTTCGCGATGGCCATGTTCCTCGGCCTCACCCTTTACCAGCTGATCGCGGAGACCCTGGGGGCGTCGCCGCTCCTCATCATTGGAAATGCCAACCTCGTGAAGAAGGTCGTATTCCCGCTGGAGATTCTTCCCCTTGCGCAGTCGGGCAGCCTTTGGTTCAATCTGGCGATCGGCCTCCTGCTGGCGCTCGGGGGCTCGCTGATCTTCGGGCGGGGTTTGAGCCCCGTCGGACTCGCGTGGCTGCCGGTGATCCTGATCCCGCTCCTCATGCTCTCCGCCGGGCTAGCCTGGCTCTTCGCGGCCCTCGGAGTCTTTTTCCGAGACCTTGCGCAGGCGATGCCCTTCGTTGCCCAGGTCATCCTGTATTCGAGCGCCGTCTTCTATCCGGTGAGCCGCATACCGCCCAATGTCTGGGCCATCCTGAAATGGAATCCTTTCCTCCAGACGGTGGTCCTCGCCCGGGAAGTGGTGCTCTGGGGGCTGCCGGTCAATGTATACCATCTGGGATACACCTATGTCGCGGGCTTCGCGGTGCTGGCCGGCGGCCGGTGGGTGTTCCTCCGGCTCCGGCCCGCCTTCGCCGATGTGATCTAAGGGACCGACCCGAACGCATGTCAAACGAGCCGCTCATCCAGGCCAGCGCCCTTACAAAGGCATACCGGATCTGGGACAACCCGTCCTCTCGGCTGACGGCACCCCTGCTGGAGGCCGCCGCGAGGCTGTTCCCCGGCAGATCCTCCCCCCATCGGGCCCTCTCGGGTCGGGCCTCCCGGAAATACAGGGACTTCTATGCGCTGCGGGATGTCAGCTTTTCAATCGCCCGCGGGGAGGCGACCGGAATCATCGGGCGCAATGGGTCCGGCAAGAGCACCCTCCTCCAGCTGATCGCGGGGACGCTGTCGCCGACATCCGGCTCCGTTCGCGTCAACGGCAGGGTCTCGGCGCTCCTCGAGCTCGGGAGCGGGTTCAACCCGGAATTCACGGGGCGGGAGAATGTGTTCCTGAACGGCGCGATCTACGGGTTCACCCACGGGGAGATGACGACGCGGATGGATGAAATCACCGCGTTTGCCGACATCGGCGACTTCATCGACCAGCCGGTGAAGACCTATTCCTCGGGCATGATGATGAGGCTCGCGTTCGCCATCGCCGTGAACGTGCAGCCGGATCTCCTGATCATCGACGAGGCCCTCGCCGTCGGGGACGTCTTCTTCTCGCAAAAGTGCTTTCAGCGGATCCGCGAGATCGTGCGGCGCGGCGCCACCCTCATTTTCGTCTCCCACGACATGGGCGCCGTGCAGTCGCTCTGCGGGCGCGCGATCCTGCTGAGCCAGGGGGCCATGATGTTTGACGGGGCCCCCGAGGACTGCGTCAGCCGGTACTTCAACCTGCACAGGCCCGCATCCGGGTCGGGCGGATCCGTCCCCGGGAAGCATCCCCCCGTCGACCCGGCGGCTCGCGCCGCGGTCCTGGCCGGCGATATCCTTGCCGCCGCGAAGTCGCGCCACGGGGACCGGGCGCTCGAACTCGCGGCGGCCGTCGTGGTCGATGGGCACGGCGCGGCCGGTTGGGACTTTGAAATGACCCACCGCGTCTCCGTGCGGGTGCTCCTCAGGGCAAATGCCGACATCAAGAGGCCCTCTGCGGGCATCCAGGTCCATGACCGGATGGGAAACCTTGTTTTTGCCGCCGGAACCCCCCAGCTGCGCTTCGCGCTTCCGGCGCTGGCGAAGGGCGAGGAAGTCATGCTCGAGTTCCGGGTGACGCTCAACCTCCAGCCTGGCGCCTATACTCTTTCGATAGACGCCGCCGAGTTCGACGAGGAAAATCCAAACGTGGGAGTCTTTTATGACCGAATCGGCGGCCTGGGGCCGCTGAACGTGGCGCACCATGGTGCGGGAGCCCTTCCCTTCTACGGCATCGCCCAGCTCCCGATGGACATCGGCTATCTCTAGGCGATGAGCGACACCTCCACCGAACGGGCTTGCTGGTGCGGACATCCGGCGCTTGAGCCGTATTCAGACGAGTACCGGGTCTGCAGGGCATGCGGGACGCTGGTGAGCCGCGCGCCCCGGACCGCCGGCCTTTACAACCAGGAATACTGGACCGAGCGCCAGACCCAGCACCACGGGCTGCCCGCCATCGGGGAGCGCGCGCGGCTGGACCTTCCGGGGCGCTGCACCCACTGGCTTGCGCGCCTGCTCGCCGTCCGGCTGCCGCCGGCGCGCGTGCTCGAGGTGGGCTGCGCCCACGGGGGTTATGTCGCGCTGCTCGGCTGGGCCGGATACGAGGCCACGGGGACCGAACTGAGCCCCTGGGTGGCGAGATTCGCCAACGAGACGTTCGGCGTGACCGTGCTCGCGGGCCCCATCGAGAGCCAGCCGTTTCAGCCCGGAAGCTTCGACATCATCATCTTGAACGACGTCATCGAGCACCTCGCGGATCCCGTCGCCACCCTGGGGCATTGCGCCACGCTCCTCGCGAAGGACGGCCTTTTTGTCATCCAGACGCCGGAGTACATCGAGCATCTCGGATACGAGCAGCTCAGGGCCTCGAATGACCTTTTTCTCAAGCATATGGACAGGAACAACGAGGAGCACCTGTACCTGTTCAGCCGGCGCTCGGCGGGGATATTCTTTTCAAGGATCGGCTTTGCGCACCTCGATTTCTCGGCGCCGGTCTATTCGTACGACATGTCGTTCGTCGCCGGCAGAGGTCCGGTACCATCCACGGATACCGCGTCGGCGGATGAGGCTCTCGCCCGCAGGCCCGTGGGGCGGCTTGTGCTGGCGCTTCTCGACAAGGCCCGCGAATCCGCGGACCGCTGGTGGGCTGTCCAGCGCCTTGAAGGCCGGAAGGAGTAGGCGGCCGGAATCGGATTCCGGCCAGCGGGCCTGCGCTACCTGAGTTCCGCCCGGGCGGACCCGATGATCCTGCCGCTGAACTTGGCCCCGCAGCTCGATGCCCCGATCGAGTTCCTTCCTATCACCACCGTCTCGGCCGGAACATCGTAGGAGGACGCCTTGGCCTCGTAGACCTTCTTGCCGTCCAGGATCAACTCCAGTTCGCCCGCCGCGTCGGACCACCGAGACGCCAGGATGCCGGCCGGCCGCTCGGCGGCGGGGAAAAAGGAGCCGAGCCGGACCTCGAGCGTCTGCGCCACGCCGGGCTTGATCTCCACCGGTTCGCTCGTGGGACCCCCGTATCCCCAATGGTCCAGCGAGAACGTGACATGGTTGGAATCCAGGTAATTGACGGCGAGCACGTCGCCCCGGCCGGTGAACCCGCTCGAGAGGATGGGCTCGCTCGCGCCCGCCTGGCCGGCGGGAAACACGAGGGAGATGACGAGGGGGCCGACCGGGGCCGCCTTCGGCGCCGCGTTCCAATCCTTGGCAAGGCGCCGCGTACCGAGGACCTCGCCGGAAAACCTCCGTCCGAAGGCGGCCTGGCTTGAGGTGCCGGAGCCGATCGACGGCTCGAGCGAAAACGGCGGATAGAACTGCTGCGTCGTGTCGATCACCTGGGTCCCGTCGAGGCTCACCTTCAGGCGCTCGCTGAACCCCTCGATCGCCTTTGCGGGAATGCCGTCGAAATAGGGGTCGCCGAGCGGCGGATAGAGCGGTGGCATGTCCACCGTGATCCGGTGGGGCCGCCTGTAATCGACCGGAATCGCGTCCGTCACGGGACCCCCGTAGCTCGTATGCTCGAAGCCTATGACCGCCTTGTCGCTCGCGACATAGTACACGTACAGGTAC
>PLKS01000050.1 GCA_003140665.1 Opitutaceae bacterium
GGATTGCCGGCCGGCCCACGCAGCATGATGCTCACGGATTTGCGGCCGGCAACGCCGTTGTTCCGAAAGGCGAGCACATCGTCGTTGTTTCTCGAGACGAGAAAGTCGGGCCAGCCGTCGTGATCGAGATCGAGCACGACGAGCGCTTTCGCGTCTCGCGGCACCACCAAACCGCTCTCGGCGGGAGGCACCGCGGTGAAGTGGCCCTGGCCATCGCCGCGCAGCATCTGGCTGAGGCCGCCATCGAAACGGCCGACGGCGGGAATGGGTGCGAACGAATTTTGCACCGCGTAGATGCCGGCATTGCCGTCGCCATAAAAATCTCCGGCGACGATCCCCTGCAGCGGGGCGATCTGGGCGATCCGCGGCAGCGGTTCAAAGCGGTAGGTTCCATCGCTCTGGCTGAGGAACACGCCGCTGCGCAGCTCCGTCGCCGCGAAGCGCTGGGCTTTCGCAATCTTATCCTCGCCGAAAATATCCCCCACCGTGGCCCGCGCATAATCGTTGTTGAGGGGGAAATGTCTCAAAATGAACGGGAACACGGCGCCAAGATCGCGGCGCGCGCGCCAGGGATAAACGCGGTCGCCTTCGTAATAGGCTTCGACCAGCTCCGAGGAACCGTCGCCGTTGAAGTCACCCGAGTAAATCAGGGCCGGATGCCGCGCATCCGCGTGGTACTGCGTATTCAAACCCAAATTGCCCACCGCGTAGTCAGGCCGGCCGTCGCCGTTGAAATCCGCCGACGCGATCGACGTCCACCAGCCGGTGCCCGCCGCGGCAAAGCCCGCCTTCTCTGTCCAGTCCTCGAAGCCTATGCCGCGATTATTATGGAAATATTTCACCTGGCCCCACTCCAGGGTCAGCAGCAGGTCCGGCCACCCGTCTCCGTCCACATCGCTCCAGAGAGCCGATGTGACCATGCCGACTTCACGCAGCCCGGGAGCCAAAGTGTCGGTGACATCTTCAAACTTGCCGCCGTGGTTCTTCAGCAGGGCGCTTTGCGGCGCGTACGGGTATTGCCCGGAGCTGATCCGTCCGCCGATAAACACATCCAGCCATCCGTCCCGATCGAAGTCCGCGGCCGCGACCGCCCCCGCATTGATCGACAATGGCGGCAAGGCGTCCCCGCCGGCGGGCCGCAGGCCGCCCTGCCCATCGCCAAGGTAGAGACGGGGCTGGTACTCCGACATCCCGGCGGGGAGTGAATTGCCCCCCATGGTGACGAGAACATCGTCGTTGCCGTCGCCATTCGCATCGAAAACCAAGATCGGCCCATTATCGACCGGATTGGCGGAAACTCCCGCGAGGGGAGCGACCTCGAAGCTTGCCCCGCCGATGCGGCGGGCGATTGTCGGCAGGTCCCGCGTGGTGCCTCCGATCACAATCGATTCCCGTTCTCCTCCGGCCAGTTTTCCCACCGCCAAGGCCGGACCGCGGCGATTGAAGCGAAACGGCACCAAATGCTGCAGCGCCGCTTCATCGACGGTCTCCTCCCGCATGCGCACGGCAAGGCCCAGGTCATGGCTCACCTCCTGAAACGACGTGCGGGGCGGTGAAACCTCCGCCGGCTGGGAGACGGAAGCGGGCGCGGCGGGTGCAGCGGGTTCGGCAATCAGATAACGCTGATTCACCGCCACATTTTCCCAAGCCTGCACGCGGCCACTGGGCCAGGTTACAACCAGACGCTCGATCACCGTATCCTCTCCCAGTCCGAATTGGAGCATGGGCTCGCTGCTCGAAAGGTAGCCCCGTGCCAGGCCCAGCGTGGACACCTGCACCCCCAGCGCGCTTTCGATTCGAACGGTGGCCCCAACGCCAAAGCGATTCGACGCCGTCCCGCGGAGATCAAAGATCACCCGATGCCCCGTTTGGCAATCATTCCTCAGGACGGTGGCGCCGCCGTGGTAGTTGCTATAGACGATATCGAGGTCTCCATCCCCATCCAGATCGCCGTAGGCGGCGCCAAAACTCACCCCCCGCTGATCGAGGCCCCAGTCCGCGCTGACGTCTTCAAACTGGAGGTNNATGGACTCGGACACGCTTTCGGCGCTCATCTGACGTTTCACGACGTCAACGTTAGGATCGTACGGAAATCCATTTGTGACGTGCAGGTCGAGGCGGCCATCATTGTCCAAATCCACCAGACGGATCGACCAAGTCCAATCGGTGGCGGCGACTCCCGCCAGGAACGCCGCTTCCTGAAAATAACCCGTTCCCGTATTGATCAGCAGGGCATTTCGAGGAATCTTCGCCACTGTTGTGGCGCCATCCGGCCGTGCGTCGAGGCGCGCCCTGGAATCGGCCATCATACGCTGGTCCTTCTCATGGGTGGCGGAGGCCATGTCGGCGACGATGAAATCGATCAGCCCGTCGTTGTTCACGTCACCGTAATCCGAGCCCATGGAGGAGAAAGGCGTGTGCGGCAACACGCTTCCGGAAACGTCGGTAAACGTTCCATCCCGGTTGTTATGGTAAAGGGAGTCCGGCACGCCGTAGTCGTAGGCAACGTAAAGATCCGGCCAACCGTCGTTATCATAGTCCCACCAGGTTGCCGAATGACTGCGGGTGTGCCGAGCGATGCCCGCCTTGTCGGTGACGTTCAGAAAGGTCCCATCGCCCTGATTATGGAACATATACCCTCGCCGCCCGCCACTTTCGCTTTCGTCGGCCAGCATGTTCGTGGCGAT
>PLKS01000206.1 GCA_003140665.1 Opitutaceae bacterium
GAGCCATCACAACGTCGGCGGCCTTCCCGCCCGGATGAAGCTCAAGCTGATCGAGCCGCTCAGGGAGCTGTTCAAGGACGAGGTCCGGCGGGTGGGGACCGCCCTTGGCCTGCCGCGCGAGGTGGTGTGGCGCCAGCCCTTCCCCGGGCCGGGCCTCGGCGTCCGCGTGATCGGCCCGATCACGGCGGGCAACCTCGACATCCTCCGGTCGGCCGACGCGATCCTCCAGGAGGAGATGATGTCGAGCGGCTGGTACTGGAAGGTGTGGCAGTCGTTCTGCGTCTTCCTGCCGGTCAAGTCGGTGGGCGTGGTCGGCGACGAGCGCAACTACGCCTACGTGATCGCGCTCCGGATCGTCGAAAGCACCGACGCGATGACCGCGGACTGGACAAGGCTGCCCTACGACCTCCTCCAGAAGATCTCCGGGAGGATCACGAACGAGGTGCGGGGCGTCTCGCGGGTGGTCCTCGACGTGAGCTCAAAGCCCCCCGCGACCATAGAGTGGGAGTGAGGGCCCTCAGGAATCCCGCCTCCTGGGCGCCCTTGGGGGGACGGTCCCCGCCTGTTCGGAGGAGGCCTGGTGGCGCTGCACGCCGATCAGCACGAAGCCGAATGCGCCCGCAAACATCGCGTAGATCGTCAGGAACCTGAAGCCCATGAGGTTCTTGGCTATCGGCTGGTTGACGACAACCTCCTGGATGCCCCGCACGTCGCCCACCTTCCAGTCGCGCTTGGGGCTATCCGGATGGGAGTTGTGGCACTTCACGCAGCCCTCGGTCATGATCACCGGCGTGATCAGGCGCACCTGGTCGCTGAGCATCGTTCGCTTGACGGACACCAGCTCCTGCTTCGGGTTCTCCCTCAGGGACCTGAGCGCCCCGGTCTCGAACTCGTCCAGGGAGTGGGGGGCCCGGCCCTTGAACGGAAAGTCGGAGACAAAGCGGTAGGCGATGTTGGACTGGTTCTCGCTCACGACGCGGCCCAGCTCCAGCGACAGCGTCGCGGGGATCGGGATGGCCCCGGGGATTTCCGCGTAGTTGTGCACCACCCTTGTCGTTCCCGGCGAGGCCAGTATGCGGCTGACGACATTCTTGCTGTAGTAGCCGCGCACCCCGGTGATCACGGCGTTCAGGTCCTGCGCCTGGCGCCGCAGCGCCCGTTCGGACATGCTGTGCAGGTCCAGCCAGACCGCGACGAACAGGCCGACGAGAAGCGCCGCGGCCCAGCGCGCGCGCCAGAGCGCGCGGTTCGCGCCCCGCAGCTGCCTCTCGGCCGCGGCCTCGCGCTCGCGCCCGTGCCTTGCGTCGCGGCTGGCCCTGACCACGCCACAGAGCACATCGTGGGTCAGCTCGACCCGGCGCACGTCGAGCCGCTCCTCGATATGAAGCAGGCGCCGGTCGACGAGCGCGTCGAGCGCCCCCGGGTCTGCGCCGGCGGCCGCGAGCCTCCTTTGCGCGCGCTCCAGGGCGACGTTTTCGCGGTGTCCCGACTCGGTGAGTAGCTCGTCCTCCACGAACGCGCGCACGGCGGGCGGCTGGTCGGAAAGCGTCCTCTCGTAGAACTCCACGAGGATCGTCGAGCGCGATCCCTCCAGGAGGCCGGCCTCGATCACGGGCGCCCCCGTGACGATGCGGCGAATGTTGAGCTCCCGGCACACGAGGCTCAGGAGAGCGGGCTCGACCTCCGCCAGGTCGGGATCGGAGCGGCCGCTGACGAAGGCCACGATGGCCCGGGCGACCTCGGCCGTGACCAGCCCCGGCGCCGGCATGGAAACGGCGTCCAGGGCCTGCGATCCCGTCAGCCTCGTGAGCCGCTGGCGGTTCTGCATGACCGAGGGCATCGCGGCCTTGAGGCCCTCCAGATGCGGGAGATAATCCTCCCGGAGGCTGAGCAGGATCCTGTAGTCGCTGCGCGTGAAGTCGAAGGCCTCGACGTCGGCCGTGCCCGCCTCCAGCCTGGCCTCGAATGCCGCGGGGGGGCGGTTTTCCACCAGGTCCGCCATCTCCGCCAGGAATCCCTGCACGCGCGCGCGCGTCTCGTCGCCCGCGGCCCCGAGCGTGAAGAGCTCCTCAAACTGGTCGAGGACGAGGACGGGCGTGAGGAACTTGCCGTCGGCGGCGCAGAGCCGGTCGTCGCGGTGATGGAAGAACTCCCAGAGCGTCTCACCGGCGGTGGCGCTGCCGGGGCGGGTCCACGTCCCGGCCTCCGCCGTCGCGCGGGCGATCAGCGCCTTGAGCTGCTCGGCGGGCGGAGCGGCGCTCAAGTTGTGGTCGAGCCGGAAATACACCGGCAGGTATCCGGCGGAGCGCAGGCGGGGAAAGACGCCGGCCTGCAGGAGCGAGGACTTGCCGAGGCCGGACTGACCGAAGAGCACCGTGATGAGCTTGCGCTCCACGCGCTGGACGAGCTCCTGGGCCTCGCTGTCGCGGCCGAAGAACAGGGCGTGCTGCGCCTCCGTGAACGGGACCAGGCCGGGCCAGGGGTTTTCTCGGTCGACGGGGGAGGGTGTCGTGGGTGCGCTCATCGGGGTGGCGGGCCGGACGCGCCAAGGAGCTCGCGCAGGCGTTCGGTGAACTCGGGCGTGGGCTCGCCCCCGGGCAGGCGCGCCCAGTGGGCCTCGAGGAACTTCTCGGGCACGAGCGCGCCGGCCTCGGGCGTGTCGTCCACGCAGACCGGCAGGACGAAGGCCGCGCCCTCGGCCATGCCGCGGGTGCGCTCCACCGCCCACGACCATTCGCGCCTGAAGTAGCCCTCGACCCTCCGCTGCGTGTTGGCGGACACGACCGGGACAAAGAAGGAGCAGCGGCCGATGTTGCGCTGGATGTTGCGGGCGTAGTCGTCGCCGCTGCCGAGGCGGTCCAGGTCGAACCACGTGGCAATGCCGGCGGCGTCCAAGACTGTCTTCAGGCGCTTCACGGCCGCTAGGTCCTCCCGCGCGTAGCTGATGAACACGGCCCGGTCGGGCATGTTGCGCTCCGGCGGCAGGAACCGCCGGGGGTCGGACGACCCGGTGGCGCCGATATCCCACGGCACCGCCGTGGCTCCCCGGCGCACGACCCACCGCCTGTGCAGCTCGGCGACAAACGCCTCCGCGCCCTCCGAGTAGACCTGGGTGCGGCTGCTCACGTGCCTGAGGAAGTAGACGAGGCCCGGCTCGCCCGACACGTGGCGGTCGGCCAGGATCTCGCCGACGTCGCGCGGATCCGAGAGGCGCCGGCGCTTGGCCAGGCGCAGGAAAAGGCGCATGAGCCAGTCGGGGAAGCCCCCGCCCAGGACGAGCAGGTGGCTCTTCTCCAGCGCGCCAAAGAGCTTCTCCGGGCAGTAGGCATCGGTCTGGAGCGCGCACATGAACTCCAGCGTGTCCTCGTCGGACAGGACGTAGGTCGGCGAGGCGCAGAGGCGGCCGAGGAGGTGGTAGACGACGGGGCGCGCGAGCAGGGCCCGCTCGACGGGCAGGTCCGCGACCTTGTTCGGCGTATAGGCCACGACATCGGTGCTGCGCAGCCCGGCGAAGCGCACCGTGTTGAGCGCGTCCTCGAGCAGGCTGTCAAACGTCGTCGTGACGTAGACGTCAAAATCCGAGATACCGGCGAGCTGGCGAAGCGCGAGGGGCGGCGCGAACGCGGTCTCGCGCATGATCGTTCGCAGCCGCGTGTAGGCGTCCTCCCTCCGGCCGCGCCGGGCGAGAAAGCGAACCACGACTTCGTTCAGGGTGGGCTCGGCGGGAAGCTCGCTGGCGGGAACGCCAAGGCGCGACGCGAGGTGCGGGGCGAGCCAGGCGTAGAGGTTGCGCGGGCCGGCGTCGGTCTCAACCGTGAGCAGTTCGGGGCCGACGATGGGGATGACCCGCCGCTCCTCGATGTGGTTGATGAGGTCGTCCCAAGTGTCGGCCTCGAAGGATTCCGCGTCGGGGCCGTTCAGCGTGGTCATTTTCGCCCAGGGGATTGCACTCCCGGTGCACGGCCGCCTCCGGGCCCGCGCGGGGTACGGCGGAAGCCAGGCGGCCGCCCCGGCGGAAGGGCGGCCCAGGGGCGAACATCCCGCGGCGATCGCGGCATCCTGCCTGCGAACCCATCGGTCGGGAGTAGCCGGTCATTAATCGTGCGCAGCACCGGCCATTTATAGATAGGCTGGGCGGGGCTTGGGCAAGCGCCATAACGCGTGATTTGCAGGCGGGGCCGGCGCCCGTCCGCGGGCCGGGAGGGGCGAAATCCCGGCCGGTCCCGCCCCCCCCGGGGGCCCGCGGCTAGACG
>PLKS01000149.1 GCA_003140665.1 Opitutaceae bacterium
TCGTCTCCTGGAAGGAGGCGGCGGAGATGAAGCTTTCCGTCTCGAGGGAGGCCTTGGTGATCCCGAGGAGGATCGGCTCGGCCTCGGCGGGCTTGCCGCCCGCCTCCTCGATCCGGTGGTTGTCGGAAAGGAACGCCGCGCGGTCGACCTGCTCGCCCCAGAAGTACTCGCTGTCGCCCGGGTCGGTGATCCGGATCTTGCGCAGCATCTGGCGGATGATGATCTCGATGTGCTTGTCGTTGATGGTCACGCCCTGGAGGCGGTACACCTCCTGGACCTGGCCGATCAGGAACTCGTAGAGCGCGGCCGGCCCGAGGATCTCGAGGATTTCGTGCGGGTCCGCGGCGCCCTCGGTCAGGTGCTGCCCCTTGTGGACGACGTCGCCCGGCTGCACGATGATGTGCTTGCCGGCCGCGATGAGGTGCTCCTCCTCCTGCTGGGTCTCCTCGTTCTTGACGACGAGCTTGCGCTTGCCGCGGATCGTGCCCTCGAAGGAGACGATGCCGTCGATGCGGGCCATCTCCGCGGCCTCCTTCGGGCGGCGGGCCTCGAAGAGCTCGGCGACGCGCGGCAGGCCGCCGGTGATGTCCTTGGTCTTGGAGGCCTGGCGGGGGGTCTTGGCGAGCAGCGCGCCGGGGGCGATCGTGTCGCCCTCGTTGACGGCGATCTGGGCGCCGACCGGGATGGAGTAGGATGCGAGCGGCTTGTTCTTGGCGTCGCGGACCTCGACCTGGGGATTGAGGTCCTCCTTGTGCTCGATGACGACGGTCGCGATGCGGCCCGACGACTCGTCGAGCTCGCGCTTCACGGTGACGCCGGGGATCATGTCCTTGAAGACGAGCGAGCCGCCCTTCTCGGAGAGGACCGGGATGTTGTAGGGGTCCCAGACCGCCAGGACGGAGCCCTTGGCGATCTTCTCGCCGTCGCCGACGTGCAGGAAGGAGCCCACCACGATGTTGTAGCTCTCGACCTCCTTGGCCTCGTCGTCGAGGATCTGGATCGAGCCGGTCTTGTTGAGGACGATGTTGCCGCCCTCCGCCGCCTGCACGAGCCGCAGGGCCCGGTACTTGACGGTGCCCGCGGACTTGACGCGGATCTCGGGTGTCTTGAAGCCGCCCGACGCGACGCCGCCGATGTGGAACGTGCGCATCGTCAGCTGGGTGCCGGGCTCGCCGATCGACTGCGCGGCGATGATGCCGACGGAGTCGCCGATCTTCGCGATCCGGTTGGTCGCGGGGTTGATCCCGTAGGACTTCGCGTCGATCCCCTGCTTGGAGGACGACGTGAGCGGGGACATGATCTTCACGCGCTCGATGCCGACGTCCTCGATCTTGGCCGCGATCTCCTCGGTGATCAGGTCGCCGGAGCCGACGATGACCTCGCTCGGCTTGAGGGGGTTCTTGATGACGTCGCTCGAGCAGCGGCCGATGATGCGCTCCTTCAGGCCGACGATCTCGTCGTCGCCCTCGTAGATGGCCTTCTTCCAGACGCCGTCACGGGCCCCGCAGTCCTCCTCCGCGATGATGACGTCCATGGCCACGTCGCACAGCTTGCGCGTGAGGTAGCCGGCGTCGGCGGTCTTGAGGGCGGTGTCGGCGAGCCCCTTGCGGGCGCCGTGGGTGGAGATGAAGTACTCGAGGACCGTGAGGCCCTCGCGGAACGAGGACAGGATGGGCCGCTCGATGATCTCGCCGGACGGCTTGGCCATGAGGCCGCGCGCGCCGCACAGCTGGCGGACCTGCTGCTTGTTGCCGCGGGCGCCCGAGTCCATCATGATGTAGACCGGGTTGACCTCGGTCTTTCCCTCGTTGGCCTCGAGCTTGGCGAAGACCTCCTTGGCGATGCGGTCCGTCGCGTTCGTCCAGATGTCGACGACCTTGTTGTAGCGCTCGCCGTCGGTGATGATGCCCTTGTTGAACTGGGACTCGACCTCGGCGATCTTGCGACGGGACTCCGACACGATCTCCTTCTTGGACTCCGGGATGATCATGTCGTCGATCCCGATGGAGATGCCGGCCTGGAAGGCGGTCGAGAACCCGAGCTCCTTCAGTTGGTCCAGCACCTCGACGGTGACGGTGTCGCCGGAGGTCTTGTAGGTGTGGAGGATCAGGTCGCCGAGCTTCGGCTTCGGGACCGGGAAATTGACGAACCCGATCGGCGCGGGCCAGAGCTGGTTGAAGATGACGCGGCCCACGGTGGTGCGCAGGATCTTCTTCTCCTTGTTGCCGTAGACGGTGTCGCGGCCGAAGTCGGGGTTCGGGATGTCGACCCAGTCGTGCATCTTGGCGGCGCCGTCGGCCTTGACGAACAGGACCTCCTGCAGGCCGGAGAGGAGCGGCACGCGGACGTCCTTCGCGGCCTTCTTGCGGGGCTCGATCGTCAGGTAGTACGCCCCGAGGACGATGTCCTGCGAGGGGGTGAGGATCGGCTTCCCCGAGGAGGGCGAGAAGATGTTCGAGGTCGCCATCATGAGGAGCTTGCACTCCATGATCGCCTCAAGGGACAGAGGCACGTGGACGGCCATCTGGTCGCCGTCAAAGTCCGCGTTGTAGGCCGTGCAGACCAGGGGATGGATGCGGATCGCCTCGCCCTCGATCAGGACGGGCTCGAACGCCTGGATGGAGAGGCGGTGCAGCGTCGGGGCGCGGTTCAGGAGGACCGGGTGGCCCTTCGTGACCTCCTCGAGGATGTCCCACACCTCCGGCGAGCGCTTCTCGATCATCTTGCGGGCCCCGCGCACGGTGTGCACGAACCCGAGCTCCTTGAGCCGGCGGATGATGAACGGCTCGAA
>PLKS01000036.1 GCA_003140665.1 Opitutaceae bacterium
GAAAAAGTGAAGTCACGTCAGCCGTGCTGCGGTTCCTCTGCATGCAAAGAATTTTCCGCTTTTCCGTAATGGTTTAATCAACCCGCGAACAGGTAAGGTAGACCAATGGTGGCTTTGGGATGGTGCAAAATCCTGGAAAATTGGCACACTGACAGATGAGCAATTGGATATATCGATTGAGAGTGGATGGAACGACATATTATTAATTTCGCGCATCGAACAGGGTTGGACCCCTCGATATGCTGAGGCATTTATCCAAGCCGCAAGGCTGCGTAAACAAATCAAGAAGACGAACACGGTTACAGGTGTTAGGCATTTTTTATTGTTTAAAAATAAAAGTATCGCGGATCATGCAAAGCAATTGGTTGACGAAGCCAAATTTGAATCTGAAATTATCGATCATGACTCTGGGGTTACTTTAGCCGTGCGTCAAGGTGCGCCACTGACGGAAGAATATGTCGAGCACGTGACAGTTCAATTGGGAAAAATCGCCAGTAAGGCCGGTGGAACGTATGACGCTTGGGAAACTACCCTGTAGAATATGACGGCAACCAATAGCATGACAAAGCGTCACCCATTTGAAGGTCAATGCCGGAGCAGCTTCACGTTACTAACCTGCCCTGCCTCAATGGGGAGGAGTGTTCACTTATCATTCCGAACGTTTCAACACAAGGGCCACCCACATCCCACAAAGGTCACTCGAGCGTTGACCGTTTGACTCGTTCATGTGGTGGCCGATGGAAAAATATCGAACTAAATAAAATTATGAAACGCTGGAGTATAGCGGTTGGTATCTGGCTGGTGTTGGCTTCTAACACACCTGCTGCATTGGTGGTAAAAGTTGCCTCGCCCAAGACCACCGGCAGCAAAACACTCATTGAACTGGAGCTAAAGAACACATTCACCAACAATATCGAATCTGTTCGCGCCGTGATCTTCCTGATGGATGATCAAGGCAAAATGGCAGCACAAGCCGCGCAATTGGATCATCGGCGGCACAAAAGACAAGCCCGGCCTCGCGCCAGACCGCAAGACAACCTACGACTTTGTTGTGACTACTGACAAACCGTTCACCAAAACCAAAGTGATGGTGAACCGGTTGATTTTGGAAAACGGCAAGCTCGCGAACACCTTGAAAGATGTGCAGATCACATACTTGTTACGAACTTTTTTGCCATCGTAAAACTTGCCGAACTGGTTTCCTTCGGTTCAGATTTTTGCCGACTTGACTTTTGCTCCCCATAGCAGGTTATGACGTGACGCGTTGCACCGGCTGGCGCGTTTTATTCCAAGCTTGGGGCATGACTTCGGGGATTTGGCGGTTGGTCATGTGTGGCAGGCGGGTGAGGACTTCGCGCAGATAGGTGTAGGGATCAAGGCGGCGACGGCGGCAACTTTCGATGACGGTAAGCGGCATTCATACCGCGTTAATAAGCTGGACAAAGGGCAATTGCAACGATAAACTCCCTTGCATGCCAATCATCGAACGGTTCCGCAAAACGATTCGTATGCGCAGCCAGACAGCGTTAAAACCGTGAAGTAAAGTGAGTTTTATTACTTGGGAATAAAGACCGACAATATGCGTCTAAAAATCAACTCAATATCTCAAACACCATGAACAGAATTCAACAAAAACTGCGATACCTGCTCGCCACAGCTCTCATTGGTTGGCTGGCGATTAATTCTGCCGTCGTTTCAGAGGCGGATCCGTCCAACCCGGGCACCCGCAAATCACCTGACTGGCTCCGGAGTGCGGTCGTGTATGAAATCTTTCCACGAAACTTCTCCAAGGAAGGGGATTTCAATGCGATTACCGCCCGATTGGATGAATTAAAGGATCTTGGTGTGGACATTCTCTGGCTCATGCCGATCCACCCGATCGGCGAAAAGATGAAGAAAGGTTCCATGGGAAGCCCATTCGCGGTACGCGACTTTTACGCCATCAATCCCGATTATGGCACAACCAACGACTTCAAGCGGCTGATCGAGGAAGCCCACAAGCGCGACATGAAAGTGATCATGGACATCGTCGCCGGTCAAACCGCCTGGGATAGCGTGCTTATGGAACAACCGGAGTTTTACCAAAAGGATACGAATGGAGTGATCATCCCGCCCAATCCCGGTTGGGCGGATGTGGCCGGGTTGAATTATGCGAATCAAGATGTGCGCAGCTACATGATTGGAATGATGAAATACTGGTTGAGGGATTTCGGCGTGGACGGGTTCCGTTGCGATGTGGCTCCCACGGTGCCGGTTGATTTCTGGGAAGCAGCCCGGACTGAACTTGAGAAGATCAATCCTGATGTCATCATTCTCGCTGACGCTGGCGCCAAGCCGGCGCTGCTTTCCAAAGCCTTCGACGTGGATTCTTCATGGGGCATGGTCTACACGCTGGACAAGGTCATGAGCAGCGTAGAACCCGCCTATTACATGAGAGAATCGTGGGAACACACCGATCAGCAGTTCCCCAAAGGCGCGTTGCACCTGCGCTTCACAGACAACCACGAGGAAACCCGGGCGGTTGCGCGTTACGGCATGGATGGCGCGCTTGCGGCGCAGGTGTTGATGTTGACGCTCGACGGCGTGCCGCTCTTTTACAACGGCATGGAAGTGGGCGATGCCACCGAGTCCACCGACCCGGCTTTGTTTGAAAAAATGCCGGTGTTTTGGCACCCCGGCGGACGCCCTCCGCTACGCGACATTTACCGGGATCTGATCAAGCTTCGTAAGCAATACGCCGCATTCTACAACGGCGATGTTGTCTGGCTTCAGAACACGGCTCCGGGAGAAATCGTCAGCTTCGAGCGACAGGATGCGAAGGATGAGTTCCTTGTCTTAATCAACCTTTCAAGCCGCCGCGTGACCGGGTCGGTTGAATTGTCAAATATGGAAGGCTTTGTGCCGGTGAACATCAATGGCACACCCAACCCGGTGGATACCCTCCTCCCTGACTTTAGCCTCACCGGCTACGGGTGGTACATTTATCATCGGACCGTTACTAAATGAGGGCGGGAGAGCTTTTGAGGGACTGACTCCAAAACCGTGCCTGTCCATGAAGCATTTCGCGGCGAAACGGTATGGCAAGGTGACGTTGAAATTTTCGATCTGCACGGACACCCGAAAGCCAAACGCGCTTACGCATGGAGTCATTTGGACGGCGACAAAGACGAGCGGACGCGATTCGTTGCCGTGCTGGAAATACCGCCGGTTGTGTCAGCGGAACTGCCGTGCGGGTTCAAATCGTCAAAGATGCCAGAATGAAAAAATGCATTATATTTTGGGTCATAATGTTGGCAATTCGATTGACCGCTTCTGACGTTTTAACAATCTCTCCATTGGGTAATGGCTTTTACCAAATTGTCGCTCCGGGTAGTTCTGGCTCGCCGATTTTTCCGCGATTGCCTTGCGTGCTTCAATCGAGCAGTGATCTTATTTCTTGGAGTTCAATCAGCACAAATGCGTTCCCCTATACAGGTGACGGCTATGGTGTTACAAACATCGTCCAAGGGGCCGCTCCTTGTATGTTTTTCAGGGTTATTTCGCCGGGGCCGATTTCGGTATCCCCTTGAGCAAATTTCAAATTAGGACACTACCAAAACTTCTTGCCATTTGCGGGCGCTTGTGAAAAATTTCACGAGTCGTCTTTAATTTATGCCACATGTCAAACTGCACATTCCTGGACCGGTCGAAGTCAGCGAAAAAACCTTCAAGGCGTTTTGCTCGCCGATGATTGGCCATCGCGGCCAGGGATTCAAAGACCTTTACGCGAAAATCCAGCCACAACTCCAGCAATTGCTTTACACAAAACAACTCGTTTATCTTTCCACGTCCAGCGCGTGGGGCGTGATGGAAGGCGCGATCCGCAATCTGGTGAGCAAGAAGGTGCTGAGCTGCATGAGCGGCGCGTTTTCGGACAAGTGGTTCGACGTGGCCAAGAAATGCGGCAAGCAGGCCGACGCATTGCAGGTCGAGTGGGGCCAGCCGATCCTGCCCGACGTGATCGAGGCGAAGCTGGCCACGGGCGAGTTCGACACCATAACCCTGATCCACAACGAGACGTCGTGCGGGTGCATGAGCGACCTTCCTGCGCTCATGGCCGTCATCCGCAAGTTCCCGGACGTCATCTCGATCGTCGACACGGTGAGCTCCTTCAGCGCGATGCCGATCCCGAAGGACAAGCTCGGGATCGACATCATGATCACCGGGTCGCAGAAGGCGCTCGCGCTCCCGCCGGGACTCTCGCTTGTCTCCGTGTCGAAGCGGGCGCTCGAGCGCGCCTCGGAGGTGACCGACCGCGGCTACTATTTCGACCTTCTCGAGTTCCAGAAGAACCATGAGAACGGCATGACCCCGAGCACGCCTATCATCCCGATCATCTATGCGCTCAAGTCGAAGCTCGAGGACGTCAAGGCCGAGGGCGTCGAGGCCCGGTACGCGCGGCACGCGCGGCTCAACAAGGCGGTGCTCGACTGGGGCCTCGCCAAGGGCTTCAGGCTCTTCCCCAAGGAGGGCCATGGTTCCGTGACGCTCAACTGCTTCGCGAACACCCTGGGATACGACCTGTCCATCCTGAACAAGGTGCTCAAGGCGAAGCACCAGCTCGTGATCGACGGCGGCTACGGCAAGCTGAAGGGCGTGACCTTCCGCATCTCCAACATGGGGGACGAAACCGATGCCACGATCGCAGCCCTGATCAAGGCGCTCGACAGCGCCCTCGCGGAGACTCCAAAAACCGGTGCCTGAATCCCCTCCCGAAAAACAAAGCCTTGAAATCTCAGCTCGCGGGGCCTATCGGCTCGCGGCTTCATGAAGTCACTCATCATCGCGGAGAAGCCGTCCGTCGCAGCGGATCTTGCGCGCGCCCTGGAGAAAATCCCGAAGAAGGGGGAGCACTTTGAGAACCATGACTACGTCGTGTCGTCGGCGGTGGGGCACATCGTCGAGCTCCAGATGCCGGAGGACATCGACAAGAAGAAGTTCGGATTCTGGCGGCTGGAGGCCCTGCCGATCATACCGGAAAAATTCGAGCTGAAGCCCATAGAGGAATCGAAGGCGCGCTTCGACCTCCTGAAGAAGCTGCTGGGACGCAAGGACATCGACCTGGTGATCAACGCCTGTGACGCGGGCCGCGAGGGCGAGCTCATCTTCACGTACATCTACCAGCTGACCAAGTGCAAGCTGCCCGTGAAGCGGGCGTGGATGCAGACGATGACGCAGGAGGGGATCCGGGAGGCGTTCCGCAACCTGAGGGACGGCGCCGAGATGCGCGGCCTCGCCGACGCGGCCCGGTGCCGCAGCGAGAGCGACTGGCTGATCGGCATCAACGGGACGCGCGCGCTGACGAAGCGCATGTTCGGGTCGCGCGCCGGCAACGTGGCCTCCGTGGGCCGGGTGCAGACCCCCACCCTCGCGATCGTCTATGCGCGCGAGCTGGAGATCCGCGGCTTCAAGCCGCGAGCATTCTGGAGGGTCACCGCCGAGTTCGAGATCGCCAAGGGCAGCTACCAGGGCGTCTACCAGAGGCCCGACTTCAAGCGGACGGATGCCGACGAGCACGACCGCATCGACCGCATCTGGGACAAGGCGCGCGCCGAGGCGGTCTATGCCGCCTGCACGGGGGGAAGCGCCGTCCCGGTTCCGGGGAAGGGGCCGATGGCCCAGGTCACGGAGGAAAAGAAGGCCAGCACCCAGGCCTCCCCCCGGCTTTACGACCTCACGACGCTCCAGCGCGAGGTGAACAACCGCTTCGGCCTGACCGCGCGGCGCACCTCCCAGATCGCCCAGGCGCTGTACGAGCGGCACAAGATGATCACCTATCCGCGCACCGACTCGCGGGCGCTGCCCGAGGACTACATCCCGACCTGCAGGCAGACGCTCACCAACCTGCGGGGGGACCTCGCGGTCCACGCGGCCAAGGTGCTCGACGCCGGTTGGCTGGGGCCGAACCGGCGGATCTTCAACAACGCCCAGATCTCGGACCACTTTGCGATCATCCCGACCGTCGAGGAGCCCAAGCAGCTCGAGGACATGGAGGCGAAGATCTATGACATGATCGCCCGGCGCTTTGTCGCCGTCTTTCACCCCTCCGCGGAATTCGACATCACCACCCGGATGAGCACGGTCGGGGGCCACAGTTTCAAGACGGAGGGCAAGGTGCTGACGGCGCCCGGCTGGCTCGCCGTCTACGGGAAGACCACCGTCGAGGACGACTCCCCGGACTCGAAGGCGCTTCCGGCCCTCGATCCCGCCGACGGCACGCCGCCGCGCGCCAGGACGGCGGAGGCGCAGCTTCACGAGGAGGCGACCAAGCCGCCGCCCCGGTACACGGAGGCCACCCTCCTCTCCGCGATGGAGGGGGCGGGCAAGCTTGTGGATGACGAGGAGCTGGCCGAGGCGATGAAGGAGCGCGGGCTGGGCACGCCTGCGACGCGCGCGGACACGATCGACGGCCTCATCAACACCCGTTACGTGGAGCGCCAGCAGCGGGAGCTGGTGCCGACCGCGAAGGCGGAGCAGATCCTGCAGTTCCTGACCGCCGTCAAGGCCGAGGAGATCACCAGCCCAGCGATGACGGGCGAATGGGAGTTCAAGCTGCGCCAGATGGAGCATGGGAAGTTCTCCCGGGAGAAGTTCATGGCCGAGGTCATCGATACGACCAAGGGAATCGTCAGGCGCGTGAAGAAGTTCGAGGAGGACGACTCGGCCGCCCGCGAGACGGACATCCTGTCGCCCACGGACGGCAAGCCGCTGATCGAGACCCTTCGCGGATACAAGTCGAGGGACGGTGAGCTCATTATCTACAAAGTCATCGGCAACCGGAAGATGGATGAGTCCGAGGTGCGCGACCTCCTGGCAAAGGGGCAGATCGGCCCATTGGATGGCTTCCGCTCCAAGGCCGGCCGGCCGTTCAGCGCCGTCCTTCGCTACAACAAGGAGGAGAAGAAGGCCGAGTTCCTCTTTGACGGCCAGCGGGACGCGACCGGAGCCATCAAGATCGACTTCACGGGCCTCCTGCCGGTGGCCGACGCCACGGGCCCCCGGTTCGCCGGCGGCCAGGTGTACGAGACGCCCCAGAGCTACGTCGTCAGGCGCGTGGAAAACGGGGAGGACAAGATCCTTGCCCGGTGCTCCCGCCGGATCCTTTCCCGGGACATCCCGCGCGAGCAGTTCATGAAGCTGCTGGAGACGGGCAAGACGGACCTGCTCGACAAGTTCTGGAGCCAGCGCACGCGCCGGCCCTTCAGCGCCTTCCTCGCGCTCAAGGAGGACGGGAGCACCGGCTTCGAGTTCGTCCCGCGGCCGCCAAAGGACCCGAACGCCCCGCCACGCGGAAGGAAGGCCAAGAAGAAGGCGCCCGAGGGCGCGGCACCCCCGGCATCGTGATCCCCGGAAACTTTTCGCCCGCCGCTGCGTCTATTCACGCTGCATCCCATTGAAATCTCCAAAGAACACGCTGATCGCCCTGCTGGCCGTTGCCCTCGTCGCGGCGGCGGCATTCACCTGGCACCAGTACCGAGAGCTGATCGTCCTTCGTGCGCAACTCGCTGATGGAGAAAATGCTACGCTCAAGAAGCAACTTGCCGATGCGCGCAAGACAATCAAGTCCCTCGAGGATCGCATCGCCGCGCTGAGGGGCCGGCGCGGCGCCGGCGCGGACCTTGCGGGCGACGGCTCCGAAGGCGGCGACGCGGCGAACGCCGGTGGACGCCGCCAAGGCGGCCGTTTCGGGGCGTTTTCCGAGCTGGCCGGGAACCCGGAATTTCAGCGGCTCCTTGCGATCCAGATGAAGGGCCGCATCAGCCAGACGTACGGTCCGCTCTTCAAGGCGCTCAACCTGAGCCCGGAGCAGCTCGCCCAGTTCCAGTCGCTCCTTGGGGACAAGCAGCAGGCCATGATGGACGTCCTGCAGGCCGCCCGCGACGAGGGGATCAATCCGAGGACGGATCCCGACGGCTTCAAGACCCTCATGAACCAGGCGGTCTCGCAGGTCGACCAGACCATCGAGTCGACCCTCGGCGACGCGGCCTACCAGCAGTATCAGCAGTACCAGCAGACGCTTCCCGAGCGGAACGTGGTCAACACCCTTCAGCAGCAGCTGAGCTACTCCCAGACGCCCCTCACGGACGACGAGGCAAACCAGATGATCTCGGTCCTCGCCCAGTCGCANNCAGCCCCAGCACGCGGGCAACGGAACCTCGGGCACCTCAAATGGCGGCGATGCGGGCCCGAGCCCGATGAGCCTGATCAACGGGGGTGGCAATGCGCGGGTGACGAACGACGCCATCACCCAGGCCCAGAGCGTGCTCTCGGCGCCGCAGCTTTCCGCGCTCCAGCAGATCCAGCAGCAGCAGCAGGCCCAGCAGCAGATGCAGCAGCTGATGCGCGCGGCCAACCAGGGGGCGGCCGGCACGGGGTCCACCACCCCGCCCGCGTCGACCGCGGCCGGCGGCAAGGGGTAGCGCCGGGGTTTCCCAGCAAAAACGCTTGTCGGCTCGGCGATCGGGGGCGTAGGTTGTTCGCTGCATGATCGTAACCACGGCCCAGCTCTACAGGCACGCGTACGGCAAGTACGCCGTGGGTGCCTACAACATCAACAACGCGGAGCAGGCGATGGGCCTCTTTCGCGGCTGCATCCAGTCGCAGGCGCCCTTCATCATCCAGATCTCCAAGGGGGCCCGCAAGTACACGGACAAGCGGATGCTCGAGGCGATCATCCGCGCGGCGGGCGAAATTTTCCCCGACGCGATCTTCGCGGTGCACCTGGACCACGGNNATGATCGACGCCTCGCACGAGCCCTTCGAGAAGAATGTCGAGATCACCAAGCGCGTCGTGGAGGCCGCCCACAAGGCCGGGCTTTCCGTCGAGGCCGAGCTCGGGATGCTCGGCGGGGTCGAGGAGGACATCAAGGTGGAGGACGGGCACGCGACCCTCACGAACCCCGCGGAGGCCCAGGACTTCGTCAGGAAGACGGGCTGCGATTCCCTCGCCTGCGCCATCGGCACCAGCCACGGCGCCTACAAGTTCAAGGGCCGCCAGTCCCTCCATTTCGACGTGCTGAGGAAGATCCAGGTGCTCCTGCCGGGCTTCCCGCTCGTCATGCACGGCTCGTCATCCGTCCCGAAGGAGGAGGTGGACAGGATAAACGCGGCCGGCGGCAAGATGGCCGACGCCGTGGGCGTGGATCCCAATGAGTACCTGCCCGCGGCGAAGCTCGGTGTCACAAAGGTCAACATCGACACCGACGGGCGCCTCGTATGGACGCGCGTTCACCGGGAATTCTTCCGGGACCATCCGGGCGAGTTCGATTTTCGGCCGCCCGGCAAGATCTTCATCGACGAGTACGCCAAGTTCATCGCCAGCCGGAACGAGAAGCTGGGTTCCGCGGGACAGCTCGTGGACCTCCGCAAATCGCTTGGGAAGTAAACCGGCCCCCCTCATATTCTGGCCTGCCGGAGGTCCGCGTCGACGGGCAGTTGGTGCTCCACGCCGAGGAGCCGCTCCAGGCGGTTTCCATCAGGGAGGTGGCCGTCGGGCACAGCTATGTCAACACGACCGACTGCCTGCGGGCATTCAGCGGCCAGATCTGCGACGTGAGCCGGCTCGCCTGGTGGCGCCGCGCGGGCCAGGGGCTCAGGGCAGCCAGGGAAACCTGCGGGCGTCCGGCCTCCGCTTTTCCCGCTGGGCGGAATGGAATTCCTTCGCCTCCTCGCTCATGTAATAGAGGAGCGTGGCATTGCCCGCCAGCTCCTGGATGCCGGCCTGGCCGTCCAGCTCGGCATTGAATCCGCTCTTGAGCAGCCGGATGGCAAGCGGGCTCTTCTGGAGGACTTCATTCGCCCAGGCCACGCCCTCCGCCTCGAGGGCTCCCACGGGGACCACCGCGTTGACGAGCCCCATCGCGAGCGCCTCGGCGGCGCCGTAGCGCCGGCATAGGAACCAGATCTCGCGGGCCTTCTTCTGACCGACAACGCGGGCGAGGTAGCCCGCCCCGAATCCCCCGTCAAAGCTGCCCATCGCGGGCCCCACCTGCCCGAACACCGCGTTGTCAGCCGCGATCGTCAGGTCGCACACGACGTGGAGCACGTGGCCGCCACCGATCGCATAGCCCGCCACCAGGGCGATCACCACCTTGGGCACGGAGCGGATGAGCTTCTGGAGGTCGAGGACGTTCAGCCGCGGGACGCCGTCCTTCCCGACGTACCCCGCGCTGCCGCGGACCCCCTGGTCGCCGCCGGAGCAGAATGCATATTTCCCGTCGGTGTGGGGTCCCGCGCCCGTCAGGAGGACGACTCCGACGCGCGGGTCGTCGCGGGCGTCGCCAAATGCGGCGATCATCTGCGAGACCGTCTCCGGCCGGAAGGCATTCCGCTTCTCCGGCCGGTTGATCGTGATCTTCGCGATTCCGCCCGCCTTCAGGTAGAGGATGTCGGAATAGGACCCTGCGGTCTTCCATTTCGGGGTCATCGGGTGTGCTCGTTGCATACGCTTACCTTGCAGCGGAAGCAAACGCCTCCTTGCGCCAGGCCGCGTCCCGCTTGCGGTCGGCGCGCAGCTCGATGACGCGGATGCCGCTCGCGGGCAGTGTCGATATCAGCGACTCAAAATGGGCCCAGTCCTCGACATAGGCATGCCCCACCCCGTGGGCCGAGCACAGGCGCGGGAAGTCCACCTCCTGGGGCGTGGCGAAGAACTCCTCGAAGATCGAATCGAACTGGGCGACGGGAAGGTGCTCGAATATCCCGCTCCCGTGGTTGTTGATGAGGACGATGGTGAGGCTTCCCTTGAACTTGGGGGCGATGAGGAAGCCGTTCGAGTCGTGAAGCAGCGCCAGGTCGCCCGTCAGGAGCACCGAGGGGGCGGACCCGTGCGCGACGCCGAGCGCCGTCGAGAGCGTGCCGTCGATCCCGTTGGCCCCCCGGTTGAAGAAGATGCGGATCCCCCGGTCGTTCGCGGGCCAGACAAACTCCATGTCCCGCACCGGCATGCTGCTCGCGACCGAAACCGGCGTCCCCGGGGGAAGGTGGCCGCCCATCAGCCACGCCGCCTTGGGCTCGACGAGCGCCTCCTCGGCCGCCAGGCGGCCGTCGAGCGACGCCCGCGTGCGCGCCTCGTAGTTCGCCCAGAGCCGCTCGTACCCGTTGGGGGCGTCCGCGACGGGCAGCGCCATGGCGAAGGCCTGCAGGGGGGCGACGATCCTGCGCGTCGCGGCGTGCAGCGCGTCGCGGTTGTCCGGCCGCTCGGTCACGAAGAGCACGGGCGCCCCGCTCGCCTCGATCCAGGCCCGGAGCACCTTGCTCGTCGTCCATTCCCCCAGGCACAGGACCCATTCCGGCTTTAACGACTCCGCAGCGCCCGTGTTGCGCAGGATGGCGTCGTACCGGGTGACCAGATGGGGAACGACGGCGGCATGATTGCGCGCCGGCGACAGGCCGTCCGCCAGGACGGGCCAGCCCAGCCTTCGCGAGATCTCGCCGACCGCGGCCGAATGGGCCTGCGAGTCCGCGCCGGAATGCGGGCCGGCGACGATGATGCCGTGGACCGCATGGGAGAAGCCGGGGATCTCGGAGACGGCGTCCACCGGCGGCGGCGGGGCCAGGTGATCGAAGAACGCCTCCCAGTCGACGCCGGCGGCGAATGCCCCGGTCTCGCCTCCGTCCTCCGTCGGCGCCAATGGGTCGCGGAACGGCGCGTTCAGGTGCACCGGGCCGGCGCAGGGGGCGAGCGATCGCTCCACCGCGTGGGCGACGGTCTGGCGGAGATAGCGAAGCAGCGGCGCACGCGCCTCGGGGACGGCGAGCTCGTGGTAGAAGCCCACGAAGTCGCCATACAGCCGCTGCTGGTCGATGGTCTGCCCCGACGCGCAGCCCCGCATCTCGAGTGGGCGGTCGGCGGTGAGCACGAGCAGGGGCACGCCGGCCTCGTGGGCCTCGATGACCGCCGGGAAATAGTTGGCGCCCGCCGTCCCGCTCGTGCACAGCAGCGCGACCGGACGCATGTCCTGCTTGGCCAGGCCGAGCGCGAAGAAGCTCGCGGACCGTTCATCGAGCACCGGGATCGCCTCAATTCCTGGATGACGCGCGAACGCGAACGCGAGCGGCGTCGAGCGGGAGCCGGGGGAAACGACCGCCCGGGAGACGCCCGACCGGAAAAGCGTCTCGGCCACCACGCTCCCCCAGAGGGCGTTGACGTTGCGGAAATCGAGCGCGGGGGGGGGCATGGCTGGGTGCGCGGAGCCTAGGAGCCGAGCAGGGCGTCCTGCATCGCCCTGAACTTCAGCTCGGTCTCCGCGAATTCCGTCTCGGGGGAGGAGCCGGCCACGATCCCGGCGCCCGCGTACATGCGCGCGCGCGATCCGTCGATGAGGGCCGAGCGCAGGCCCACGATGAACTCCCCGGACCCCCGGGAGTCGATCCATCCGAGCGCGCCGCCGTACAATCCCCTGGGAAAGGCCTCGAGCTCGGCGATCGCCGGGACGGCCAGCTCCCTCGGGTTGCCGCCGACGGCGGGCGTCGGGTGCAGCCTGCCGAGCATGTCGAGAAGCCGGACTCCCCGGGGCAACTTCGCCTCGATGGGCGTGTGGAGGTGCTGGACATTGGAAAGGCGCCTGAGCAGGGGCCGGGCGGAGTACTTGAGGTCCAGGTCCAGCGGCGCCAGTCCCCGCAGGATCGAATCGAGGACGATCCGCTGTTCCCTCAGGTCCTTCTCGCTGTGCAGGAGGCGCTTTCCGAGCGCCGCGTCCTCGCTTGCCGTCGATCCCCGGCCCGCCGACCCGGCGAGGGCCTCGGTGAAGGCCGTGCTCCCCTCGACGCGGAGCAGGAGCTCCGGGCTCGCGCCGATGAAGCTCTGGCCCCGTCCGTTCGCGACGGAGAACGAGTTGCAGTCGGGGAACCGCTGGCGAAGCCCGTTCAGCATCCTCAGGGGATGCAGCGGGTCCGCCGCCCTCACGTCCTTCGCCCTTGCGAGGACGATCTTCTCGAACTCCCCCCTCGAGATGCGGCCGACCGCCCGGCTCACGGCGCTCTCGTAGCTCCGGCGGCCGCCCACTTCGTCCACCGACGACGCGACACCGGTTCGCCCGTCCGGAAGTTCGGGCGAAGGGAAGTCGAACGAGCGAAACTTGGAATGCGCCCTCCAGACCTTGGCCGCAAGCGAATCGGTCTGCGAATCCCCCTCCACAAGCAGGTTGGCGACAGCCGCCGTGCGGCCGTCCCTGCGCGCCACCTGCCAGCGGGGGACGAACACGCAGGCGGCCTCGAACGGCTCGCCTGGCCCCACCGCGTCCAGGAACGAGAATGCCGCGAAGAAATGCGGGCCGCCGAAGGGGATGTCCTGGTCGCCGACCGCGATCGCGCTGCCCAGCGCCTCGTCGATGAACCTCTGGCACGCCGCGAAGCGGCCCGGGCCCGAGGTCGAGAACCCGAGGACCGACTCGGCGCCGGCGATCGCCCACCCCTCGGAGGGCCGCTCGGCGTAGAAATGCCTCTCGTCGGGCTCGAAGATCGACTCGAGGATCGCCAGCGGGTCCAGGTCCCCGACCTCGATCGTGATGCTCACAAGGATCGGGCGCCCGGCCTGGGCGGCGGCATCTCGGCACTCGGACAGGAACCCGTTGAGCGCCTCGGGCGAGGCGTTCGCGACGGGATCGATGGGAAGGATGGTCACGGGGCCTTTTCCGGCTCGCGCTGCGGCCTCGGGAAGAGCACGAGCGCGGGCGCGAGCTTGGCGCCGGCCAGCCGCCCCCCCCATGCCAGCTCGTCAAGCCAGGCGCCGCCCGGACGGTAGCCGAGGACGCCGTCGATCTTTTCCACGGCCCCGGGCATCACCGGCCTCAGCGCCACCGCGGCCAGGCGGAGCGCCTCGGCCATCACCGCGAGCGAGGCCAGGAGAAGCGCCTTGTCGGCGGCCTCGGAGGACTTGCCGAGCTTCCAGGGCGCGCGCTTCTCAACATACCCGTTGATGGCGCGTATGAACGCGAAGAGGCGCTCGAGCCCGGCATGGAACTGGAACTGCCCGAAGAGGGCCACGTATTCCTTCCCGGTCGCCGCCCAGAGGCCGCGCAGCTCGCGCTCGGGGTCGCCATCCGCGCCCGCGGCCGGCACCACCCCGCCCGCGAACCGGCTCGTCATGTTGAGCACGCGGTTGACGAGGTTGCCCAGGTCGTTCGCAAGGTCGCTGTTGTAGCGGACGAGGAAAAGCTCGCGCGAAAAATCGCCGTCCTGACCGACGTGCATCTCCCGGATGAGGAAATACCGGAGCGCGTCCGCCCCGAACTCATCCACCAGGTCGAGCGGATTCAGCGCGTTTCCCGTGCTTTTCGACATCTTGGACCCCCTTGTGAGCCACCAGCCGTGCGCGAGAATGCCCCCGGGCAGGGCGATCCCCGCGGCATGGAGCATGATGGGCCAATAGACCGCGTGCGGCGGGACCAGGATGTCCTTGCCGATCACGTGCCATGCCGCGGGCCAGACGCCGGGCTTGTCGGCGACGGCGGAGTAGTAGTTCACGAGGGCGTCAAACCAGACATAGGTCACGAACGCCGGGTCGAAGGGAAGCGGGATCCCCCACTCCAGCCGCTCCCTGGGCCGCGAGATGCACAGGTCGTTCAGCGGCTCCTTCAGGAACTCGGTCACCTGCTTCTGCCGGAACCGGGGAAACACGAAATCCTCGTTCTTCCCGAGGAATTCCACCAGCCATCCCTGGTAGGACCGCAGCCTGAAGAAGTAGTTCGGCTCCACGATCTCCGTCACCTCGCCGAAGATCTCCGGCCACGAGCCGTCGGGATTGCGGTCCTTCTCGAGCAGGAACTGCTCCTGCCCCGTGCTGTAGAACCCGCGGTACTGCCCCAGGTAGATGTCGCCCTTGTCGAAAAGGCGCTGCAGGAGCTCGCGCACCACCCGCTTGTGCCGCTCCTCGGTCGTGCGAATGAAGTCGTCGTTGGAGATGTTGAGCGTGTCCCACGCCTCGACGAAACGGGCCGACGTTTGATCCGCCCATTCCTGCGGGCTCACCCCGTTGGCCTCCGCCGCCCGGGCGATCTTGTCCCCGTGCTCGTCGGTCCCGGTCAGAAAGAAGACCTCGTCCCCAGCCAGTCGGTGCCAGCGGGCCAGGGCGT